>CATNBF010000041.1 GCA_950096895.1 uncultured bacterium | reverse complement strand
ATCATGCACCACAGCATAGAAAATTATTTCGCAAATGGCAACAAAAAAAAATCCGGCAATGCCGGATTTTTTTGTTGATGCGTTTTATTAACGAACTTTCTGCATCGCCTGGGCCGCAGGTTTATAAAATTCAAACTGAAAACCCCACGCATTGTATTGCGATTCAATTTCATGATTTGCATCTTGATTGGTTACATTTTTGAATACGCCACGGCCTTCCCCTTTGCCTTTGGCGGCCTGGAACGCTTTTTCAAAGCCTGAAACAAACCCCTTCATATTCAATCCAGCCCAATTATCTTTTTCTGTATCCAATTGGAAAATAATACGACGTACTTCGGTGGAATCGGCCGATGCACTGATTTGCGTCAGATTTGTCAAATTGTCATACCATCCCCGGCCAAACGTATAAACGGTATCGTGTTGCGGGACGATGTCGTTTTTGGGATCATCCTTGGAACATCCCATAACCAATCCAGACCCCGCCAAGGCCAACACGGCAAACGGTTTTGACAATTTGTATGAAAATTTCTTTGAAAAACGCATGGTTAAACTCCTTATGTTAACTGCGGTTATCGTTTTGTTTCATTGTTGATTGTACTACATAAATATTCTATTTGTCAAGTTTTTATTCATAGGAAAATGTTCGTATTCACATTTCATGTTTTTTCGGGCGGACTTTATTCATTGTTATCATCATTATCATCGTCATGATCGTCATCATGGGTTACGGAAATCATCCCCAGATTATCGGGGTTTAATTTCCCCATTGATGCCAAGACCGCAAAGAACGCCGATATCTGGCCATGTTCGGCACGGGTTAACGACACCTGGGACTTTAATAATTCTTGTTGGGTATTTAACACATCCAAGACGGTGCGGCGGCCGGTGCGCTGCTCGGCCCGGATGCCGGATACGGCCAATTTGTTGGCGGCAACACTGGCACGGGCGGCGGCGATAGCGGCGGTTTGCGCATCATATATATTCCATGCCATATTCAGGTTTTCCACCACGGCCCGCCGCGCGGCGATAATTTGTTCTTGGATGCCGGCAACGGTGTGTTTTGTTTTATCCACATTGGCAAATGCCGTTCCACGATCAAATATCGGCATTTTTAGATACACCCCAACCCGGGCATCACGCACACGATCGATGACGGGAATGTCTTGCATTTGGACCGCAGATGCACGAATATCAACCGATGGTAAAATGGTCTTGCGGGCAATCATGATATTTTCCCGCGCGGCCGATTCTTGGGCATTTAATGCGGCAATGCTGGGGTGATGGGCAATGGCAAAATCTTGGGCACTGGCGGCGGATTCTGGAAACAGATGCCGCATTTTTTCCATATCGATATCGGGATAATCATCCAGTGTATCGCCATAAATCCGCCGAAATGTTTCCAGCGCATTATTATACGCGGCGTTGGCATCGGCCACACTGTATCGCGCCATTTCCAGACGCGCCGATGCGGTGGCCACATCGGTTTTGGTTAGTGTGCCGGCCCGCTGGCGATCAAGGCACATGTCATAATATTCCTGTAAGACGTGCTGGTTATTCTGGTTCAGCTTTAATATCTCGGCCGCGTTCAAGACATCGATATAGGCATTGATGGCGTCCAAGAAAACCTCTTGCTGGGTGGCGTAAAGAACGGCCTGTTGTGCGGCCAATGAACTTTTGGCGGCCTTGATCTGGGACAAAATCGAAAATCCTTGGAACAGATTCTGTTGCGCTTCTATTCCGATTTGGGCGGGCTCGTAATCAAATGTGTAATCGCCCACCTTGGTGCGGGAAAACCCGGTGCCGGCCGACAATCCCACGTATGGTAACGTCTGACGCCGCGCCATCTTTAATTCGGCGGCCGCCGCATTGACGATTTCCCGCTGGCGACCGATGGTGGGATTGGTTTCGTACACCATGCGCAATGCCCCGTACATATCGCCCATCGCCGGCGTCACAGCCAATATTATTCCCAAAATTGCAATATATTTTTTCATGACGTTTCCCCCCTTGATCTGTTTACCCCGTGGTTACAGTGTTGTTTTGAATTTCCGTATGGCAATTACCCATATCACCGCCCCCACCCCCAGCATGATTGCACACTGGCACATGAAATACATGATGTCTGTGCCTTTTAAGATCAAATTCCGCACCATATAGGCATAGTGGCTTAACGGATTAACATGACTGATATACTGTAACAAACGGGGCATGTTTTCCGTTGGAATGATTGCCCCCGATAACATTAACGACAAAAACGCCACAATCACCACACCCAACAGGGCCTGTTGCTGGGTCCGGGTATAATCCGCCAGCAGCACCGCCCCCGCCGACGCCGGTACACAGAACACCAAAAATCCAATCACAAATAATGTCGGCGATCCGATAAACGGAATATGATACAGCATTAATCCAATGGCCAAGATCGATAGCATAATCACAAATGTCACCACAACATATGGGATTACTTTGCCCAAAATAATATCATATTTAGTCACAGGGGCCGACACCAACGTTTCAATTGTGCCTGATTCTTTTTCTTTGGTTATGGATATGGTGATCAAGATCAGCAATGACAAAAACACCAATATAGCGATCAAGGATGGCACCATAAACCATTTCGTATTTAATTCTGGGTTAAACAAAATACGCGTGTGGAATGCAATCGGACTGGGCGGCATGGTGTACCC
>CATNBF010000040.1 GCA_950096895.1 uncultured bacterium | reverse complement strand
GAATGTATTCTACATTCACCATTTCGGCGGCATCGGCCCGCCCCAGACACAGCATGGCCGCCATGCACATTAATGCGCCATATAAAAAGCTTAGAATTCTCTTCATTTTCGTCCCCCACAATAAAAAACCACCCTTTGGATTAGGCATATTTTACTATAATCGCGCGCCCGGAAATCCGGGCTTTTTTAATGCCCCACTATGCCTAATCCAAAGGGTGGTTTAGATTAGGCATAGGTCTTTTTTATTCTACGCCACAGATTATACGGGATTCAGACTTTTTTCACAAGTGAATTTTTTGCCCAAAATGCGATTTTTTTCGACGCCACCAACCGGCGCACCGCCACAAATTTTTGTTATAAATCCAACGTCAATTTTCGCCCACGATTTTGCTGCCCCCCGCATGGCGGCACATTATTTCTGCATTGGTTGGGATACAGATCTGCGATCTTAATGTGGATATATTTCTTTTCTGTCCCGGGGTTATTTATGGTTACCCGGCATGCTTAATACATTGTTTTTATTATGTATTTCATATAAATACGCATTCAAACCACAGAATCAAAATGCCACATTCTTTGCACGCATGAATCCGCATCCCCGCCCAATGTTTTATCGCGGAATTTGTCGATTTTTTTGACCGTTGCCGGCATCGATCCGGCAACGCATCGCTGGATAACGGCCTTGGCCAAAACACATCCCCGGTATGCCCCATATACGCCCAACCCACATCGGGGCACATCCCCCATCAGGATATGACGCATCAAAATTTTCATTGGGAATTTATCCGCGGCCCCACCCGCCCCCCAAAAAATCGCCGGGGGGACACGGCGGATCTTTCCCCATTTGCCCGCACAATATCGCCATGCGTTATGTCACCGGCATAAAGTCTAAAAAAATCCCGCGTCCGCGGGATTTTGAACCGGCCTAGAACAAAATGCTAACATGTGTACCAACAGAAAATTCATCACTTTCAAATTCATAGTCGACATGTCCCACATATTGCGTGCGTCCATACTGGCGAACCAATTTGAAATTCAAC
The DNA here is from genome assembly GCA_950096895.1 of uncultured bacterium. Classification (GTDB taxonomy): domain Bacteria; phylum Pseudomonadota; class Alphaproteobacteria; order Rs-D84; family Rs-D84; genus Enterousia. Next base: position 3,565 of record CATNBF010000040.1, on the reverse strand, counting down.
CATTCTTGATCATAATGGGGGCGCGTGGCCTTGCGCAATGTAAATCCGGTCCCAATTCGCCAATCCGGCGCGATACGAAAATAAGATTCTGGGGTCAAATCGATATAGGCCATTCCGCGATCATTATCAAAAATCCAGCTGGTCTTTAATGTCGCCGCCAGTGTCATTCCCGCCCATTGGCGTCCCATACGCAAACCGGCATAATAAATTGTATCGGCGTATTCTGGGGTACGCACATGGGATGACCCGCCAAACTTGATCCCCACAATAACATCAGATGCAATACCAGAATTGGCGTCCGACGGTGTTGCCACACGGTACACCCCGCCCAAATCAATATTTGAAAAGCCATCTTCGTCATCGGCAAAATCAATTTGGTAATGAACATTACCGGTTAGATAAAACCGATTGCTTAATCCATATGAAAATTCTTGGCCCAGGCGTAACGTGCTGTCCCAAAATGTCAAAGATGTATTTGACAAGAAATGACGTTCCCCCAGCATATACATCGGATCATTTGTATCATTTTCTGCGGCATATGACATATGTCCAGTAAACATTATCCCCGTGGCAACAACCACGCCCATCAAAGATTTGATATTAAAGCACATGTAATTCCCGGTCCCCCATTACCCGTTTAATAAAAACCAGATGCATTCGTCGTCGATGCATAGATTCTGCGACGAATGCATGATTTTATGTGTTATGATCTCTCTTGCCTTTTAGATATTTAGAAATAAAAGATCGCCTGGAGACCAAAACTGGTATCATGATAGTTATCCAATTTTGCCCCGCCCAAGTCAAAATAGTACGCATCACCCGCACGACGTGCATACGCATCCAGCGTTTTGTCATTCGCACTGTCGTACAGATTGGTTTTGGCATACAAATTTAACGCGACCCAGTCATTAGGCTGCCATCCGATGGCGGCACGCAGTGATAATTGATTATGCCAATCATAATAACTAAACATGCCTTCGACATTTAATGTCCAATCCTGGTCCAGCACGCTAAACACGCCAACGCCGCCTTCGGCATAGAACGCATTATGACCGGTATCATAAACAATGATCATCGTCTGGCCTTGGTCTGTTACGCCATTGCCATAGACATCACCATCAAAGTTCACATACCACGCACGCCCAATACCATAAATCGTTGAACGCCCGTATTTATAGCCACCTTTGGCCTCTAACACGAAATTATTAGATAAATCACGTTGATGCTGGAAATGCAGGCCCAAATTGGCAATCCATTGGGAATTATCCACAAAACGCCACTGTCCCCCCAATCCCATCAGATTCAGATTTGTATCATCGTCTTTGTCGGTGGGACTATGATCATTCCATTTGAATTTATATTCTGCAATATCAAATCGGGCCATGGCCATCAAAGATATTGTATCGGTGATCCCGTAACTAAAATCTTCTTTGATAGAAAACATCCCCATATCCCATTTCCCCGACAGCATGTTTAGCGTCGGATCCTGGATATCAAAATCATACGATCCCATGTTATACCCCAGATCTGTCACTGATCCAAATTTTCCCTTGGCCGGTTGAAAGAACGGGTGCGCCAAGAAATATTTGCGCTTGGCTGTTTCGCGGGATGTTTCACGACGTGATGTCCGGATAGATATTGATGACGATGCCCCGTCATAGGCCTTGTATAAATCACTGCGGCGTGATGGCTGGGTATAATAAAGACTTTTGCCATCTTTGGATTCGTATGTTTTGCCGTCTGTACGCATTTGGTATTTTTTATAATTAACCTCTTGCTGGCTACGAACCGCTGGGCCACCGGTTAAATCCACCGTTGATGCCCCACGCATTCCGGAATTCGTCGCGCCAAATACCGGCGACATACCAAATGCCGCAACCGCCCATATAAATAAAGACAACTGCTTTTTCATATCGAAAAAATCTCCTTTTGGGACATATTATATCACAAAAAGAATGAATAAAAAAGCGTTATCTTTTTTTGCGCTATGTGCACGAAATCCAGCATTTGATTACTGGGCCGGCCCACCAAAGTTACCGGGAATATCGGCATAATCGCTTAATCCTGTGCATCCTTGATATATAAAATTAAAGGTAAAATTCGGATCTGTGGGATCATAAATCTGATATAAATACTGGCCATTGGCGTTCTGAACCGATGGGCCGGTCAACCCGCTGCACCCCGAAAACATTTCCCCAAATGCAAACGGTGCATTCGTTTCTTCGGTTATCGTAAATGAATCCAACAGTCCCATCCCAATTGATTCCAGACCCGTACATCCCCAAAACATATACCGCATCATGTCACGCGAAATCTCTCCGGAAAAGTTAGAAAATAAATTTCCGGGAACTTGACCACTCAATCCTGTGCAGCCATAAAACATGGAATGAAACATCCCATGGGGCGCAATGCCGCCTAAGTCCGCAAACAGATTTTCGGGGATCGAACCTGTCAGGCCGGTGCACCCGCTAAACGTTTCGCGGAATACACTAAGTGGGGCCTGACCCCGCAATCCTGAAAACAACCCGGCAGGAATGGAACCGGTTAAACTGCTGCATCCTTTGAATGCTCCCCAAAATCCGCCATATTCCGGCGTCCCAGAAATCCCCGCGAATAATTTTTCGGGAATTTGCCCGGTTAAACTTGAACACCCACTAAACAGACTGGTAAATATCCCTTCGACCGGCGCACCGGATATTCCCGCAAACAAATTTTCAGGGATAGGGCCTTCTAAACTGCTGCAATTGGCAAATAATTCTTTGAACATATTCATCGATGGTTGGCCATGCACCCCATCAAACAGTTCGGCAGGAATTTCCCCTTTTAGATTTTTCGCATACTTAAATACGGCTTCAAAGCTGGGCTGGCTGCCCGGCGCACTGCCGTCACCAATCGTCGGGAATATAGCCCCCAGGCTGCCCCGTATACGGGCAATATCTGATTCTTGACGGCGTAAATTATTATACGTGATAATTGGCGCAATCGTATATCCATCGTCATCCACATAATATCCTGTGGCGCGTCCACCCATTTTGATTTCATATTGCCCCGCAACATCATATTTATGCGCCAATTCTGTATAATCCATCGTATCGGTGTGATTCAAAACCTGACTTGTGCCATCACCCCAGTCGATATAAAACCGCCCCGCCCCCACAATATCCATCTTGAACACAGACACGTTTGTGTTGGTGGTCATAAAAAACTTTGGCTCAAACTTTACCAGTGTATCCACCGCCGTATTTGTTGCAACTGTATCGGCCGCCGCCAGCGTCGCATACGCCCCATTACCATAGTCTGTCGTTGCCCCGCCATTTAGCATTTCGTTTGCAACGTCCACTGCGGTCAACAAATATTTCATATTTGCGGCCACCCGCGGGTTTTCAAGGGCCGCATTATATGGCACCGTGATGTCCCACTTTTGTTTGATCGCATTATGAATGTATTCTACATTCACCATTTCGGCGGCATCGGCCCGCCCCAGACACAGCATGGCCGCCATGCACATTAATGCGCCATATAAAAAGCTTAGAATTCTCTTCATTTTCGTCCCCCACAATAAAAA
>CATNBF010000039.1 GCA_950096895.1 uncultured bacterium | reverse complement strand
TTGATGCCCCATGCGCATTCATCGCACCGGCCCCAAACAGTACACAACACAAGGATACAACAGATATTTTCAACGTATTTTTCATTAATTTCCCTCTACCCTTTAATCCTATCATATTTTGCGAATCGGGTCAACACGTTTCACGATTAAAATTCGTACCGCAGACCAACCGACACAGAATTGTACATCACAAATCCTGCTTTTGTTTCAATGCTGCGCGATGTATCATCGATCAATTCGAATGTACGCGTTTGCTTGCCACCGTTAAAGCCAGCAAAACGATACCGCAAATCCAAAACAAAGCTATCATCCAATCGGTGTGACCAACCGACCATAGCGGCCCCCATCGGCGATACAGATGTCTTGCGACGATCCCCGCTGACGAAAATGTCCCCGTCCAGCTTGGTTGTCACAACCGATGCCCCGGCCCCCAATCCGACATACAGCCCATTAGAGAAATCACGATATCCGTTAACCATCAACCATGGCACAGACATTTTGAATTCAAAACCATTGTCTTTGTCTTGGAACATACCGGCAAAGCCCGCTTCGGCTTCGACGCGCCAGAAATGCTTAATCTTATACCCAACCGATACCCCACCGCCAAAAACCGGTTCAAAAGAATATTTATCGCTGCTAAATTCGTCATCAACACCTTCGTAATCACTGGAATATTTGTTTTCCCAGCTTAAAAAACTTAACTGCGCACGGGCCGTCATGTACCAGCCGGTTTTTGCTTTGTCCAGGTAATCATACGTCACGTTATAGCCATAGCGACCATCACGCTGAATATAACTGGGGGCGGCAGACGCCGCAACCGTCGTTAAACCCAATATAGCAAATGCAGATGTTAATTTTTTCACTTTCCTTTCTCCTTAAATTTCTTGCCTCTATGATATCATAAAAAACACCCCAATCCAAATACTAAAAAATCAAATATTGACATATTTCTAAAAAATGGTACTTTTATTAGCGTGTTAACACATACGCACATCATAAAAGGAAAGGATGTAGAATGAAAAAATCTTTATTAATGCTGGGGTTATTATCCTTGGCCGCGTGCACCGGTGCCGGGGACCCATCTGAAATCAACGGGGACATGGTATTTTTCGCCTTTGATTCCGCGGAAATCTCCCAGGATGCAAGAAAAAGCCTGATGGAACAATCCATGTTCTTAAAGCAAAATCCGAACGTCAGCGTCATCATGGAAGGTCATTGCGACGAACGCGGTTCATCTGAATACAACCTGGCGTTGGGTGCATTACGCGCCGGTAACGCTGCGCACGTTTTAATCCGTGACGGTATTGAACCAGAAAGAATTGAAACTGTTTCATACGGTAAAGAAAAACCGCAATTCTTGGGCACCGGCGAACGCGTTTGGTCAATGAACCGTAACGCAACAACACAAACGGTTGTCAAAAAATAAGTTAATCCCCGGAAACGGGGATTTCTTTTTTACCTTGTGAATTAATTCCATTTCAATAATGTGAACATGTCTTGACCAGGATCATAATTTTTACTACGATGCATGTATTATGACAGATGCGAATACTGCGATTTCTTTTGCAAATGTTGCCGCCCGGTATGATGACGGCCGTGATGTGTTGACCGACGTATCGTTTAATATAACCGGTGGGGCATTTTATTTCTTGTCCGGGGCATCGGGCGCGGGTAAAACGACGCTGCTGCGGCTGATCTATCAATTACATCCCCAATCACGGGGCCAAATAAAATTATTTGGAAAATCTACAGCCAATATGACCCGGGACCAGATAACCGACCTGCGCCAGAAAATGGCCATCGTGTTCCAAGAATATTCATTGTTGTCGCATTTGACGGTCTTTGATAATGTCGCATTACCGCTGCGGGTACGTGGCTGTGACGAAGACAAGATAAAAAAACTGGTTACCAAGACATTAGAATGGGTGGGTCTGGGGCGGTATGCCGATGCGGATCCACGTTCCCTGTCCGGCGGGCAGCAGCAGCGGGTATCCGTCGCCCGTGCCATTATTGTGCAACCGTCAATCTTGCTGGCGGACGAACCCACAGGAAACCTGGACGACGAAAATGCGGCCCGTCTGATGGAATTATTTATTCAAATGAACCGCGTCTTTGGTACAACGATTATTTTGGCCACACACAGTCAAAAGTTAATGGATACATATAAATTTCCGGTCATTCGCGTCGAAAATCATCACGTGAATTTCTTGGGCCAATCAAAAACAACCGCAACAGAACCCAAAAAAGTCTGGAAAGGACCAAAGCCCCAGAACTATTTTGCCGAACTGTCGAAACAATTCGAAGATATTGGAAACGCATAGGGATAAAAAAAGGAACCACATGAAAACACCGATTGTATTTTCATTGGTACGCGAGCAATCATTGTTCATGACGGCAATTATGTCATTGTTGACATTCTTGTCGGTTCTGGGGCTGGGAATCGCCCTGGGGATTGGAACGGGGGTGGCCCGTTGGAACGCGCAATGGGATCTTTACGCCACGGTCCAAGTTATGGACAAGTCGAATGTGGCCGCGGTCAAAAAAATATTAGATGCAAATTCAGATAAATTTGCCACCCAGACCCAGGTTTCAACCACCGAAATGGAATCTATGTTACGGCCATGGGTTACCGGTGGGGCAAAATTAAATAATTATCTGCCGACGATGTATGAATTGCGATTCAAAAACGAATCAGATTTGCGTGATGTTGGGGAAAAAATTTCTAAACACGCCCGCTTTTTAACCCATGCCGAATCGTTGCGCAATCCCATTGCGGCCGGCATGCGGTTAACATTAATTGCCGGATTAATTTTGGTGTTAACACTGGGGGCGATTGGGGTATGCATTTCATACATTGCCCGCAATACGGCATTACTGCATCGACGGGAATTAGAAATATTAAATCAAATCGGTGCCCATGATTCATTTGTTGCCCGCCAGATGCAAATTATTGTGGCGAAAATCTGCATGACGGCGGGGCTAATTGGATTTGTTACGGCGGTACCGGTGCTGATGCTGATTATTGGGGCGGCCCGTTCGGCACGCGTTGGATTAATGGCCACATTGGCCATTGGGCCGGGATCTTGGGTCGCATTGGTTTTGATGCCAGTGGCGATAACAATTTTTGCAATTGGCATAACCCGAAAAACAACACTGGCGATATTAAAGAACAGTTAATGAAGATTATAAATCCGTCTTTATTGGTGCTGTGTGCATTTGTTCTGGGGGGAATGGTATTCAAAACCACCGCCCCGACGTCATGCGGCACACTGCATCCCCGGGCCAGTATATTCGTCTTGACGGGGGATGCACGCCGCATTCCCTTTGCCATGCGACAAATGCGTCGATATCCCGAATCGCAATTGTACATTATTGGGGCTGGGGGATCTGGAACATATAATACACCGGGGCCGGTTGTCATTGAATCTGATTCCAAGTCAACATACCAGAACGCGATAGCGATTCGGAAAATCGTTGACCAAAGTGGTATTGACCGAATCGTCTTGGTAACGACAGTTGATCATATGAACCGCGCAATGTACCTGGCACGACGTGAAATGCCCAATATTGAAATTACGCCATGCCCGGTTCCATTAAATGGAACGCCGGTCGCCAAACGAATTGAACGCTGGACCACCGAATACATCAAATATATCGGCACATTGGTCGGCATTCGTGAAAGTTTTTAGGTAAAAAAACAAAAAAGGAAAAAGAGAACATGTTAAAAACATTATTTTTTAAGCTTGTGTTGGGGTTGTGGTTTGTGGCCTGGGCACCGATTATGTTGGTGGGACTGGTGTCAAAACGGTTAAATAGATTTATCGTCACAACAAACGCCCGCGGGGTTTTAATGCTGGCGCGGTATATTGGCGGCATCAAATATGACATTCATTGGCCGGCCAACGAAGAAAATGGTGTTCCGGCAAAACCCAATGGCAATGTTCGCCTGGATGGCAAAAGCATTATCGCCGCCAAGCATATGTCGATTATGGAAGTGGCGATCTTGGAAACAAATATCCCGAATTCGTTTTTTATTGTAAAGCGGGAACTGCTGTGGATTCCGATTTATGGATGGGCTTTTTGGCGCATGGGACTGCAACCTGTTAACCGGGCCCGTGGCGCAACAAATATGAAAAAGCTAACCGATGCTGTTGCAAAAAAAATCATGGATGGAATGGTCTTGATCATCTTTCCCGAAGGCACACGCGTTAAGCCCGGCATGCGCATCCCGTTAAAGCGCGGCTTGCTGTTTTTGGCCGAAAGTTTGAAATTACCCATCTTGCCGGTCGGCACAGATACAGGATTATATTGGCCCAAACGTGGCCGGATGCATCGGGGCACCGCCAATGTCTATTTTGAACCAGAATTACCCTGTACCGCGACATTGGATGAAATATCCGATGCCATCAATCGACACAGTGCATAAAAAATCCCGCCAGATGGCGGGATAAATTTTTCCCACGGTGCGTCCCCGGATACAAGACATCTGGAAACAATACCATATTCTTGGTTTATTTTACCCCCAATGCTGATGGGGGTAACGCCCCGGCATCCCGATATGACCCATCCTATGTTTTTTATTTCCACGCATCTGGGATATTGGCATAGTCACTCAACCCCGTTGCCCCAGAATAGCATTTTCTAACAGCACTTATATCTGCATCGGGCCAAATCTCATACAAATACTTACCCGATGTTGTTCGCG
>CATNBF010000038.1 GCA_950096895.1 uncultured bacterium | reverse complement strand
CAAACGGCCATGCCGGATGATATGACCCGTCTTATTTCACATCAGGCACGTCCCATAAATTGGTTTTATGATCTTGCCGAAGTGCAAATGGACTATCGCGCAGATGATGTTTTTTATACCCAGCGATACGAAATTCATCAATGGATGGATAACCATTATATTCCATACAAACGATTGGGTGAAACCGGATTTGAATTGGGCGACGGTCGCCGGGTTCATCTAGGGCGCACCTATTGGTTAAAGATTGAACCGGTAAAATGGTTGCTGGATGAAAAATCGGGATGGGCCGGGGCGCAAAAAATACTGTATTCTGGGATACCCCTGGTGGACTATTACGAACGTGATCCCAAGGGGGATTTTTCTAAAATCTTGGCCCGTCGTTTTCTGCAAAATAATTTCTTGGCAGATTTGGTTCAGTTTGATACGCCACTGTATTCAAAAACATTTCTAATGCCAGACAATAGCGTCCAGATAACACCCAAAAATATAAAAACTTTTGTCATAAAAACGGCCCAAGGAATGCGGCTGATGGCGGATGCCGATGTGGCAAATATGCATGCGTTAATTGGAAATCATTTCGGGAACGATGCATGTCGGATTTTTGATGCCGCATGGACAGATTCTGATCCCCAGCGTATAATTCGATTAAATAAAATTATCAAAGCCAAAGGACAGGGGCGTTAATTCGCCCCCCCTTTTTTATATTTATAAAAAATTTTCTGGATGCATTTGACAGCATGTGGGGGATATGATATCTTTATTAAAAATAATTGTTAATTATTTTAATATTTTATTCCTATGAACATGGGATTATTGGGTTATGCATAACAAGGGGGGATGTGTATGACGCCACGATTAAAAAAGATCATCAAGTATGCGTCGATTGGGCTGGTCCTGGCGATTGGGATTGGTGTGGGCGTACATTATTATATGGCCCGTCGGCCATTTGTCTATGCAGGAACATTAGAGACGACCAAGGTGTATTTATCGGCGCGTGTGGCGTCGGATATTTCCGTCATTCATGTGGGCGAAGGTGACACTGTATCGGCCGGTACGCCTTTGATGGAATTAAGCTGTGATACATTCAAGATCTTGGCCCGACAAATAGATAATGATTACCAGCGGGCGACCGATTTACACACCAAGGGACATTTATCCCAGGCAGAATATGATGCCATATCCCGTAACAAGCAAGATAATGATTTGAAATTAGATTGGTGCATTATTAAATCGCCCATTGATGGCATGGTGATGAACAAGTTTCGCGAAATTGGCGAAGTTGTTGCCCCCGGCACAGTGATGATGGCGGTGGCCAATCCATATGATATCTGGGCGTATTTCTATGTTCCGTATGAAATGTTGCATAAATTGCATGTTGGTGATGTGGTTACTGGCCTGTTGCCAGAGGCCCCAGATCTGACATTTCCTGGTCGAATTATCAAGATCAGTGAAGAAGCAGAATTTACACCGAAAAATGTTCAGACCCGTGAAGAACGCACCCGTTTGGTCTATGGAATCAAGGTACGGTTTGACAATCCGGATTTAACATTAAAATCAGGAATGACAATCGAAAGTGATCTATTAAATGAATGATGTTCATATCCGTATTTCTGATGTATCAAAACATTTCAAGGGTGTAACGGCACTGGATGGGGTGTCAATAGATTTTCATGCCGGTAATTTGTATGGCGTTATTGGGCCGGCCGGGGCGGGGAAAACCACCTTGTTTCGATTGATGTTAAATCTGATGCGGCGTGATGGGGGGACAATCGACTATCATCTGGATGGGGTGTCGGTTCCGTTTCAAGATTTTCGACATCATATTGCCTATATGCCACAAAGCCAGAGTTTGTATGGTGACCTGTCGGTGGGGGAACATTTGGATTTCTTTCGCAAGTTATACGGTATTAATCCTGCTGATTACCGACGTCGGTGTGATGAATTGTTACAGTTAACACGCCTGGATAAATTTTTAGGGATGCCGGCGGGCAATCTGTCGGGGGGAATGTACAAGAAATTGGGGCTGATGTGTGCATTATTGCGGTCGCCGCGTGTTATGTTGTTGGACGAACCGACAAACGGGGTAGATCCCATCAGTCGTCGTGAATTTTGGAACTTGCTGCATGAATCTTTGTCGCGCGGGATTATGGTGATTATGAGTACTGCGTACATGGACGAAGCCGAACGGTGCAGCTCTGTTGTCTTGATGGAGCGTGGCCATGTCTTAGATACCGGTGAACCGCGCGATTTACTGCATCGGGCCCAGGTCGATACATTTGATGACTTTTTTATCACGCGTGGGGGCGGGGATCAATGAAAAAGCAGGCCTTGGTTGATGTTAAAAATCTGTCGGTGATATTCGGAAAATTTTACGCCGTCCGTGACGTCAGCTTTCGCGTTAATTCCGGCGAGATATTTGGATTTTTGGGGGCCAATGGGGCCGGCAAGACGACAACTATTCGGGTGTTGTGTGGGCTGCTGCCGGCATCACGGGGGGATGTGACAATTTATGGCCATAAATTTGTTCCTGGCCAAGAAAATGTGATCAAGCAGATGGTGGGATACATGTCCCAGCGGTTTACGCTATATAATGAATTAAGTGTTCGTGAAAATTTTGACTTTGCGGCGTCGTTGCGCGGGTTGGATCACGATTGGTATATGCAGCGGCGGTCATCGTTGTTAAAGTTTATTGGATTTGAGCATGATTTGCAGACAATTGTGCGCGACCTGCCGGGGGGAATTAAACAGGAAGTTGCCCTGTGTGTGGCATTGTTACATGATCCAAAGATTATTTTTCTGGATGAACCCACCGCCGGTGTTGCCCCGCGGTCACGTGTTCGGTTTTGGCGATTGATCAAGAAATTAGCCGCGGATGGCAAGACGGTTTTTGTCACCACGCATTATATGGACGAAGCAGAAAATTGCCATCGTATTGCGTTAATGCGCGCCGGGGAATTGATTGCCATCGACAGTCCGGCACAACTAAAGAAAAAGACGTTCGGGGATACGTTATATAACTTTACCCCACGGGTAAAAAATCCCCCGATGCCGGCGGCGGATGTTCTGGATATATGTGAACCGTACGGGCGGCATTATCATATTCGATTTCGTGATGGGGTTGATGTCCCGGCTGAAATTCGCCGTCATCGTCGACATTTTGAAATCACCAAGATTTCACCATCCCTGGAAGATGTTTTTATCCGTCTGGTCGAAGGGGCAAATCGATGAAATCATTTTCCATGCGGCGGGCGGTCGCGATTTTTTCCAAGGAGTTTAAGCATATCCTGCGCGATCCATTTACATTGGTGATGGCGTTGTTATTGCCATTAATGATCGTGTTAATTTTGGGAAATTCGATCGAGTTTAATATTCGATCGATCAACATGGGCTATTGCGATTCCGATCACACAACCAGTTCGCGTAAATTGGTCGAAGCATTCGGCAGTTCAAATTATTTCCGGCCGTTTGATTTGGCCACGCCAGATGATGGATTTGATGAAATCCTGGGCGAGCGTGCCCGTGCCGTCTTGGTTATTCCCCCGAATTTTGAACGGGAAATCCATGCCGGTCGTTCCGGCAGGGTCCAAGTCATTTTGGATGGTGCGGACAATTCTTCGATTATTGCGATTACAAATTATCTGCGGACAATTAATCAAAACGCCTATTTCAAGATCAACGACATGCCGCGGTCCATGGTTGCAGAAAAGTTAAAATTAAAGTCCCGATACATGTTTAATCCCGAATTAAATTCGCGTTGGTTTTCGGTGCCGGGATTATCGGCGGTGATTATCGCATTGGTCGCGATTATGTTAACGACATTGACGATATGTCGGGAATGGGAACGTGGATCGATGGAGATGTTATTATCCACGCCGGCAACGACATTGGAAATTATCCTGGGCAAGGTGGTTCCATACGCGATATTATCTTTTATCGGTTTTGTATTGGTGTTTGTGATTGCGCGAACAGTTTTTGGCGTTCCCTTTGTTGGCAGCTATCTGACCTTGGTGCTGGGGACATTGCTGTTTATCTTGGGGTATTTGGCAATTGGACTGTTTATATCCGTATCCACGCACAAGCAAGATGTTGCGATCCAGTTTGCGTGTATTATCGGCCTGTTGCCGGCGGTGGTTTTATCCGGTTTTGTGTTTCCGGTTGAATACATGAACAAGATATATATGGCGGTATCATCGCTGTTTCCGGCGCGCTTTTATATCGAATTATCCCGGGACCAGTTTCTCAAAGGCAGCTCGCTGGTTGATATGTCGCCCCAGTTTATTGCGATGGGGACGATTGCGCTGGTGTTAATTGTGGCGTGTTTGGTGCGATTCAAAAGGACGCTGGAATGAAAAAGTTTTGGGGATTTTTCAAGAAAGAAATCATTGCATTGGTTCGGGATCCCATATTGCTGATTGCGGTTATGGTGATGCCGGCGGTTCAATTGGTGATATACAGTGGGGCCATCACCCTAGAAGCGCAAAATCTGCGTCTGGTGGTGGATTCTGCGCCGGGTGATTTTGTCATGGACAAGATCTATAATCATGCCATTGGATCTGGGTGGTTTATTCGGGCCGATGATACATCGGTTGATGCCGTCACCGCGGTCCAGAACGGCACCGCCGATGTTGCGATTATCGCCCCAGATGGGGGATTGACACGTGGTATCGCCCGGGGAAATGGTGAAATACAAATCTTGATCGATTCTATGAATATCTTAAAAGCGCAAAGCATCGAAGGTTACCTGCAGGGTGTTGTCATGGGGGCCATACGCGAGCTGGGGTACAC
>CATNBF010000037.1 GCA_950096895.1 uncultured bacterium | reverse complement strand
GGCCGTACTGGCCGCGGTGCTGATGAATAACCGCGCCCTGGAACGCGTATCCGAATTTTTAACACCGGAACACTTTTCACACCCCGCGCACCAAGAAATCTATAAACTGGCCATGCGCCAATTCGCCGCAGGAATCCCGTTCGATATCATCACGGCCAAGAATTATCTGGAACAACAAGGCACCCTGGAAAGCGTTGGCGGCATTGACTATTTAACCCAGTTGGCTGGGGCCGGCACCACAGTGGTCAATGTTGACCAATATGGCCGCATTGTTTACGAAAATGCCCTGCGGCGCGAATTGATCAATATCGGTCAATCGATAACCGATGCGGCATTTGTCGAAGACCTGGATAATCCTGTTACATCCCAAATTGAAATCGCAGAACAAAAACTGTTTGAACTATCGACGGCAGGATCTTCTGAACGCGAAATATCATCGATTGCATCGGCCCTAAAAGATGCCCTGGCAGAGGCAGAGATCGCCTATAAAGCCGATGGGAAACTATCGGGCTTGACCACGGGTCTAAACGCATTGGATAAATCGATCAGTGGCCTGCACCATAGTGACTTGATTATCATCGCTGGCCGTCCGGCCATGGGAAAAACCACACTGGCGATGAATATGGCCTTTAACGCCGCCAACGCGATTTTATATGGCCGCGCCAATCCAAAATACAAAGGTGCTGTCGCATTTTTCAGTTTGGAAATGTCTGCATCCCAATTGGCGGCGCGTGTCTTGTCATCTCAATCCAAGGTGCCTGCATCTGCCATGCGCGAAGGAACACTGACCGACGAAGATTTCTTGAAAATGTCGCAATACAGTGCGGCCATATCCAGGGTCCCATTATTTATCGACGATACCCCGGGGATGTCGGTCCCAATGCTGCGTACGCGGGCACGGCGGCTGGCACGTAAATACGGCGGAATCGCGTTAATTGTTATCGATTACTTGCAATTAATGACGTCACCGGGCGGGCGTCGTAATGACAACCGTGTCCAAGAAATCTCTGAAATCACACGCGGTCTAAAAATGCTGGCCAAGGAACTGGATGTACCGGTTATCGCCTTGTCCCAGCTATCGCGCAGTGTGGAATCCCGCGACGATAAACGTCCGCAATTGGCCGACTTGCGCGAATCAGGATCTATTGAACAAGACGCCGACCTTGTGATGTTTACGTATCGCGAAGAATACTATTTGGAAAACCGTGACCCATCCCAACGTATTTCCAATACCACCAACTCTAACATGGTGGATTCATGGCAAAAACGTCTGGATAACGCCCGGGGCAAGGCCGACGTCATTATCGGCAAAAACCGTCATGGTCGTCCAGAAACCGTCCATATGGCATTCTTTGGCGATTATAGCCTGTTTGATAACCTGGACGAATTCGATGCCCGTGGGGAAAATTCGTTTGATGCGGCCCCATCTGCACCCGCCGGTGAATATAATTCTGGGACCGTGGACGTTCCCGACATACCGAATATGAATGAAATTCCCGACGATATGTAATTATTTTTCTTGCCATTGTTTTCAAAATTGACTATTATTTGTCAATAAATCCGTAGCAAGGAGATCACCATGGCCCAAGAAGAAATCATATTTCCCAATAATATTCGTAACATCCGCCTGGCCACAGGTATGAAGATGACCGAATTGGCGCGTCAAACACACCTGTCGTTATCCGCTGTATCCAAGATTGAAAAGGGTGTCCGCCGCCTGAATCAAAAGCAGCTGTTGAACATCTGCACAATCTTGGGCTGTAAATTATCCGATATCTTTATCAAAGAATCAGATGACGTGGCTGATGCCTGGCAATCTGAAATCCGTCGCCGCTTGACCGATAACGAAGGCAGCGGATTAAAAGTCTTTGGCAGTGGGCTGCGTAAAATTCGCCAAAAATCTGGCAAAACCATTGCCCAGGCGGCCAAAGACGCGGGAATGACCCTGTCGGTCTATCACAAGATAGAGGTGGGCCAACGCGAAGTCTATGAAAACGAAATCGAACCATTGGCTGCATCTTTTGGATACAGTGTTGGCGACATGTTTGATGAAATCGCGCAATTATACAAGGCCGGCGAATTAAACAAACAAATCAGCAAGGTCAAAGAACGCGTCAAATCCGTTCTTGAACCCGGCAGTCCGATGTCCGGCATCGACATGCAAGGCAGCTTATACGGTGCAAAACTTTACGACAGTGCGCGTAAAAAACTGGTCCCGGTATTCGGTACCCCCGACGGCAAATCCATCGCATTCCGCAAATCGGATAAAACAATGATCGTCGCGCCATTGGCACTCGAAGGCCGTCCAGGTATCTATGCCATTGTTCCCAACACTAAACGGTTGGGGGGCATGCTGCCTGAAAAATGCTATGTCTTTGCCGATGCGTCTATTCCGGCGACACCGGGCGATATGGCCGTTTGCATCGATACAGACTTTGATGCCTTGGATACAGATAACGCCGCCACCGCCCAGGTGGCCATGGTCCGCACCGATTCACGCGGGAAAATTTATGGCCATATCGCCAGCCCGGATGAAAAGGTTACATATCCGACCATGCACCGTGTTGTCATGATTGTCATGGAATAACCAATAACAACGGGGGGATGCGGGGATGAACCAAAATATTGTCACAACGGCCCAGCGGCTGTTAAATCTGTACCGGCAACAACATGTCATCTTTGGCGGCTGGGCGGCGGTCAATCGTGTTTTTGTTGCCGAAGCCAGCCCCGATGTCCTGGGCGAGTTGCACAAGTTACCCACCGGCCAATTGTTGGCACGCCATATTGAAAATTTACGCAGTGGCTATACCCCCATGGATTCTATTGATCGCGACCTGTTACCCTATGGCGGGATGATGGCAGATACAATCGCAACCGTTCCCCTGACCGATGCCCAATGGCGCGAACTGGAATCTGGGATAAATGAATTCACCCCGGATCAAAGCGGGCTAAGCCGTATCCAATCCTTGCCGGTTATCAAAAAATTCGGCGATGAATGGTTGGTTGGTATCCGTGCTGCCCTATCGGGCAAACCAGAATTGATGGCCAAATGGGATGTTGTTGCCGAAACATACCGCGCCTATTTTTTATGGAAGGTTGCAACCGATCTCTTGGATGCCCCGTTGTCCGACCGATCCCGTGCCCAGCTCCAGGCGGATATGCCCGAATATGAAACATACCTGCCAATGTTTGGGGCGGCCGGAAATGAATTGCTGACGCGCCTGCGCACATTTGTCAGCAGTATCAAGGACACCCCTGCCAACCGACCACCGGTCAGCCCGAAAAACTAAACGCACAATCTGGGGCGTTCTATGCGACGCCCTCTTCTTTGATTTCATCTACGCGATAAATTGTATCCATCGTATGGGGGGTGCCAATGTAAATCATGGCCCCTGCCGGGGATAAAATAAAATCCAGTTCGCGTAACCGTTCACGTAACGCCGTTCGCTTGGCGGCGGTATTACTGGTGTTGGGCACTTCTATATCATCACATATAATCAGATCAGCCCGCGCCCCGGTAATATTTCCATGAATCCCTTGGCAAATAACCGACGGTTCACGAATACCAATGGGCCGATTAATCGTAATTTTATGCGTCCCCCATTCTTTTTTGACATCCGGCACCATTGCCCCACATCGGGGATGATTTTCCAGAATATGACGAACGTGCGCCACCATTCGTGATGCCAAGACGCTTTCTGCAGATAAAATCATAATACGGGTATCAGGTTTCAGATACAACGTCGCAGCTGCAAAAATTCCAACAACCGTGGACTTTCCTGAATGCCGAAATGCCGTTAATAACCCCCGCCGTGGCGGCACCTGTAATACATCAACCAAGAATTCCATAATCCGTCGATGATGCGCCGGCGTTTTCATATTTAATAACGCATTCCATTCATCCAAGAAATCATAGTAATCCGTAATCATCGCGCGTTTCGTTTGGGGCGACTTCGGTAATGCTGCCGTAATCGTTGATCAGTTTTGGTAACGCCCCTTCCAGCACCGATACCAAATTGCCAAACAGCCCCAGCGCACCGCCACCCCCCAGCTTGTCTTCTATCAGATTTTTTGTATATGATACCAATTCAACAACATTATTGTGGGTATTTGCCCATTCAACCAGATCCAGTTCAATCCCGCGTAAATCCCGAAATGCTTCTAAAATAAAATTAAAATCAGAATTCAAATCTTCGGGATCTATTTTGGCGGTCGGCTGATAATCTATCACCCGCGATAACATGATCTGGCGAAAGATATCGATTTTTACCCCATCTTCCGGGGCCACCGCAAAGACAACCGTTCCGCCGTCAAATTCATCATTTCCAACAACACCGTAATTTTCTGGTTCAATAATGACTTCATCTAATGCAACCCGAATATCACCGTCTTGGAAAAAAGGGAACGCAAACAGAAACTCTGTCGTCACCCCATCACCAACATAAGAAATTTTATGCATATACCATCTCCTATGCTTTTATTTATCCAATCAGATCATCAAATCGAGACACCAAACTTTTCAACAGATTCGGCTTTTTTACCTTTAACTTTTTCAATTTGCTGACGTTGGAACGCTTTTTTTCGTTAAACGGTTCTTCGGTTTCTTCACGCAGACGTTTCAACACGGCTTCTTCGGTCATTCCACGCCCAGACATACCGGCGGCCCCATATTTTGCCCGTTGTGTGGCCAATGCCTTTTTAACCAGATTGGTTTTGGCCTGTTCGTCGGCCGCCATTTGCGCCATGATTTCTTTCTTTTCTTTGCTGGCTGCCTTTTTTTCCTTTCTGTAATCTAATATATCTTTCACATCTGATGCAACTTGTCCCATATCTTTACTCCCTATTGCTTGTTTGTTTTGTTAGATTAAATACCACCCATTGGTCGTCACAGATAAAACCGTCGCCGGTAACGCATCACTGCCATGCACCGACCACAGTGGTCGAACCGTATCCGCATGCGTCCCCAGAAAATTCACCGAAACATCGCCGGTAAATCCTGGATTTTCATCCGCCATAACATCGTTGGGTATCGGGGCCCGTCGCCCATTAATGAATATCGATTTAGTATTCAATACACGCAGCCCAATTT
>CATNBF010000036.1 GCA_950096895.1 uncultured bacterium | reverse complement strand
TGTCTGATGGGTGGCGTGTGCGGACGCGGGGGGATGCGCTGGTTATGGCACCGGCCGATGGGGTGGTGAAATTCGCAGACAGTTTCAAGGGTTTTGGTCGTGTGATTATTATGTCGCACAAAAATGGCTATAATACGGTTATGACAAATTTAGGGACGTTAGATGTCCTGGTTGGTCAAGATGTCCTTGGGGGGGAACCGGTTGGCCGTATGAGTGCCGATCGTCCCGAAATGTATCTAGAGGTGCGTCGCGGTAATGCCGCCGTTGATCCGGCTCGCCTGTTCAAAGATGATTAATTTTTTGTTGACATAATATATTTTTTGTACCATAGTTTATGCAGAATATAAATAAACAGGCGGAAAAATGTTCTCTAACAAGAAAAATGTGCGCGATTTGTCGCAAGAAATAACATCGTTACAGAATCAAATTCAATCTTTGGAATTGATGATGGACACAGATTTATCGGATACGCATCGCAAACAGCTGCGGGATATGTACGTCAAATATCATAAAATGTTGGCGGATAATATGACGTTATTAATCCGGCGCAGTGATCGTTGGCGGCGCATTGCGGTTTTAATGTGTTTGATCGCATTAGGTATGGGAGCATATGGTTCAATGAAACACGATGCCCATGATGATGACCGGGGAATTCGATGCCTGGGGGCGGCGGCGGTATTTGGTGTCTTGGGGATGGGTGCGATGCAGCGATCCAAAGATATCTTGGAACTGTGGAATCGGCAAACGCAAAGATAAAAATCCGCCAATTGGCGGATTTTCTTTATCCCTATTTCCAATCAACGGGAATTGAATCATAATCACTCAGGCCGGTGCATCCGATGAGGCAGTGGAATAACCTCTGGCTATTTCAAAGAAATCCCAACTGGTACCAAAATCTGTATTCACGGCCCGATGTTTTCCAGTGAATTTGTCGATTTTATTTACATATTGTTGCCATCAGTCCGTCGACATATTTTATGCCATCATGTCATATTCCGCGGTGTACACCAAAGAAACAGAGAATCGCCCGGGTACGGTCATACTATCCCAAAAAAATCCCGCATGCGCGGGATTTGGTGTTTATGCGACTTTTTTGGCATCGCGCAAGATTTCAATTGGTGCTTTTGTCCCTTGGACCACATCGGCATCAATAACAATTTCCGCCAGGTCTTCTTTGTCCGGTGCATCGAACATGGGTTGCAATAAAATCTTTTCCAAGATGCTGCGCAGACCACGCGCCCCTGTTTTCCGGGCCACTGCCACCGCGGCAATTGCGCGCAGTCCATCATCGGTAATGGTCAATTTAATACCATCCATTTCTAACATGGCGGCAAATTGCTTTACAACGGCATTTTTGGGTTCGGTCAAGATTTTCACCAATGCGTCTTCATCCAATTCACGCAGCGTTGTAATAATGGGTAAGCGGCCGATTAATTCGGGAATAATTCCAAATTTTACCAGGTCTTGGGGTTCGACATCGGCAATATAGTCGCGTGTTTCGCGTTCTTGCTTGGATTCAACAGTTGCGCCAAATCCGATCCCCGCCCGCGCATTTTTGCGCGCCCCAATAATTTTATTCAACCCATCGAATGCCCCACCACAGATGAACAAGATCTTGCTGGTGTCCAGTTGAACAGTCGCTTCGCCTGGGTGCTTGCGTCCACCACCACCGGCCGGAACATTGGCAACGGTTCCTTCGATCAGTTTTAACAACGCCTGTTGCACCCCTTCGCCCGATACATCCCGGGTCAGCGATGGATTTTCAGACTTGCGTGATATCTTATCAATTTCGTCGATATAAATAATCCCTTTTTGGGCCCGTTCAACATCAAAGTTCGCGTTTTGTAGCAAGCGTGTTAAAACGCTTTCCACATCTTCACCGACATAGCCGGCTTCGGTCAATGTGGTTGCATCTGCGATGGCAAACGGCACATCCAAAACGCGGGCCAATGTTTGGGCGAACAAGGTTTTTCCTGTCCCGGTCGACCCAATCATCAAGACATTTGATTTTTGCACTTCGACATCGGATGCCACCGATGCCCCATGACGCTTGTAGTGATTATACACCGCCACGGCCAATGTCCGCTTGGCATCATCTTGGCCGATAACATAATCATTCAAGAACTTATAAATCTTGGATGGTGTCGGCAATTTTGACGTATCATGGTCTATTTCTATTGCCCGATCATCGGCCATAATATCGTTGCACAAGTTAATGCATTCATCGCAAATGCAAACGTTACGACCACTGACCAGTTTTTTAACCTCATACACAGCCTTGCCACAGAAACTGCAGAACTGTGTATTGGTATCGTTTTCTGATGCGGGTTTACGTGTTTTTTTATCGTCGCTCATGCCGATAGCCCCTTTTGTCCCTTATTTTCTGACCAAGACATTGTCCACCAGTCCATATTCCTTGGCCTGGGATGCCGTCATATAATTATCACGTTCCATATCTGCCGCCAATTTTTCAACAGAATTCCCACTGAATTCTGCCAACATTTCGGCACTTAACCGCTTTAAGTCCAAATATTCACGGGTAATAATTTCAATATCTGTCACCTGGCCCTGGGCACCCCCATGCGGTTGGTGAATCATGACGCGCGTATTGGGCAAGACCGAACGTTTTCCCTTTTCACCGCCCGCCAACAGTATCGATGCCATCGACGCAACCATACCCATCCCAATCGTTGCAACATTTGGTTTGATATAACGCATTGTATCCAAAATTGCCAATCCTGCATAGACGACGCCACCAGGGCTCTGGATATACAATGAAATATCCGCGTTTGGATTTTCCGATTCCAGGAACAACATCTGGGCAATAATCGTATTTGCCATCGTTTCGTTGATTTCGCCTTGTAACATAATAATCCGATCACGCAACAGCCGTGAATAGATGTCAAAAGACCGCTCGCCACGTGGTGATTCTTCGATAACCATTGGTATTAAAGACATAAATAAACCCTTTTTGTATACATTTTATATGAAACTATACCACACAAAATCCCGATTCGCGAATTTATGATATAATTCTTATATAATATGATGTCTTGTTAAATACAAGACATACAAAAAGCGTTGATTGTCAAAAGAACAGGTGACCACCCAGACTGACCTTGTACGACAATTGATGATCAGAATAGTACGCACCGACCCCCAGTGATACCCCGAACCCATCATACGGTGAAACGATCGACGCGCTAAGGCTTGCTTCGGCGACTTGATCCGTATTATATGCGGCACGAAAATGGCCGGTATATTCGACACCACCGTTATTTGTTTGAATCATTTCAACCCGCAATCCGGCACGGCCATAGCTTATGGTATCATTCGCATCCAATATCTGGGCATGATGAACACCGCCACCGACAAAAGGAATGATCGCCCCCATATCACCCATCATCAAACGAACACCAACATCACCCCGTCCATAGAATGTTTTACCATCCGGATCGGTTACAATTTCTGAATCATTCAAAACCGGTCCAATTTCAAACGCCGCCATAGACATCCCGCCGGACAATTCGGTCCACAGATGTTTTGTTGTAATCCCCAGATGAACATTGGCCCCATAAATACTGGCATCAAATTCATTAATATCACCATCATCATACAATTGCCGGGCGGCATACCCAGATATCCCCAAATGAACCGGGCCCAATCCAATTGCCCCATCGGCACGCAATCCGCCCATTTGTGCATCGGGCCCAAAAACTGTGAACGCCCCACCATACAGATTTCCAAAATCCAACGAATCTGATACCACAAACCGGTCCAGCATTTTTATCTCATCCATCAAGCGTATCGGATTGGCCCGCACAGACCGTGACATAATTTCACGGGCCGCCGCCTTGGATGTGGCAGCATGTAATTTCTTAAGCAAGGCGTTATCTGGATCATATAACGTCATTGCATCAATCAGCTTGTTATTATTAAATCCGGTTGTGCGACTATAATCTGCAATATTTTTCAAGACCCGGTTGCCATTTTCATCAACAAAAAATCCCGTGGTATAAATAATGTCTCCGTCATCGGAATAGGCAAACAAAGTTCCACTTCCACTCATATTCGACGAGATGATCATTGTCCCCGACCTGTTATCAGGTAACCGCAATGTGTTTGATCCAACGACGCGAATGTTCTCTGCAAACTGGTAACCAATGTTCATGTTGATTTCACTGTCTTCGATAATAATTTCTTCTGCGCCTGTTGCGATGCTTAAAATATCAGACAGGTTAATCCCATTTTTTCCACGTATCCATAATGTACAATTTGCACCACATCGAATATTTGTTATTTGTGTGACACGTGCCCCAGGATCCAGATGCAGATTTACCGCAAACGTTCCTGTATTGCGCAGATATAAATGACGTCCCGATGCGACATGAATATCACCCCGAATATATCCATGATTTTCGATGTACACACTGCGGTTTACGTCAATATGCGATACATCAATAACATCTTTATCCGATACAAAAATATTTTCGGAAATATATGCCGATTGATTCCAGTTTGATGGCTGTATGCCCGTCGCATGTGCCGCATACGTTTTATCCATGCCCAGCGTACAGATACACAATATACTTAATATAAGTGTTCTCAACGTGTTCTCTCCCCTTTACATACGCAGGATTTAATTCATAAAGAAAATTTAGAAAATTGCAAATGGTTTTTTATACGCCGCAAATTAATACCAGAAAATCGGCATTTGAAAATAAAGATCATATGCACAATAAATAATAACGAATCGCCCATCACAATTTCAGTGGTCATCCCACCCGATAAAAATAATTAAAGTCTTAATAAAAATTCACTTGTGAAAAAAGTCTGAATCCCGTATAATCTGTGGCGTAGAACAAAAAAGACCTATGCCTAATCTAAACCACCCTTTAGACTGGGCATTTTTTTTATATCCAAAAACGCCGGATTTCCGCCATTTCTGAAAGTGCCCACTATGCCTAATCCAAAGGGTGGTTTTTAATAAGCGTGGGGGGATTTATGCGTAAAATTTTATTAATTGTTTTGGCCGTATTCTGCGGATTTCGGGCGCATGCCGCCGAAATGGTGAATGTAGAATACATTCATAACGCGATCAAACAAAAGTGGGACATCACGGTGCCATATAATGCGGCCCTTGAAAACCCGCGGGTGGCCGCAAATATGAAATATTTACTAACCGCCGTGGATGTTGCAAATGAAATGCTAAACGGCGGGGCGACGACGGATTATGGCAATGGGGAATTTGCAACACTCGCGGCGGCTGACACCATCGCCACGAACACGGCGGTTGAAACGCTGGTAAAATTTACGCCGAAATTTTTTATCACGACGAATTCGAACGTGACCAAGTTCAAGTTCGACATGTCTGCGCGTGGTCGGTTCTTTGTGGACTGGGGCGATGGGACGACGGAGATCATCGATCGGGCGACGACGGCGGACACGGCGTACGAACATACGTATGCGAGTGCCGGGGAATATAAAATTAAATTGGGCGGGGTGGCAACGGGCTATGCGACCGATGGGGCCTCTGCCATCCGGTTCGAGAAT
>CATNBF010000035.1 GCA_950096895.1 uncultured bacterium | reverse complement strand
TCGGGCGACGACGGCGGACACGGCGTACGAACATACGTATGCGAGTGCCGGGGAATATAAAATTAAATTGGGCGGGGTGGCAACGGGCTATGCGACCGATGGGGCCTCTGCCATCCGGTTCGAGAATGCGCAACGAAAAAAGACAGCGGACATCGTCGACATCGCCGGCAGCATTGGCGCAATCTTTCCAACAATCGGTGATGGTTCGGCCCGCGGCAGCCAACCCAGTTTCGAACGCTTGTTTTACCAATGCACGAATTTAGGATCAGATGAAAATTTCCAATTGCCATCGCAATTATTTGCCGGTGTTCACGGGGCACCCATTGAAAACATGTTCAAAGAAAGTTTTTATAAGTGCAATTCTATGTATGGGGGGATTCCCGAAGATTTGTTCGCAGGCATTTCTGGTGCACCGGCACCAGGCATGTTTTGGGGCACCTTTGCCGAAGCGATCAGTGATTTCCCCATTTCTGGAAATTTGTTTGCAGGCATCCGTGGTGCGCCGGCCCCAGACATGTTTCGTGAAACCTTTGCATCATTAATGTTTGATCAATCGGGTGGTATTCCTGACAATCTGTTTGCGGGTATCCGTGGCGTGCCGGCCGCGCGCATGTTTATGAATACATTTGCCAGCAGTGACTTTAACGGTTCTATTCCCGAAAGTTTATTCGCCGGCATTTCGGGTGCGCCGGCCGAAAGTATGTTCGATGGGACGTTTTCGGGATGCAGAAAATTATCTGGATCAATTCCGGGCACCTTGTTCGCAGGTGTTCGTGGGGTCCCGGCCAAACGGATGTTTGCCGAAACATTTGGATTAAGTGTATTGGTACCAAATGTCACCGGAAATGTTAATATGACGGGCGAAATACCTGAAGATCTGTTTTCAGGTATTCGTGGCACACCGGCCGAAGGAATGTTTGCAAATACCTTTACCGGGGCATCGGGGTTAAGTGGACAAATCCCATCGGGCTTGTTTTCTGGGATTGTTGGCGCACCCGCCCCATATATGTTTAGCGGGACGTTTGGGGGATGCTATGGTCTGGGTGGGGAAATTCCATCGGGATTATTTGCAGGCATTTCTGGGGTACCGGCCGAACGAATGTTTTATCAAACCTTTGCATCGGCCAGTGGTCTGACCGGTATTGGTGATGGGTTGTTTGGGGATTTATCTGGCCCGGCGGCAAGCAACATGTTTTCTTATACGTTTGAGACATCGCAAATGATATCCAGTGCCCCACAAACATTTATGACCGGTCTGTCGGCACGAACAACCACGGGAAAATTCCTTTATGAAATTTGGCCCGATGCCACCACAGACCAGGTTGGATCATGCTATAGCTATTCTCAACAAAACTTGGATGACTGGGGCAATATTCCGGCCAATTGGGGTGGCTTTACAATTGAATCTGGGCAATAACATCACCAATTGCGGTCATTTCTGTATCGGTAAATTTCCCCAGAACCCAATCTGCCGGGGAAATGGGTAATCCCAAATCGCGCGGATGGCCGATGCCGATACGAATACGGCGATAATTATTTCCCACAGCGGCATCGATAGATTTGATGCCGTTGTGGCCGGCACTGCCGCCGCCAATCTTTTCACGGGTGGTGCCAATTCTCAAATCCATATCATCATGGATCACCACCAGGTTTTCCAACGGAATTTTATAAAATGCCATTAATGGTCGGACGGCATCCCCACTGGCATTCATATATGTCTGGGGGCGGACAAAGATATATTTGCGCCCATCGATGATGGTGCATGTGGTTTGGGCCATACGTTCGGTGCGCCATGTGGCGTCTGGGCCGGCCATGGCGGTGACCGCCATAAATCCAACATTATGTCGTGTGTGGGCGTATTGATCCCCTGGATTGCCCAGGCCGACAATTAAAATGGGTTTATTTTCTTGCATATATATACCTATATTTTCTATTATAATATCACAGAAAGGAGAAAACAATGAAATTAAAATCTCTGGCGGCGGTTGCAGTTGTATCGGCCATGGCGGCGGGTAACGCAAACGCAAATTTGCTGTTTGATATTTATGCGGGTGCGACCGCCGGGTTTGGTGGGGCAACATGGTTCGCCGATGAACATGAATCTTATACGGCGCAAAGCTATGGGGCCGTACTGGGGATTGATATTCCGTTTGTGCGTGGCGAGCTGGAATATAATTATTTAACCAGCGATGATGCCAAGGTTCATGTCGTTATGGCAAACGTCTATGCCAAAATGCCGATGCCATTGGTCAAGCCATATCTGGGCGCAGGTATTGGTATGACTGTGGGTGGTGACTATGGCGATTTAGATGCCGAAAACGGTATGGCGTACCAAGGCATGCTGGGGGTGACATTTGATTTGCCGATTGTGCCGTTTAATATCGACGTCGAAGGACGCGCCCTGTACGCCAATCATGTATTCAAGTTGCCGGGTGATTATGCCAATTTGGTGCAATATGACGCGCGTGTTAAATTACGCTATGTCTTTTAAGTTATCCAAAGGTAACCACAGGGCGGGGCACCATGATGGTGCCCCAAATCATCGGGGGTAAAAAATGCTGACACTGATTGACGGGAATTCATTATTGTTTCGGGCGTACTATGGCGTGCATAGTCGTTTAACACGGCGCGATGGAACGCCAACAGGGGCAGTGTTTGGATTTTTTAATATGGTATTGCCATTACTGGCGGCGGCCGGGGATAAAGATGAATTTGTTTGTGTCTTTGATGCGTCACGGATTACATTTCGCCAGGATATTTATCCCGATTATAAAATGAACCGATCAGAAACACCCCAAGACTTAATCGCCCAGGGTGAAATGATACGCGCCGGTTTGGCCGCGTGCGGTGTGCCGGTTTTATGTATCCCCGGGGTAGAGGCGGATGATGTCATCGCCACATTGGCTGATAAATACTGTGATCGACCCGGTGGCACACGTATTATCACCAGTGACAAGGATTTAATGCAGCTGGTGTCGGATTGTGTCTATTTATATGACGGTATGAAGGCGCGGGAAATCCGCACACCCGAAGTGTTAGAGAAATTTGGTGTTCGTCCCGACCAAGTAATTGATGTGCAAAGTCTGATGGGGGATTCCAGCGATAATGTCCCGGGTGTACCGGGCATTGGCCCGAAAAAAGCGGCCGAGTTAATTAATCAATTTGGATCGTTGGATAACCTTTATGCACAGTTATCAGATGTCAAGAATGATCGTGTTCGGGGATTGTTGACCGACAATCGTGATATGGCGTATATTTCCCGTCAATTGGTCACGTTAAAGCGGGATGTGAACCTGGATGGGTTAACGGTTGCCCCATTATGCTTTGATGTGGCGGGGGCGATTGAATTTATGCGCACACGGGTGGAAAGTACATCATTGGTGGCCAAGATTGAAAAATTGTTTCCCAATGCGGCGGATTCCCCGGCATGCCAGGCACCGGCGACATATGCCGGTTCTGATTGCCCGGTGGAAATTGGCGATGATGTCCCGGCCGGGGCAGATATGCCGGATATGATTGCCGGCTGGACGTACGAGATTGTTCGCACCCCTCAGCAATTAGATGCGTTCTTGGCGACGGTGACAGATACGTTGGCCATTGATACAGAAACAACCGGATTGGATCAGATGACAGACAAGCTGGTGGGGATTTGCATGGCGGCCCGTTCTGGCCAGGGCGTTTACATTCCCTTGCGTCATCGGGGGGCATCGGCGGACTTGTTTGCGGATAATGTAATGGCCCCTGATCAAATGGATATTCATGTGGTGCGTGATCGGTTGTGGCCGATCCTGGTTAACCCCAATGTAACCAAGGTGGGTCATAACTTAAAATACGACTTGCACATCTTGGCGAACGAAGGATGGGATACATCAAAAATTGCGCCGGTGGATGATACCATGCTGCTGTCGTATGCGTTATACGGGGGGCGGCACGGCCATGGGATGGATGAATTGGCGCGTCGATATCTGGGGCATACAGATATTACGTATGAATCACTGTTTCCGCCCAAGACACGCGTTGCAGATCGGCGGTTTGATGGACTGGATATTGCCCAGGCCGCGCCATATGCCGCCGAAGATGCGGTTGTGACATTGGCCCTGTATCACCAGATGCGCCCCCAGGTGGATGCAAATCAGACATTAAAAAAATTATACCAAGATTGCGATTTGCCATTAATGCCGATATTGATGGAAATGGAACGCATAGGGGTGGCGGTCAATCTGGATGGATTACATAAATTATCAGGCGTCTTTCATGCCCAATTATCGGATCTGGAACGCCAAATCTGGGCCGATGCCGGTCATGAATTTAATATCGCCAGTCCAAAGCAAATGGCCACCGTGTTATATGATGAATTAAATCTGGTGGCAAACAAAAAACGGTCAACAGATGCAGATGCCTTGAATGAATTGACAGATGCGCATCCGATTGTGGAAAAAATTCTGCTTTGGCGTCAGATTGCAAAGCTGGCGGGGACGTACGCGGACGCACTGCCGCGGCAGATTGGGGCAGACGGTCGGATTCATACGACATATTTGCAAACCAGTACAAATACCGGACGGTTATCGTCGCGTGATCCGAATTTGCAAAATATACCAATTAAAACACCCCTGGGCGAAGAAATTCGCAAATGCTTTGTTGCGGCACCGGGATGTATGCTGATTGCGGTGGATTATTCCCAGATTCAATTGCGCTTGCTGGCGGATGTGGCCGGGGTGAAAACGTTTACAGATACGTTCTGGGCCGGTGATGATATTCATGAACAGACAGCCCGCAAGATATTTAATATTGCCGCCGATGCGGATGTGCCACGGGATTTGCGCCGGGCGGCAAAAACCGTAAACTTTTCAATTGTTTATGGGATTTCGTCATTTGGATTGGCGGCCCAGTTAGGGGTGTCGCGTGCCGATGCCAAATCAATAATTGATTCGTATATGGCGGGTCTGCCGGAAATTCGTGATTATATTGACCAAACAAAACAATTCGCACTGGCACATGGGTATGTCGTGACCCCATGGGGACGACGTATTGAATTGCCCGATATTAAAAATCCGCGTATGCGGGCATATGCCTTGCGGGCGGCGGTTAATGCCCCCATCCAAGGATTCGAAGCAGATCTGATGCGACGGGCAATGGTGGAAATCGCAACACATATCATCGCACCCAATCGGGATAAAATTCGCATGATCATGCAGGTTCATGACGAAGTGGTTTTTGAATGTGATGCAGACATGGCCGTTGATTTTGCCGAAAAAATTCGTGCCACAATGGAAAATATCGCGTCATTGTCGGTGCCACTGCGGGCTGAATATGTTATTGGCCCCGTTTGGGGAAAATAAAGATTTCTAGTTCCCGCCATATCGGGGCAGGGGGGGCTTGGTATAATCAAGCCGTCCATAGCGGATGGTATTACCACCGTAAATTAGGGTGATTTTATTGGGATGTTTCGGATTATTTTCGTGCCCGCTGTTCTTTGGTCCGGCGGGGTATTTTTAGCGTGCCGCATCGATCCAGCGGCGCAGTCGCGCATGTAACCCATATTTAACCCATGTTTTTTGGACGGCTTGCTCCCCATTTCATCGGTATTTTGTCCCGGGGCGCATTTATTCGGGACACATTGTCCCAGTCGGATAAGAATTGCCCCAAACCATGTTCCCCTTGGGCAATCTGAACACGCAAATTTATATAACATATTGATATTACAATATTTTGTCCAGAAATTTTAGGCTAAATTCGGGATCATTCCTGCAAAGATTTGCAATAAAAAGCCGCGCAAAATCATTATAACCCGCACTCAAAACAATGGTTCCCCGGGGCATTCCGCATACCCCATCAACCCGCCACCACGGCGACCACACACAGGCAGG
>CATNBF010000034.1 GCA_950096895.1 uncultured bacterium | reverse complement strand
GTGCACAACAAGAAAGCACCACCACCCGCATTTTATCGAATATTCCCCGCCAAGAATTTCACCAATAAACGCGGTACATCGCCTGTATGTTTCGGGTAAATCTGATTCATTTTGTGATCAACAACAATATCCCCATACGATAATCCATGTAACGAAATCTCGGTCTTGGATTCTGGAACAATTTGACTTAAATGCGCGGCCGTCTGATACGTCTGGATCGAATCAAGAATCGAATACTTTCTATCGGTTGCACGAATCCCATCCAGGTTAGATTTCTTTTGGCTTAATTCATTAATTAATGCATCTGTGGTTCTTAACTGATCTGTCACATAACAAGCGAACTTTTTTTCGATCACATTAACCCGCGCCAATGGCATTCCCGCCATCGCCGACATGGTTCGATCATAAATCGTCAATGAATTCAAAGGGGCCGATAAATCGAACGTCATGCGATTGACCACAAATTCAATCTTGTACACATTTGTTAAATCCATTTTTGATAATTGACCCAACAACTGCATTCCATCAACAACCGCCGGAACCGGTGTAATCGCCAGCCTTGTCCCATTTACATTGTATAAATCATACCGATAAATTTTTTTATATTGCTTTGCCATATCCTAATCCTTATATGGGGTACCAATCACAGCATCATCCCCCAGTTCAATGATTTTATCGGACATGCCCCCGTTCCCCAGGTCCGCATCACTACACAGCATACCAAATGATTCCACATTTGCAACCGTTCTTTGGGAAATCGGCTTTTTCATTCCCGGCAATTTACATCCAACCGGGGCCAAGACCGATACCAAACCCGCCCGCGCATTCGGGGCCGCGCAAACAATTTGGACGGCGTCCCCACCCGCATCCACCGTTAAAACATGCAAGTCATCGCGCCCAGGATGCGCCGCGCATTCGGTAATCCGCGCCACCACCGGACGAATTTCATCATCTGATTTCGGTGCGTATTTGGCCGTCATTTCCGCAACGCGTGCATCGTCAATCCGTTCAAACAAATTGTCCGGCACGATAAATTCTTCGCCGTCCGCAATGCGGCGTTCGAACGCCGTCGGCCACGTCAGGTCATGCGATGCGGCAAACACACCGCGAATCTTTTCGGATGCGTCCGGGATAAACGGGGCAGATACCCGTGCATACAGATCAATCAATTGAAAACAGATGTTCAACACCGCCGCCGCCCCATTTATGTCGCCATTTTTGACCAGTGTCCACGGCGCGGTTCGCGTCATATATTCATTTCCAATCGCATAAAGTCCCCGCAACGCCACAACCGCCGCGCGGAATTCGCACGCGTCCAGCGCGGATGTTAATTCATGAATTTTTTCATTAATCTGGGATTCTAAATCCGAGTCCCATGCGCCGGCGGCCGGCACCGCCGCCCCGAAATTCTTCGCCGCAATTTTTGTTACCCGCGACACAAAGTTCCCCAGCATGCCATTCAAATCTTTATTTACAATATCGGCAAAGCGTTCAATCGTGAAATCTGTGTCATCTGTTTCCGGGGCCGACGCCATCAGCGCATACCGCCACGCATCCGCCGGCGCATCCGCAATTGCCGTATCCAGGAAAATCCCGCGGTGCTGTGATTTAGAAAACTTGCCGCCTTCGAAATTCAAAAAGTTCATAGACTTTAATTGATCAACCGTTTTCCATCCGTCATTGATGGCCAACTGCTGCTCTGGGAAAAAGACGGCGTGGAATTTCACGTTGTCCTTGCCCATAAATTGGGCGTAATGGGTATCTGGATTTTTCCACCATGACGCCCAGTCATCCGTCACCGCCTGGGAAATCGAGACATAGCCCCACGGCGCGTCAAACCAGACATAGAACACTTTGTTTTCATATCCCGGTTTATTCACCGATATCCCCCATGGCAAATCACGCGTAATGGATGTATCCAACAATTCATCATTGGCCCAGCCTTGGGCAATCGCCGCCGCTGTTTTTGACCACTTTGGGGTGGTTGCGCGTAACCATTCGCGCCACGCGTCTTGCACCCGGGATGCCAAAAAGAACAGATTTTTTGTCGGCCGCATCTCAACCGCACCGCCGGAAATTGTGCTGCGCGGATTAATCAGTTCGATTGCCTCGTACGTTGCGCTGCATTGATCACACTGGTCCCCGCGCGCGCCGTCAAAACCACATTTCGGACACGTCCCAACCAATTGCCGGTCGGCCAAGAACATACCATCATCCACGCCATAGGGTTGGATGGTTTCACGTTCTTCGATTAATCCCAATTTATCCAAACGCGTGAATAAATCATGAATCAATTTTTCTTGTAACTCAGTATGTGTGCGCCCATACAGGTCAAAGGATAAATTAAAATCCTGGACTGCACGCAAATGCTTTTCATAATATTTGTTGTTGTATTCAATAACAGGTATTCCTTCCTTGGCGGCACCGACAACAGCCGGGGTTCCGTGTTCGTCCGCCCCGCAGACATACAACACATCGTCGCCGCGCGCCCGACAAAACCGAGCATACACATCCGACGGCAGCCAGCATCCCACCAAGTGCCCCAAATGCAATTCGCCGTTCACATACGGCAACGCAGATGTAATTAAAACTTTTTTCTTGTCTGTCATGATTGTCCCCTGGTTATAAAAAAATAGACGCCAACGGGGCGTCCATTTGAATCCCGTTGAATTATTTGAAAGATTAGTTTTGCATTCGCATCATTTTATTCAATTCCATATTTATAATGTCCGCCTTTGCTACGCTGCGTTGCGACACTCAGATTTCCTAAATTTTCACGGCGTAAAAATTAATGAAATCTGGTGGGTGGTATTGGACTCGAACCAACGACCTTTACGATGTCAACGTAACGCTCTAACCAACTGAGCTAACCACCCAAAACGTCCCCCAATGCCATTGTCCCAACAACCAAATTCATATGACAATGCCAATGTTGTATGGCCAACCACTTGTCAACCGCAGCGAATTATAACAAAGAAAAATCAAAATGCAATATCAAATTAAAATATTTGCATTGTGGCAAATATCCACTATAATTTATACCAAGACGGGGACGAAATTGTTCTTTCCTGTGTTTTGGACACAGAACACAGCAACGAATAATTTTTCTCCGTTATGCAAAAAACATTAAAA
Organism: uncultured bacterium; assembly: GCA_950096895.1. Taxonomy (GTDB): domain Bacteria; phylum Pseudomonadota; class Alphaproteobacteria; order Rs-D84; family Rs-D84; genus Enterousia. The sequence continues at coordinate 2,762 of CATNBF010000034.1, read as the reverse complement.
AATGGAGAAAATATATGTTATTTGGTTTATTCAAAGGCGATGAAAAACATCCCTTAAACAACCCGATTGCGGTCGAAATTCCGTACGGGAATGAAACCCTGCGTCTGGAAACAGGCCGCATGGCCAAACAGGCCAACGGCGCGGTCCTGGCAACCATGGGTGGCACAATGGTTTTGGCCACAGTATGCGCGGAAAAATCCGCCGTCGAAGGTCAAGATTTCTTTCCCTTGACCGTTGATTACCAGGAAAAGTACGCCTCTGCTGGTCGTATCCCAGGCTCACGCGATCGCCGCGAAGGCAAGGCATCGACCGCCGAAACATTAACGGCGCGTCTGATTGACCGCCCCATCCGCCCGCTGTTCCCGGAAACATTCAAGAACAAGGTGCAAATTATTGCCCAAGTATTTTCGTACGATAAAAAGAACCAGCCGGACATCTTGGCCATGATCGCATCCAGTGCGGCGTTGGCCCTGTCGGGGGTTCCGTTTGCCGGCCCCATTGGCGCGGCACGCGTGGGATATGCCGATGGACAATATGTTTTGAATCCATCACGCAAAGAAACCGAAGATTCTGAAATGGATCTGGTTGTTGCCGCAACCAAAGACGGCGTGTTAATGGTGGAAAGTGAAATCGGCGAACTGGACGAAGAAACAACATTGGGCGCGGTCAAATTTGGTTTTGATGCCCAACAGGCAGTGATCAACGCCATCAATGAATTGACAGCGGCGGCCGGCAAAGAACGCTGGCCCACACCGGACAAGGCCCCCGAATACATCGCGATGGAATCGGCATTTGAAAAATTCGCCGATAAAATCGAAGCGGCATTGGCCATCAAAGAAAAATTGGTTCGGTTGGACACCCTGTCTGAAATCCATGCCGCGGCCAAGGTCGAAATTGCCGGTATGTTCCCGGATACAACATTGGCCACATCAACATTAGAATCTTGGGCCGATGAAATCATTGAAAACATCACGGCGCGGATTATGCGTGGTAATATCTTGGCGGGTCGCCCCCGTATCGACGGCCGCGATAATAAAACCGTGCGTCCGATTGAAATCGAACTGGGCATTTTGCCCCGTGCCCATGGATCGGCCTTGTTTACACGTGGCGAAACCCAGGCATTGGTATCTTTGACACTGGGTGGTGGCAAAGACGCATTACCGATCGAAAGTCTGGACGGTGCCGAAGAAAAAGATTTCTTCTTGAACTATAACTTCCCGGGTTATTCCGTTGGCGAATGCAAGGGATTGAAATCCCCGTCACGTCGCGAATTGGGACATGGTAACCTGGCATGGCGTGCGTTACACCCGATGGTACCGTCACGGGAAAAGTTTGACTATGTCATTCGCGTTGTGTCGGATATTTTGGAATCCAATGGATCTTCATCAATGGCGACCACATGCGGTGCCACATTGGCCATGATGGATGGCGGCGTGCCGTTAACCCGTCCGGTTGCCGGGATTGCCATGGGATTAATCAAAGAAGGTGATGATTACGCCATTTTAACCGATATCTTGGGTGACGAAGACCACTTGGGCGATATGGATTTCAAGGTAACTGGTACCGATCGTGGAATTACCGCGTTACAGATGGATATTAAAATCACATCAATCACATTTGAAATCATGAAGAACGCCCTGGCCCAGGCCCGCGATGGTCGCATGCACATCTTGGGTAAAATCGAAAAGGCAATCAAGGCCCCGCGTGAAACGGTATCCGAATTTGCCCCCCAAGTCTATACAATGAAAATCAATCCGGACAAAGTCCGCGAGGTTATCGGCAAAGGCGGCGTCGTGATCCAGGCATTAACCCGCGAAACCAACACCACCATCGACCTAGAAGATGATGGTACGGTCAAAATCATGGCCACAACCAAAGAAGATGCCGATGCCGCCATTGCACGCATCAAAAACATCGTGGCCGAACCCGAAGTTGGGGTGATCTATGCCGGAACGGTTTCTGGGGTCAAAGACTTTGGTCTGTTTGTGAAAATCATAAATGGTTTTGAATCCATGGTTCACATTTCTGAAATCACAGGCGAACGCTTGGCCAAAATCGAAGACGCCAAATTAAAAGAAGGTGACCCTGTCTTTGTTAAATATCTGGGCCTGGACAAGCGCGGCAAAACCCGCCTGACCATGGTTGGTATCGATCAAAAGACCGGTGCAGAAATCAAAAAGGCCGATAAATAATATCGGTTCCACGTCCCCGGATATTCCGGGGACAAATTAATCTACGCGACATAGGGAGAAAAAAAATGGATATGGACGCATTAATGGAACAAGCCCGTCAATTACAAGACAAAGTGGCCGCCGCCCAAGACCTGTTGGATAAAACAACGGTCAAAGGAATCGCCGGGGCCGGGGATTGCATTATTGAAATGACGGGTAAATATGACCTGATTAAAATAACTTTGGGGCCCGATGTTGTGGCGACGGGGGTCGACGCGGTTACAAACGCTGTCATGACTGCATATCGTGATGCCAAGGCCAAGGCCGATGCCGCCATCGATCGCGTCATGGGCGAAGCGACCGCCGGCATGCCCATGCCCGAATAATCAATCATATTAAATCCCGCCACATGGCGGGATTTTTTTTATCAGACACTACGTCCGCACACGAAAACAAACCATCACTATTTCCACGCATCTGGGATATTGGCATAGTCACTCAACCCCGTTGCCCCAGAATAGCATTTTCTAACAGCACTTATATCTGCATCGGGCCAAATCTCATACAAATACTTACCCGATGTTGTTCGCG
>CATNBF010000033.1 GCA_950096895.1 uncultured bacterium | reverse complement strand
CCCCAGCGCACCCCACACCGCCATAGAATTTGCAATCACCGGGCATGGCAACGTAATATTGGCCAGTGGATTCCACGGAAACCCGGTCAGCATCCATTCCCGCCCCCACAATACCAACGTCCATGCAGCGGCAAATAAAAACGGTCTTTGTGCATGATTTCCGGGAAATTTTTGAATCACTGCAAACGGAAATGCAAATATGATTGCCCCCGCCAACCCAATTGCCAATAATGCGGGCCCAGTCCACCAAACAAATTGCTGCATCAATTCTGGGACAACAAATATAGAGTTTAATACCCACCAAAACATTGCGATGGCATACCCCGCGCCAAAGGGGGCCGCACAACACATGCCACGCCAGAATCCCCTGCTCTTTTTTGCCCCTGTGGCCAAGCCATAGGCCACGCCCACGCCCGCCAAGGTCGCCCACCACGCGTTGATTGGGGCAAATCCCATTGCCGCCACCACCCCACACAGGAAATAAGCCATTGCCGTCCAACACCACCCCCATTTTTGGTCCCCACATCCGCACATTTCCCCACACGACGTCACATCACAATTATCATCAGCATAGGGATTTTTAATCCCTAATTTTTTTAATGCTGCAATTTCCAAGGACTGCATCACATCGGCGTCATCATCATTAATATGATCATATCCCAACAGATGCAACGTGCCATGAACCGCCATATGCATGGTGTGCGCAATAAACTCATCGGGATTACCATGTGCTTCGGCCCAGACGGTATCGAACGAAATATAAATGTCACCCAATAACTGTGGATCACCCAATTCAAACGACAAGACATTTGTCGGCCGATCAATATTTCTGTATTGGGCATTAAGCATATGAATTTCGGCATCATCAGTCAAAATAATAGATATTTCCGCATCTGGCCGGGCCCCACCAATACGGGCGGCAACACGTGCCGCACGAACCAAATCTATCTTAAAATCTTCCCAGCGTTTATCACTACAATCGATATAAACATTCATCTTATTTATCCCCCCGCGTCTTTTTCAAAGCAGCGTCATAGCCCCCAACCTGGCCTTTCTTTGTTTCCAGTAATCTTCTCAAATCTGAATGCGATTGTCCACTATACTTTTCTGCAAGTTTCAAATTCGCGATCGCCATGTCATAATGTTTGTTACGGGCCGCCACTTGACGCGCCTGGTCCCCCATGCCCATACGACACATCGCCACATTATAATATGTATACCCACGAATATCATCAGGCATTTCGCCAAAATAAGATGAATGAATTAGATCTTGAATGATATTCAGTCCGTCACCCGACCGCCCCATCTTATGATAGGTCAAGGCCATATTGCTATAGACAATAAAATTTCGTGGATCGGATTCAACCGCTTTTTTGAAATATTTGATCGCATCTGCATATTGACCATTGAAATAAAATTCTTCACCGGTGGCATTTTGCTCTTGTGATGGACTCATATTCTGAACCGGTTGAATGGATGCGACATCAATAAATTCTATGCCCCCATGGGCCAATCGCCCCGATTGTATAACCGAACACTGATACGGTGTTAAATAGGATGCAATGGGCAACTGAACACTGCCTTTGGTAACACGTTTTTTCACGGATAACAATAAACTATCTAAATTCCCAGGATTATAGACACCTGTGGCCCGCGCCCGATTGGAACGCCCCTGATAAGTAACCAGCCGTCCCCCATTTTCTTTTATTTTTGATTCCAAGGCGTATGGGGCCTCTGCCACGGATTGTAATAACGCTGTATCCGACACATGCCCCAAATAATACAACGCGCATAATCCATATTTATTGGGCAATCCCCCCCATTGGGTTCCACGAATACCTGCAAATGCCGAGACATACGCCGCCACAATATCATTGGCCCCCGCCCCTGAATTAATCGCGGCGGCAACCGATGCCCCACTGTTTCCAGGGGCAAAAATATTGTCACCTTTGTTATATGCCGCCACCGCCAAAATGACAAATAAACGTCCACTAATGGGCACCTTAATATCCCGGCATATTTTCGGATAAATCCGTTCATGCAACCATGCCGATACCAGTATTCTGTTTTCTTCGATACTAATCGATGCCCCATTTCCCACATGTCGACCCAAAATGCGTGATGCAAAGCGACGATGATCGGCATCATCGATGGTAAATCCACTGCCTAATGTTAATGTCCCCCGTCCTGCATTATCATCGTATGCACGGGCAATAAAGCCTTCGCTGGATATAATATGCGCCAAGACATAGGGATGCACCGCATCCAAATCAGATCGCCGCTGATCTGGATCTGAATGGGGGGTAACGTTAAAATGATCAAAGTTACCCCACACGTCTTCTTGACCGTCTTGTAATTTATATTCTATGACGCCCCCCACAGATGCCGCCAACATCATGGCGCACAAAACACGCGTTGCCAGGTTTGGGTTATACCGCGCACGATTAACCGCACCAATCACCACGTCAATCCCTTGGTTTATTTGATCCATCTGGGATAAAATCTGATGACGCGCACGACGCATAATCTTATTTAATTTCTGATCCATGTTTCCCAACCTCTGCCTTTATGCATCACGACCAGATTGATCGGTACGCACCTGGGATGCGAATGCCATATCTTTTTCATCGACATCTAAATGCTTGATATTTTCGGGCCGATAAAGTGCCGCGATGCGTCGTGGCATCACCGATGCAATTGATTTCAAATATCTTATCGGACTTGACTTTTTGGTATACCGATCATAGCTAACCGGGTTCTTGACCCATTTCTTAAAACGCGCGGCATCATTATAATTAATCTTGCGATTTTTAATCAGCGGGGCCCCAATTGCATCGGCATACTGCATAAATTCATAACCGCCCCGAATTGGACAAGAAATGACATCCGATACATTGATTTTCCCTGCGATTAAGTTCGCCTCCATCCAGCGACGCCACACCAACCCCGGTGCAATACGATCCCCAACGCGCAAATACCAGGCCAGTGTATTGCCCAACTCTACCCCGCGTACCCCATCATCCAGCGCACGCAACACCCGCCCCGGTGCCAAAATGGGATAACGTTGAAAAATCTGGGCCACATCATCATGGGACAAGTCATTTCCCCGCACTTTATACAGGCGATTTAACGCGGTCCAACGTAATTTACTGGCCGCATTGGATGCCTTGTTTTCGGCCGCCATCTTGGCATTGGCAACATTTTCTGGCCGCATGGGTTCAAACATTTGCGCCCCCCCATTATATGCAAACGACGCCAGACCAATAAATTCACCCGGTGTCAGGCTCAGGTTATATTCACTCATCAACGCGTACATTAATAAATAGGTTTCTTTTTCTTCTAAATGCCATCGCGCCAATTCGTATGCCCCCAGGGGACTCATCCACGGGGTGTTGGGGCCAACCCGCCCATATTTTGTGGATCGATTTCCAATCCCCACGGTCCACAGACCACGGCTATCTTGGTACGGTTCTAATTCAAAACCTTCGATTCCGGCCAGAAACCCCACCAAGTATGGTGTCATCACCCGGGCAGATTTTATAAATTCACCATACGTCTTGCCGGCCGTTATTTTAATCTGACCGATCGGCATATTAACATCCACCATATCAACCGATGGGACATTTTCAATATCTTGGTCCCATTCGGATTCAGTTCCGTCATTAATATATTGAAATCCGCCCCCCAGCAGCAGCAGCCCCGCCAACCACAACATATACATCATGCGCCGATGCGCCACGGGTTTACCCCCCAGCCACAAAAACAAACTGCGTAAATCCAACCATCCGGCTTTGCGTTTTGTCATCATGCCCCCTTTTTGCCCAGGCCTGATTTCTTGGCAATTTTCGATCGCGTCATGGCATAATTTGGGGCGACCATGGGATACGTCTCGTCCAGGCCCCATTTTGCCCGATACTGTTGCGGGGTCATGTTAAACTTACGCTTAATATAACGGCGCAACATGACATGCCATGTTCCATCTTCCAGACACTGAATTTTATCTGGACGCACAGAATTTCGGATTTTTTGCGGATCTGCCACCGCCCCGCGTAGTGTTTCTGTGGCACTGCGTACGGCATCCGCCATGCTTAACCCCGGGGTTGCCGCCATGGCGGCGGCGGCCAAATTCGCCACCGCCAGCGTAAATTCATTATTATTTTTCATTTTGTTTTTTTCTTTTTTGTATTATGATTATTATAACACAAATCAAGACCAAATAAAAGTAAAGTAAAATTAAAATGGCTGCCCAGAAAAACACACGTCCTTTGGCCGATTTAATGCGTCCTGCAACAATCGAAGATGTTGTAGGCCAACGGTCTTTGTTGGGGGAAAACGGCCTGGTGCGGCGCATGGTCGATGGGAACAAATTATCTAATTTAATCTTATGGGGCCCGCCCGGATGCGGGAAAACAACAATTGCCCGGGCACTGGCCAATTCTGTGGACATGGAATTTATGCCCATGTCGGCGGTCTTTTCTGGTACCGCAGATATTAAAAAAGCGATGGAGGCAGCCAAAATGCACCAGAATCTGGGGCGTGGGACATTGCTGTTTATTGACGAAATCCATCGATTTAATAAAACGCAACAAGACACATTGTTACCCTATCTCGAAGATGGAACGGTTGTTTTTATTGGGGCAACCACTGAAAACCCCAGTTTTAATTTGAACAACGCATTGCTGTCACGATGTCATGTGGGGGTGTTAACGGGACTGGATACCCAAGATTTATTAACACTGATGACCCGGGCCGAAGAATTCACCGGAAAAAAATTACCGTTGGATTCCGCGGCGCAAATCCACCTGGCCCAGATGGCCGATGGCGATGCGCGTTTCTTGTTAAACACTGTTGAATACATGATGTCGGCGGGATTTGATCATGAATTATCGGCCCCAGAATTAGATGATGTGGTTCAAAAACGGGCCCCTATGTCTGATAAATCTGGGGATGAACATTATAACCTGATCTCTGCTGTGCATAAGTCGTTACGTGCATCTGATACTGATGCGGCCCTGTATTGGGTGGCCCGCATGATGACATCTGGCCAAGATCCAATGTATTTGTTCCGGCGACTGGCCCGCTTTGCGGTCGAAGATATCGGCTTGGCCGATCCCAACGCGATGCAGATGGCCTTGACCGCGTGGCAACTTTATGAACGCATGGGCAGTCCAGAGGGGGACTTGGCCCTGACGCAGCTGGTTATCTATCTGGGCACGGCCCCCAAAAGCGTTGGTAACTACAAGGCACAAAAAGCGGCCTATGCCGCCGCCCAGCAGAACGGCAGTCTGCCCCCACCCAAAAACATCCTGAATGCGCCAACAAAAATGATGAAGAATATGGGATATGGTGCAGGCTATATCTATGATCCAGATACCGCATCGGGGTGCAGTGGGCAAAACTGTTTTCCTGAATCAATGCCGCGGCAAAAGTTTTATCATCCAATTGAACGCGGCTTTGAACGCGAAATTAAAAAGCGTCTGGATTACTGGGACACCTTTCGCAATAAAAAAGCCTAAAGAAAAAGTTTATTTTATTTCCAGTCCTCTGGAATATCGGCATAATCACTCAACCCGGTACATCCAAAATATATACCATTAAAAGTAGTCTTCATATCAATATCATCATACACCTGATACAAATACTGGCCATCGGCGGTCTGAATTGATGGCCCGGTTAATCCGGTGCATCCCCCAAACATAGAATTAAAGCAAAAAAATGTATCTGGATTTGCCTGGATCCCATCCAACAATCCCATTCCAATCCCCGATAATCCGGTGCATCCCTGGAACGTTTGATCCATCATATATTGCTGGGTCCCACCGGATAGACCGGCAAACAGACGCCCCGGCACCACACCGGTTAACCCACTGCACCCATTAAACGTATATTGGAACATATTGGTGGCGGGGGCCCCAGAAATCCCCGCAAACAGATCTTCGGGGATTGATCCGGTTATGCCACTGCAATTTTGGAATGTGGCACTAAACATTGATCCGGCGGGCGCACCACGGACGCCCGCAAACAAACCACCGGGGATGGTGCCAGATAACCCACTGCACCCATTAAAAGATTCTTGAAACATGCTGGGTGCGGGCGCACCACGGACGCCCGCAAACAAACCACCGGGGATGGTGCCAGATAACCCACTGCACCCATTAAAAGATTCTTGAAACATGCTGGGTGCGGGTGCACCGCTAAGGCC
>CATNBF010000032.1 GCA_950096895.1 uncultured bacterium | reverse complement strand
TGTCCGTGCTGATGGGCCGGTTAATCCGGAACAGCCGGAAAAAGTATTTGCAAACATACCCTGTTGCGCATTACCAGATAAATCCCCAAATAATCCATCGCCAATTGATGTTAACCCGGCGCATCCATTAAACGTGCCATAAAACATTGCATTTGCGGGTGCGCCTTGAAATCAATAAAGCATATCTGTCACTTCTTGAATTATCCCACACCAGGATAAGGTGGAGGTATCGGCCGACATCCGGGTGGTGGAATCAATTTTTGTGCATGTGGTGAAATACAGGATTTGGGTGACATTCTTGGTGGGATCATTTCCTGGGGGGGGTGTCAGTGTCATACCGCCCCACGCGAGGGAAATTCATCTAAGGGATATGCATATTTTTATGAAATTTTTGGGTCCAGATTCCTGGGGACGGCGGCGGGGATGACGGTAAAAAGAACGGTGCCCAAATGGGCACCGCAATAGATTAATCATCGTCTTCTAAGAAACTGCGTAATTTACGCGCCCGTGTTGGGTGTTTCAATTTATTCAGAGCCTTTTGTTCAATCTGGCGGATACGCTCGCGGGTAACGCCGATATATTCGCCGACTTCTTCCAGGGTGCTGGTTTTATTCGTGCTCATCCCGAAACGTTGACGCAAGACAGTTTCTTCTTTGGGATCCAGTTCAGACAGAATCTGGGTCACAATTTTGCGCAGGTTCTTTTGCGCCGCCGATGTAAACGGATTTTTGGCCGTTTCGTCCGCAATGATTTCCAAGCGACTGTTTTCTTCGTCGCTGCCGACGGGGGCTTCTAGGGAGACCGGGCGCAGATTAACCTTCATTGCTTTTAAGATCTTGTCCACCGGCAGATAAATGATCTTGGATAATTCTTCGGCGGTGGGTTGGCGACCGTATTTGTGCATAAATTGACGGGTTGCCCGTTGGATCTTGTGAATGTTATCAATCATATGAACCGGGATACGAATGGTTCGGGCCTGGTCCGCGATACTGCGCGAAATACCCTGTTGGATCCAATTGGTTGCATAGGTTGAAAATTTGTTCCCCAGACGATAGTCAAATTTATCCACCGCCTTCATCAATCCAATATTCCCGTCTTGGACCAAATCCGAGAAATCCAGACCCAATCCACGATTGCTGTGTTTTTTTGCGAATTTAATCACCAGACGCAAGTTCGCTTCGATCATTTCACGTTTGGCGCGGGCCGCTTCGGTCTGGCCACGACGAACCAGTTCGATGACCTTTTTATATTCACCGGTTGGTTGGCCTGTTTCCATGGCAATGGCGGTGATATCTTCTTGGATTTTCTGGATATCTTTTTCGTGTTTTTTCGCAAAGTTCACCAAGGCGTTATTCTTGCTGTGCCCCAAATTTTTGACCCAGTTTCGGTTAATTTCATTACCTGTATATTCGGCCAAGAAATCTTCGCGTTTTACCTTGACGCCCATGGCCAGACGCAACAATTTCCCTTCGAGTCCCATCAACAACTGATCACGTTTGGTCAACTGTTCTAAAATTTCAGAGATACGATCGTCGTTTAGTCTAATCTTGCTGACGTGTTCAAACAATTCCAGGCGTAATTTGGCGTATTTCTTTTCCAATGCATCATCCAACATAGATGACGTCAACAGTTTTTCCATACGCTGGGCCTGTAGCTTTTGCATGCTGTTAAAGATGCGTTTTATTTTTGTAAACAGGTCCGTTATCATCGGCATCAAGGCTTCTTCCATCACGGGGATAGAAACGCCCGATGCGCCGCGGGATTTATCATCTTTCTTTAATTCATCATCTGAATCGTCGTCCGTATCATCATCTTCATCGTCGTCACTATCTTCGGCCCATGATTCTTCCAGTTCATCCAAATCTTGGTCATCCAATTAGTCGACATGATCAACACCCTTGGATTTTAATGCGTCCGCCAATGCCGCCAGTGATTTTTGTTCCGATTCCGATGAATACATCACTTCTAAATTAACAATATAACGTAACCGGATTTCTTCGTTCAATAATTGCTGATACCAATCCAGCATAGCTTGGATTGTCATGGGGCTTTCGCACAGGCCATAGACCATCAGGCGTAACGCCGCTTCTATCCGCTGGGCAATGGCAACTTCGCCAGCCGCGGTCAACAATTGCACCGTTCCAATTTGCTTTAAGTATGATTGAACAGAATCTTGGACGCCCAAGACCAAGCTGCCGGTTTGGCTGCGTTCCAATTGCTTGGCATAGTGTTCATAATCATCGTCGTTGACGTCGACCTGCTCTGCTTCGGCATTTAATAGGTTGCGGGTTTTATCACGCGGTTCATCTTCGGAATCATCACTATAATACCGATCCAGGTCATGGGCAAATGTATCCGTTTCCAGAATTTCAACGCCCAGATCTTGTTGAAAAAAATCTAAAACCTCGGCCTGTTCTTCTTGGGGAACTTCGTCGGCATCTGTGGCGGCATCGAAATCCATTTGCGACATATACCCCACGTCCATCGCGTTCGTCGCCAATTTCTGTAAGTTTTCCGGCAATGATTCAATCAGCAACCGTGTTGCTTCGTCCAGTTTTTTTTGCATCAAAAAACCTTTGTTGCGTTTTTGTGATTAATTCTTATTTCTTGGCCTTGGCCACTGCATCATGCAGGGCAGATTCCGAAACCAATCCCAAAACAATCGGGCTTTGGATCTGGATCAATGAATAAGATTTGTGGGTTTTGTTACGTACAGATGCCACCGTGGGATTGGTACTGCGCATCAGGCGGGCAATCTGGCCATCGGTTAATTACGGATAATTTTTTAAAATCCATAAAATACCCCCCCCCCGGTTTTTGCGGTGCAATTTTGGGGTATATCCAACGCCTTTTTTGTTCTGGGCCTGTTGCGCATTAACAATCGCATCACGCAGGCATAGGCGTGCGGTGGAATCTGCTTCGCAACGTTCAATATCTTCACGCGTTAATTGACCATTCAAAATGGGGTTTAGCCCTTGGATCTTGTATGTTTCGGCGTCGGCGATATTTTTAACCTCTAACTCGTGCATGCCGCAGAAATCTGCGATTTGTTCAAAGGTTAAAGCAGTGTTTTCAATCAACCAAAGTGCGGTAGATTTGGGCATATATGGATAATTCATGGAACGTTCCTCTTCAATTTATGCGGGCAATATACCCCAAAACGCCCTAAAATTCAAGCCCTTTTTTTATAATTTTTTTGCCCCGGATTCCGGGGCAATCGTTTATTATTCGGCTTTTTTTGTGATTTTGAATCCGTCACGTGTATCCAAAATCGTATACCCGGCCGCATCAATTTGGGCACGAATGTTGTCGGCGGTGGCAAAGTCACGGGATGCCTTGGCCGCGGCACGTGCGTTCCCCAGTGCCAGAATATCATCGGGGATCGGTGTCATTTCGTTGGTGATAATGGTCGTGGCCCGGGCCATTAAATTTAACCCAAGCAACCGATCGACAAAGGTCAAAATCTGGGCCTTGGTTGCCGATGACATCGTTGTATCGCGCAGCATTTCTTGGATTAATACCAGGGCTTCGGCAGTTTTCATGTTATCAGACACCGTTGCCAAGATTTTATCATGCCATGCATCAATCGCGGCTGTATCGACATCATCGGTCGCGTCACGCAGAACATCTGCCACACGCCGCACCAGGTTTTTATATCCTGTGGCCGCCGCGTCCAATGATTCCCAAGAAAACGCCAGCTGGGTCTGATAATGTCCCAACAGGATCAGATAACGATATGCCATGGGATCATAGCCGCGCCGCCGCAAGGCATCCAGCCCCAGGAATTCCCCTTTGGACTTGCTCATCTTGTCGCCGGATTTATCCACCAGAAAGCTAAAATGAACCCAGTATTTGACCCACGGGGCACCAACAATCGGTTCGCTTTGTGCGATTTCATTGGCGTGATGAATGCGTGATAAATCTTCGCCACCGGTATGAATATCAAAGTGGTTGCCCAGTAATTTCATGCCCATCGCGCTGCATTCTGCATGCCAACCGGGGAAACCAACGCCCCATGGACTGGGCCATTCCATTTGGCGTTTCTGGTCTGTGGGTGAAAATTTCCACAGGGCAAAATCGGTCGGATTGCGCTTTGCATCATTAAATTCAACCCGCGCCCCGGCACGATTACCGGACATGCTGCCCCCGCTTAGGGCACCATAAGTCGGGAATTTCGATGTATCATAATAAATTCCATCGCCCGGAATTTCATATGTATATCCCAATTCTTCCAATTTACGGACCAGATCAATTTGTTCGGCGATATAGTCGGTGGCATGCGGCATATCAGTTGGTCGGATGATGTTCAAATCATCATAATCGCGCAAGAATTCATCTTTATAGAACTTGGCGATATCCCACACAGATTTGTTGTCGCGGGCGGCCCCTTTTTCCATTTTGTCTTGACCACTGTCGTCATCGTCATTGGTCAAATGGCCAACATCTGTGATATTCATGACATGATGCACCGCATACCCATTTTCGGCCAGCATGCGTTTCAAAATATCATTATGAATCATCGTACGCAGGTTACCAATATGGGCATAATGATAAACCGTGGGACCGCATGAATAAAAACCAACGTGACCGGGGGTTATGGGGTGAAATTCTTCCAGTTTTCTGGACATCGTGTTAAATAATTTGACCGTCATCAGATATTTTCCTTTGTGATATGGTAAAAATTAAAGAAATATGGTTTTTAATGCAAACGAAATGTTTGCGCGTATGCGTTTATCGACAACAACAGTAAAAATTAAAAACATTTATATGCATGCCAATATTATATAATATTCAGTCTGGGAATGCAATAGTTAAAAAGGTTTTGACTTGTGAATTAATTGCCCTATACTCCCCAAAAAAAAAGTAAAGTATGAGCATGAAAACCAACGATTGTTTACCATTTTATTGTGTTGAAAAAAAATCCGGCCGTAATGTTGCCCCGGTGACACATCCCGATTGTCAAAAACATACACCTGGGGAATTGGTTATGTGCATTTATTATGCTGTGCCTATATTAAAGGCCGGTCGGACATCTGCTATGTGTCAAGAATTCGAGCTGTGTGAATTTCGAACATGCGATTTGGATTATGGAATTCAATTTTATCAACAAAAATTGGACAGCTATCGTGCACGTCTGGATACACAATATGCCCAAATGTTGAATGAAAGACGTATGCTTTTTAATGATTTGACGCAAATATGCCAACGGGGATAGTGTAATACTGTCCCATTCCTGGGTAAAACCAAATACGCCAGACAATTCATATTAGATTCTAACGCAAAATTTATGAGAAAATTGGGTATAGAGACCCATTTGGGCATAAAAAATGGCGGAGCGTATAGGACTCGAACCTATGGACCACTAAACGCGGTCACAGATTAGCAATTCTAGTCTCCGTTTGTTTTCAAAAATATTTTACAACACCAGACAACAAAAAGCAACAGTTTTCTGCGGGTTTGATAAAATGTGCTTTTGCGGCGGCTTTTGGCCCATTGTGCTCCATTTCGCACACCACTGTACCAAAACTGCACCATACCCCACCCCGGACGGGGGCACCCCACCCAATGGTTTTATAGAACCCCATTCGAACTTTTCTTTATTTGACAAGTTCTTTTAATTGTGTCGTTGTCTCATAATAATCACAATATGTATTGTAAATACAACCTTTATAAAACTTACTAATCTTTTTTTGTATCCACTTTCTCGTTCTTTTATAATAATGCTTTGTAACCAATATGACTCCACTCCCTGATATGCAATAAGATATTATTTTATCTAGCATATAAGGTAATGAAAAGTTTAATAATGAACATATATAAATAAGAAAAGCCGCAATAGAAATTAATATAGCCAACGGGATAGACCAGCAAAGCGCATATAATAATACAGTTCTTCTTGTGCACTTCTTTCTAGACTTACATATAACCTTATCCATTTCTTTTTTCTTAATTGCACATAATTCTTTACTAGCGCAAACGCCCTTACTAACTTTTTCATTTAGCTGCTCTTTTTCTTTCTGGGCAAATTCAATTATATCCCGGTGTTATTTCCTCTCTAGAGTTTTTAATCTTAGAATATTTATTTTTTACATCTTGTGCCAATTTACTTGATAGCGCCATTCGAGCTTTTATTGCAACATCAAACATAGCAGGTCTTTCGTTATTATATACAAAGCCTTTATTAAGCTTCAACCATAGGTAGTTTAAAAGAGAACCTAAATTAGAAAAATGTCTAAATTCTTTTTCATCTTTTAGAAACTTTTCTAATTTTGGAGTCAAGTTACTTTCTGACAAAAATAAAAAACCAGAATTTTCAATTGGACCGATATTTCTACCTTTTCGCAATATATTAATTTTATTAAGTTGCTTTAAAAGTTTTTCAATTCTAATATCATTTTTAGAATATTCCACAAAAACAGGATCCGAAAATATATTGTCCATTAATTTTTGACTTAATATATTATAAACTTCGTTTTCCTCAGCAATATATTTATTTGGTACATCGTCTTCTTGGATTCCATGAGCCTGTAAAAAGACAAAAAAGTCGACTTTCTTCTTTATAATATCGCTCTGTGTTTCACAGCCATTAATAATTGCTTGCATTGCAGCATCTTCAACATATCCAGCCTTAGTATTTAATAAATTTGCAGCGGCAGAAAAATATCCTTCTATTTCATTTTTTGTTTCAGAAAAATATTTTATTGTTATACGACGTTTCTTTTGGTTTATTTCTTCAACCAATGCCATAAAATCTTCCAAATATTTTTGGTATATTTTTCCATTTAAGCCAAAATAATGAAATAAATGTTCCGTACTAAAGAAAAGAACTAAATTTTGTGACCAATTTTTAATATCAGATATATTTGGAGTATACACAACACCTTCGTATATAAT
>CATNBF010000031.1 GCA_950096895.1 uncultured bacterium | reverse complement strand
ACTATATCAAAACAATGATTACAGTGGTTATTGATAATAATTTATATGCCCAAACTGCGATCTAATAGCGAATGTAGGTATTGTTTTGCTGCGTTACGTCTTGCCGTAGCGGCATTTATTCCAACAATCGTTCCGCATTGCGGATAGCATGAATCCGGCTTGTCAATGAATTCAACCATTTCACCAGACATATCTATATATGCAATGAAATTCTGTTTCATTTTATCGGCATTTTGTTTGTATTTGGCATCAATAATATTAAAAGCAATTTTTTGATAACAATCGGTGTGCTCAGATAAAGATTGTATTGTAGATATGGATGAACTAGATTTTTTTGACTGTGTTTCGTACATTTCATCACATGAAACAATATCTGCTTGAAATGATACAGCAAAACCATTCGACAGGCTTGTAACTGTTATACAAAACACGAACAGAAGAATTTTCATATGAAAAATTCTAATCATTTGTTCATAATTAGTCAAACACTTTTACGAAAATCAATAGATAATATCTGATTGTTAGTGTAAAATACAATCGATGAAGCGGTATTTTGATTTTATTGGCAGTATTGTGTCCCTGGGGCTGTTCTTGTTCTTCTGGAATGATTTAGCTGGACTGCAAAATAATGCGAAATGGGATGGTTTGTTCTGTTTCCTTTGTGGGCATGATTGCTTGATATTGATAGATTACGTCGCGATGATATTTTGTTCGGTAATCTTTATCCCATTTGCGATAGAGACTGTAAAAAATCATAAATGGAAATTTCTGTTTGTGCCTGTATTGGCGTGTTTTTTATGGTTTGTTATAATGATGCTGCTTTTACTGACTGTATACATATTTTTTATATGATGATAGCAAAGCAATCTGGTTACAAATGCACAATTTCAACATCTGGAAATTGGGTGGCAATGTATTCGGCGGCCAGGCGACGGTGGCATTTTAGGGCAGATTTTTCGGTGCACAGCAGGCAAATGCGGTCAAATTCGGTCGAAGCTATTCTCGCGGTTGGGCGGCGCGCGGCCAGTAAGTCGTGATACATGCGTTCGTAATCGGCCCAGGTGATGCGGCCGTCTTGGTATCCGGTCAGGATTTCCGCCGTTGGGGCGAATTCGGGGTGATATTCGTATCGCGCGCCCAGTGTCGTGGCCAGGTTTCCACCACTGTAAAATGGCGCGTAGGTGCTGGTGCGCCATTGGCGTATGTCCCATACGGTCCGAATACGCACTGCATTTAATACATCTATAAAATTATCAGGTGTTTTGCCACTGAACCCGATTGTAAAAATCTTGGTCATATCAATAAAAAAATAGTCTGTTTAATATCAAATAGCAATGTTTTTTCAGGATTTAGCATTAATTATCTTTTATAATAAAAGCTATGAAAATATCATATCATTGAAAAATTTGTGGCGATGATTAAGTATCGGCAAAATCATCATGAATGGCTTTTGCGTTATGATGGACTTTCATGTATTGGTTAAACTTGATTTGATCGTATAAAAGGATTACCCTGAGACGGACGAGTATTAAAGGAGATTTAGATGAAGGTTTTGTTAACAGGTGGCACCGGCTATATCGGCAGTCACACCGCCGTCGAATTATTACGTGCCGGGCATGATGTTGTTATTATTGATAATTTATCCAATTCACAGGTAGATGTGGTTGAAAAAATTGGTCAAATTACAGGCCGACCGGTTGCCTTTTACCAGGGGGATTTATTAAACAAAGATGATTTGAATGCGGTCTTTGATCGGTATAAAATTGATGCGGTAATTCATTTTGCCGGATTCAAGGCGGTTGGTGAAAGTGTTGAAAAGCCGTTGATGTACTATCAAAACAATTTGATTTCTACATTGAATTTATTGGATGTGATGGCCGCGCATTCGGTTAAGAATTTGATCTTTTCATCCAGTGCAACGGTTTATGGCATGCCAGAAAAATTACCCATTACCGAAGATGCACCGTTGGGGGCATTATCGCCATATGGGTACACGAAATTAGCCATTGAACGCATTCTGGGCGACGTTGCGGCATCTGATGCGCAATGGAATATTACCATGTTGCGCTATTTCAATCCGGTGGGTGCAGATGCCAGTGGATTGATCGGGGAATCGCCCCGTGGCATTCCGAATAACTTGTTTCCATTTATTATGCGTGTTGCGACCGGTGAATTAAAAGAACTGGGGGTATTTGGAAATGATTATGATACGCCGGATGGAACATGCATTCGTGATTATATCCATGTAACAGATTTGGCGATTGGGCATTTACGCGCACTGGAACATCTGGGGGGAATGCGGATTTATAATTTAGGAACCGGATGCGGCTATAGCGTGTTGGATTGCGTGCGTGAATTTTCCCAGGCGTGTGGGTTTGATATCCCCTATGTTATCAAGCCGCGGCGCGCGGGGGATGCCCCGATGGTTTATGCGGATTCATCCCGGGCCCAGCAAGATTTAGGATGGCGGGCCGAAAAAAATCTGGGGGATATGTGCCGCGATTGTTGGAATTTCCAAAAAAATCAAAAATAAAAGGGGTGGGGCGGCATGGGTTAAATCTTGTCCGCCCCATAAAAAAATCCACATATGCGGATTTTTTTTATTTTTAACAAGTGTCGCCACATGATTTAGTGAGGCATCTTTTCCTCTGTAAACGTGGTATGCTTGCGCAATTTGGGATCATACTTGCGGAACTTTAATTTACCCGCCGTATTTTCCGATTTGGTATTTTTTGTTGTTGTATAGAAGTAGCCGGTTTCCTTGTTTCTCAGCTTAATTACTTCTTTTGAGCCTTTCTTTGATGCCATTTTATACGCCTTTTATTATTCTGGGTCGGATTTTAGGATATATCCCGCGAAAAAGCAAGTCTTTTTTGTTTTGGTGGGCATAAGGAGACTTGAACTCCTATGGGTTACCCCACTGGAACCTAAATCCAGCGCGTCTACCAATTTCGCCATATGCCCAAAACCAGGATCATATGGCGGCATTACATAGTCGCCATATGCCCAAAACCAGGATCATATGGCGGCATTACATAGTCGCCATATGCCCAAAACCAGGATCATATGGCGGCATTGCATAGTCGCCATATGCCCAAAACCAGGATCATATGGCGGCATTACATAGTCGCCATATGCCCAGTGCCGATTTTAATAAATCGGATAATTGCGCGGGAATGTGTCCCCCGGCCGGGCCAGTTCGGATTTTACACCGCAGCCCCCCAGCGACAGTAACGCAATCACTAAAAATCCCACAAAAACTTTGTGCATGTCATACATTATAAAGTGGGCCATGCGCGATGTCAAGCATGTGCGAATAGTCAATCAATATATTTTTGTCCTGTATTTTATTTTGATGCGTGTGACGTCCAATTTGCATCTGTTAATCTGGGCGGAAATCAAACCTGTACCATTGATTGGATCGAATGATTTATTGTTAAATCATGTCAATTTAATGGAGGTTAAATATGTATTACAGTAATGGTAATTACGAAGCATTTGCCCATCCACAAAAGCCGGTGGGGGCGGATAAAAAGTCGGCCTATGTCGTGGGATCCGGCTTGGCCGGTTTGGCGGCTGCGGTATTTATGATCCGCGATGGGGGCATGAAAGGGGCCAAGATTCATGTGTTCGAAGAACTGGCCCTGGCGGGGGGCAGCATGGATGGGATTTATAATCCCGAGCGTGGCTTTATCATTCGTGGTGGGCGCGAGATGGAGGCCCATTTTGAAACCCTGTGGGATTTATTCCGGTCGATTCCATCCTTGGAAAATCAGGATGTATCGGTGTTGGATGAATTTTATTGGCTGAACAAGGCAGATCCATCTTATTCCCATTGTCGGGTTATTGAACGGCGCGGGAAACGGTTACCGACGGATGGTAAATTAACACTGACGCCGGGGGCCATCAAGGAATTGATTAATCTGGCACTGATGCAAGAATCAGAATTACAAGATGTCACCATTGATCAAGTGTTTGGTCAAGAATTCTTTGAATCAAATTTCTGGTTGTATTGGGCGACGATGTTTGCGTTTGAACCGTGGTCATCGGCGATGGAAATGCGGCGGTATATCTTGCGCTTTATCCACCATGTGGGAACGCTGGCCGATATGTCGGCATTAAAGTTTACAAAATACAATCAATATGAATCGCTGATTACGCCATTGGTGCGTTATTTGGAATCGCATGGGGTTAAATTTCATTATGATACCCGGGTGACAAATATTATTGTCGATGCCACAGCCAATAAAAAAGTTGCCAAGAAAATTGAAATGGTGATGGCGGGCCGGAAAAAGACAATTAACCTGACGGAAAATGATCTGGTTTTTGTGACCAATGGGTCTATTACCGAAAGCACGACGTACGGTACCAACACAACACCAGCCCCAAAGCCAGAATCTATCGGGGGATCATGGGAATTGTGGAAACGTCTGGCGGCCCAATCACGGGAATTCGGGCGACCAGAAAAGTTCTGTGAGAATATACCGGCGGCCAACTGGGTCATGTCGGCGACGATTACATTGAATGATGATAGTGTGACACCATACATTGAAAAAATCTGTAAGAAAGATCCGCACAGTGGGTCAATTATCAGCAGTGGGCCGGTGACAATTAAAGATTCTAATTGGCTTTATGGGTTTAGTATTTCGCGCCAACCCCATTTTAGAAAGCAGAAAAAAAACCAAATTATTGTTTGGACGTATGGGCTGTTTTCTGATCGGCCGGGCAATTATATCAAAAAGAACATTACCGAATGTACGGGTGTGGAACTGTGCGCGGAATGGTTGTATCATATTGGGGTGCCGGAATCCCAGATTATGGAAATTGCGACCACATCGGCCAATACCGTGCCATGTCATATGCCGTTTATTTCCACATACTTTATGCCGCGGGCACTGGGGGATCGACCATTGGTTGTCCCACGGGGATCGGTAAATTTGGCCTTTATCGGTAACTATGCCGAAACAGTGCGCGATACGGTCTTTACCACAGAATATTCTGTGCGTACCGCGATGGAGGCGGTGTACACCCTGCTTAATATTGATCGTGGGGTGCCCGAAGTCTTTGGATCATGCTTTGACGTGCGAGTATTGTTGGCATCGATGTACTATCTGACGGATAAAAAGAAAATCCGGGATATGGACTTGCCTTGGATTGCCAAGGTGTTGGAAAAAATTGCCAAAAAGAAAATATCAAAGACGTATATCGAAGAGCTGCTGAAAGATGCGCATTTGATGTAACAGAAATGCCCGGCGTGTCCGGGCGTTTTTTACGGTTGATTTTATATGGAAAAATGTTTTACAGTTTATTTAAGTTACATATGGGGGGATTAGAAAAAATGCTGCGTTTTATTGCCAGATTACTCATTTTCGTGATTTTCGTAGAAGACGTTGCCTTTGCCGCAGTACGCAGTTCGACCGTCGATGTAATGGGGGGCGGAACCAAGGTTTCTGAGCAGGTGGTGTACAAGCCAGTATCAGATCAGTGCGAGACGCAGTTCTTTGGATGTATGGATAATTTCTGTTTGGTGGATAATGAAATGGGCGGGCGATGTGTCTGTACCGCCGATGCCGAAAAATATGCCGCAGAAACAACCCAGTTAAAGGATGATATGGTGCGTCTATCGCTGGATACGGCGGATAAGTTAAGCCGTCTGGCCACGGGGATTTCGGATCAAATTGAAAGGGTTCAGACGGAACAAAAACCAAAGTTGGTGTGGCCATCTATCTATGATGATGACGAAGAAGATGATGATCTGATTATCAATAAAAAGGGGCGGGCCCGGTATGCGGCGGCATTGGAATTCTGTCATGAACGGTTGGATTCAGAATGTGCAGCGTCATCAGATATGCTGGATGCATTATATTCTAAGACAATACGTTCTGATTGTGTGGCGTGGGCCAATGCGATCAAGGAATTACGTAATGAATTAACCACGGCGCGTGTGACGTCGGCATCTGATGTATTAAAAGCTGGGGTTGATGCCTATCGCAAATCAAATAAATATGATATTAGTCAATGCGTGGTGGCGTATCAAGAATGCTTTATGCAAGATACGGTATGCGGGGCCGATTGGGGGCAATGTATCGACATTGATGCCGATGTTATGGATGATATTTTAATGGCCAAGCGACCGATTTGCGATGGGATCTTGGATGAATGCGACAGTGTGCGGGAGCAAGTCTGGCCCAGCTTTCGGGAATTGGTCAAAAAAGACCTGATGATTGCGCGATTGCACAAAGAAGCAGATGTGCGACAAACATGCAAGAATGAGGTGGAAAGCTGCTTGGAAAATGCATGTCGTGATGATATTGCCGGCAAAGGGATTGCGTCGATGGATGCGTGTTTATCACGGCCAGAAATGGTACGCAGTTTCTGCAAGGTGGAATTGGATCGATGTGAACCATTGGTGCCGGATCTGTGGGATTTGCAAGAAGCTAAATTAATGGCCAAGGTGGCAGATGCCTGTGCGGCAGAATTACATGATTGCTATGCCCATGAAAGTGCGTGTGGACCGGATATGTTGGCGTGTATTGGATTGGATAAAGAAGCATTGCGTAAAATATGCCCCAAGGAAAAATTGGTTGTTTGCCGGGAAACGAACCCCAGCTTTGATGATGATGATTTAGACACTGCCATTAGAAATGTTTTTAATGGGATTGATTTTGCGCTGGCCGAAGCGTGTGATCAATTTGCCGCAGATAAAATGATCGATGTATGTGGGGATACATTATCGTGTGATATCTTTGCGGGGCGTGATTATGTTGGGGCGAATTCTTTGACGTATCAGAATAACGGTACATTGCATGTTTTGTCTGGGTTGCTGGATTTCAATTTGATCAAGATTAGTGATGGCGCAAAACATAACGAATGCGTGCGCACCAAGGGGGAAAATTGCGATCAATATCCACGCGTGGGCACCATTGATATTGATGGGTATTTGGATAAAATAACAGAAAACACCCAGAATACATACGGAATGGATTATGGGGCGATTATGGACAAGATTGAACAAGAACTGCGTCTGATCCAGGCCCAAGCTGATGGGGTTATTAGTGTGTATCTGTCGGATCCAAATGTTGATATGTGTATGAATGGGCGCGATCTAAAAAATATTACCGGTCAAGATAAACGCACCCCTGGTCGATATTACAAGGTAGCGGATGAATATCTGGCGATTATTACATCGGCGGCTTTGATCCAGGCCCAAAACAATTATAATGCGCGTATGACTCAACTGGTGCAAGAAGCAACTAAAAATATGAAAGAACAAAACAAAGCCGCGTCCTGTTATGACTTGCCCTTGCTGCTCGAAGGTCAAGATCCATCCGTCGATCAACAAGATCTGCGTACCAAGGCCAGCAAAAGTACAGATATTGCAAAAGTTATCGGACGTTCTATTTCATCCGCAGACCTGGCAAAAATCGGATCCAGAAAAACCGATGTGGTCAAAGATGATATTTTAACCCGGACCGTCTGGTCAACGTGGGACCCAAACACCAGAAAATGCCATATCTTTGGTATCGATAAATACTGTGGCAAGGAATCTATCGTTAATCAAATTATGAAAATGAATGAACGTTCTTATGATCCTGATACTAAAAATGCTGTCCTGACTAATGCCGCTGTGACTGCTGGTGTCGGTGCAGGGGT
>CATNBF010000030.1 GCA_950096895.1 uncultured bacterium | reverse complement strand
ACACAAGACTATCATGCACCACAGCATAGAAAATTATTTCGCAAATGGCAACAAAAAAAAATCCGGCATTGCCGGAGTTTTTTTTGTTGCCTTTTGCGAATTAATTTTGTTTGCTGGGGTGCATGATAGTCTTGTGTCGTCTATTCCTACTTGTTCTATGCGTTTTTACCTTAAACGCAGTAGGAATAGACTTTGCTTGGGCTGATACTGAGATGGATGAGTCTACCTGTAAAACGACGAATGGCTACTATTGGAAGGCCAGCAGTGATTCGTTTGAGACATCGTCGTGCAATAAATGTCCTGATCGCGAGAATGTTGAGCTAGGGTCAAATGGACTACGTGATAGCATTACAACATGCTATATAGTAGAAAAAATTCCTTTGGGAACTAAAACAACATATGCGACCGATTCGGGAGTGTATGATGGTACGTCAAATTTTACTTGCGATACCAATGCCATAGTAAATTCTGAAAATACTGACTGCGTTTGTAAGGATGGGTATAAATATGATCCTGATGATGGAGATGAGACTACCTGTGAGCCTATAATTAAAAAGATAAATCTGAATAAAAATTGTGGTATCTGGGCTTGGAAGGACATATGCATTGGTACGACAAGTGATTTGACTTTATATCTGAAGTATACTGGTACGTGGCATAGTAGTGCTTACGACGAGACTTCGGTAGATTTAGGTGATTTAATTAATAAACAGGTTAATACAAGAAAGCAATTCAAGCTGACGGGTATTATAAAGGCCAAGACGAGTCAGACACGACAGCGTTAATTCAGGCCAATGGGACGTTTACTGATGGTATTGATGCATCATATTTTTTTGAGCATGACATTTCGACCGTTTATGCGCACTGGGTACCAAATTTTACAATAACTTATAAGGGGAATCAAAGCAGCGAAACATATACGATACGCTGTGATAAGGACAATGCCGGCACAAATTGTACGATTGTTATGATGTATCTAGATAACTGGACTGCACCGAAAAGAAAATTTTTTCTTAACTGGGAATGTTCAGATTCGTCAAACAAAACGGTCACAATTGGGGGTGGGGCCCCCATCTCAGACTTATTCAAAACATTAACAGAATCAACCATTTCTTGTAAGGCAGTATTTGGGCCATGTCCGGCTAACCATTATTGTGTAGATGGTGGACATACTCCGCTATCATGTCCCGATGGATCAAAATCGGCCCCAGGATCCGGTGAGATCACAGATTGCTATGTCGATAGCGCGACAGTTTTTGAAGATGCGTTTGGTACTTTTTCGTTACCCATTTCGGGCCAGGTTCATTATGTTGGAAAATGACCATCATGCCCACCACCCCAGGTTGGAGAGAAAAGGCGTCCGCATTCCACGGACGTCTTTTTTTTTATTTATAATCGTTGGGGATATTTTTGCTTTAATTCTTGCCATGGGGGGATTTTCGCGGTATATTAGGCATCAGCAAGAAAGACAAAAAGGAAAAAGAAAAATGTCTAAATTAATTGTTGATGGAAACTGGGCTGCGGCCGATGTCGCATACCGGTGCAGTGAATTTGCCGCCATTTATCCAATTACCCCCAGCTCGACGATGGGTGAACTGAGTGACGAGTGGATGTTTCAGCATAAAAAGAACATCTGGGGGGCCATTCCTGGCGTGATCGAGATGCAGTCCGAGGCCGGTGCCGCCGGTGCCATGCACGGCGCGTTACAGATGGGGGCGTTGGCCACCACATTTACCGCGTCCCAGGGATTATTGCTGATGATCCCGAATATGTACAAGATTGCGGGTGAACAGACACCGTTTGTGATGCATGTGGCGGCCCGTGCGTTGGCGACGCATGCCTTGTCTATTTTTGGCGACCATAGTGACGTTATGGCGGTGCGCCAGACGGGATTTGCCTTGTTATCCAGTCATAATGTGCAACAGGCGCACGACATGGCCGCGATTGCGCATGCGTCGACACTGCGTGCGCGGGTGCCGTTTTTGCATTTCTTTGATGGATTCCGCACCAGTCACGAAGAATCGCGTCTGGATCGCATTGATGATGAAACACTGCGCGAAATGATTCCGGATGATTTGGTCTTGGCCAATCGCGCCCGCGGTATGACGCCGGATCGGCCGACAATTCGGGGGACGGCGCAAAATCCTGATGTGTATTTCCAGGGACGCGAAGCCGCCAATCCTTTGTACATCAAAACCCCAGAAATTGTCCAGGCGGAAATGGATCGATTTGCCAAATTAACCGGACGCCAGTATCATTTGGTGGACTATGTCGGTGATAAAAATGCCGAAAACGTCATTGTCGCCATGGGCAGTGCCGTCGAAACCATCGAAGAAACGATGGCGCACATGCCGGCCAATGTCGGATTAATCAAGATTCATTTGTATCGGCCGTTCCCGGTGGACGCGTTCTTGGCGGCATTGCCCCAGACGGTAAAACGTATCGCGGTCTTGGATCGGACCAAGGAACCGGGCGCGATTGGGGAACCCCTGTACCAAGATGTCAAGACCATTGTTGGTGATCGCGCGGATGTCTTTGGCGGACGGTACGGTTTGGGATCCAAGGAGTTTAAGCCACGGGATGTCAAGGCTGTGATTGAAAATTTGATGTTGGGGACATTGACGCATAACTTTACCGTTGGAATCGACGATGATTTGACGGGATTGTCGCTGAAAACGGATCCGGCCTTTGCCATCGAAGATCCGAATTTCAAGACGGCGGTTCTGTATGGTATCGGGTCTGATGGTACGGTGGGTGCGGTGAAAAACATCGTTAAAATTGTGGGGGAAAATTCTGATCTGTACCCGCAATCGTATGCAGTATATGATTCGAAAAAGTCTGGCGGATTGACGGCGTCGCATATTCGATTCTCGGATGCGCCAATCAAAAGTCAGTATTTAATCGAAGTGGCGGATTTCATCAGTGTATCGAATTTCATGATCGCCCAGCGGTTTGATGTGTTTCGCGGGCTGCGTGCCGGCGGGACGGTTATGATCAACACGTCGATGGCACCAGATGTGGCGTTTGCCAATCTGCCGCGTGAAACCCAGGAACATTTGATCCGCATGCGCGCCAATGTTTATTTCTTGGATGCCAATCGGGCTGCGGCAGAATTGGGATTGGGCAATCGCATTAATACGTTTATTATGCTGAATTTCTTTAACTTGACGCATGTGATTGATCCGGCGGTGGCAGCGGAATCGGCCAAGGTTGCAATTGAAAAAACCTATAAAAAGAAAGGTATGGATGTTGTCGCGGCCAACTGGGCCGCGGTTGACCGCGCATCGGAATTCTTGCATCGGTATGATTTGCCGTCGTCGGTATCGAACTTTGCGCCTGATTTTGTGCCGGCAATGACCATGGATGCACCGGCCGAAATCGCCGGGACATTGGGTGAAATGGCGGCCCAGCGGGGCGATGCTATCCCGGTATCGCGATTCCGTGTGGATGGTGAATTTGGTGGCGGGCAATATCCTGTGGGGACATCTAAATATGAAAAACGGGCCATTTCTGATCGCATCGCGTCATGTGATTTAGATAAATGTATCCAGTGTGGCAAGTGCGCGACCCTGTGTCCGCATGCCGCCATCCGGATCAAGGTCTTGACCCCAGACCAGGTGGATGCGGCGCGTAATGCCGGTATCATTGTGGTGCCGATGAAGACACCAGAACTGGGGCCGGATATGTACTTTACATTGAATATTTCGCCCGCGGATTGTACGGGATGTAATGTTTGTGTGAATAACTGTCCGGTGCGGGCGTTGGCATTGAAACCGTTGGCCGATGCCGGTGATCAACAGGCGGCATTTGATGCGGCGGTAAAGTTACCGGATCTGGCGCGGGAAAAATTAAACCTGAATATTCCAAAGCATGTCGAATTGTTGCCGCATTACTTTGAATTCCCCGGTGCATGCGCCGGATGTGGTGAAACACCGTATGTCCGAATGCTGGCACATTTGTTTGGTGATCGGATGGTTGTGGCAAACGCGACCGGGTGTTCATCTATTTATGGGGCGAATTTGCCAACAACACCGTGGACAACCGATGCGAATGGGCGTGGACCGGCATGGTCAAATTCGCTGTTCGAAGATAATGCCGAATATGGTTTGGGAATGAAGCTGGCGTTAAAGCAAAAGCGGGCCATGCTAAAATCACTGTTGTTCGAATTGGAAATCCCCAATGTCGAAGCAATCTTTGATGAAACAGACCCCGCTGCCCAGCGGCGTTTGGCCGATGAACTGCGTGAAAAAATCGCAGCGATCCCTGGTGATCGGGCACGTTTGGCCGAAAGTCTGGTTGATGAAATCGTCGATAAATCTGTCTGGATTATCGGTGGTGACGGTTGGGCGTACGATATCGGATATGGTGGATTGGACCATGTCTTGCACAGCGGCGAGAATATTAATATCTTGGTGCTGGATACCGAAGGTTATTCAAACACCGGTGGCCAGCAATCAAAGTCTACGCCATTCGGGGCCAGCATGAAATTTGCCATCGGTGGTAAAGAACATGCGAAAAAAGACCTGGGGATGATTGCAATGATGTCTGGGGCCTATGTCGCGCAAATCGCGATGGGGGCGAACCAGGCCCAGGCAATTCGTGCCCTGCGCGAGGCGGAATCCTATCCGGGACCATCGATCATCTTGGCGTACGCCCCGTGTATTGCGCATGGATTCCCGTTGCAGAATGGCCCGGCGCACCAGACACAATTGGTCCAAACGGGGGCATGGCCACTGTACCGGTTTGATCCGCGTCTGATTGATGCCGGCCAGAATCCGTTCATGATGGATTCGTCGACAGACAATCCGACCCCACTGGAAGACTTTTTGAAAACAGAAAGTCGTTTTGGGGCGGCGCGTGCGGCCAATCCGAACTTTGATAAATTGGTAGAGATGGCGCGTGAAAATAATCAGTATAAAACAGAACTGAAAAAATACATTGCGCATTTCGCCATGCAGGCCCAGCCGACCAAGAAAGAAAATGGCCAAGGCTAAAAAAAAGAAATGGTCAAAAAAATTCCGCCCAAAATCATGGGCGGGATTTTTTATAGGCTGTTTTGATAAAATTCCTTAAAAGCCTTTATCTTGATATTGTTCATCGTGTGTGTCCGTGGTTCCAGTGGGGTATCGTTGGGGGATAACACGCGGATATAGTGATATGTGTTTTGCCGCGCCAAATCGACATCTTTGCGCAGTTCTTGATAAATAGCGTTATAGCTATTCAATTGCATTGGCACCGGTCGAATATCATAATGCTTTAAGGTAAAAGTCCCGTTGCCGTTGGGGGATTGATGCTCGCTAAGCCCACAAAAGATGCCTGTGCGGGTATCCACCAAGAAATATGTATTCTGGGCCGTGGTGGCAATTTTGGGCATGTTGATCCAGTTTATCGGATCGCTGATGCGGTGTGTATTCAAAAATAACATGTCCGGATCACCCGTAACCGCACGGGTTAAATTCTTGGCAATCAGATATATTGCATTGTCACAGCGAATGACATCAACGCGATCGGTGTCATTGCTAAATGTCTGTAAATGGGCGCAATAAATATGAATCTCGCTCTTTTGCATGCGGGCCATTTCAATCGTTGCTTCCAGTTTGTACATCGTTGTATTCCCTTGGTTTTGTTTATATAATAATACATTAAAATAATTTGTCAAGAATATAGATCAGGGGGGCGAATAATTGGGGCGTGGATATTAGGATGTGGTGTTGTGGGGCCTGGGGCGGATGGTGTTGGACTTGGTGGATATTGGGGCGTGGGTGCTGTGGGGCGCGGGGGGGAAAATTGGGTTAAGTGGCATTGGGGCTGCTGTGTCATTCGGCATTGGAAAGTTATGAGTGGAATGGGGGATGCGTCGGGTATTAAGGATATAGGGGTGCTGGGGGGCGCGGCGTTGAAATTGGGTTGATAAGTAAGTATTCGGGATGTTTATTCATTTTTTATGGGACTGTTGTGTGTGGGGTGGGGCATGGGGTGGGTGGATATGGGCACTATTATGAATGCGAATATGGATATATTGGTTGGGAATGTTATATGATTTTTTTTGCGCAAAGAAGATACTGGGCGTTTTTGACAACGGCGTTGTGATGGTGGGATGTTTGTGGTGTGGACTGGTATTAGGTTGGAGATACCGGGGCATTTATGCATCTATTTACGCGGGATAGTGTATATTTTTTTGTGCAAAGAATCTGGGGGCATAGATGATATTCGTAAGAGATAAAGGGTGGTTGGGGTTTAGAAGCTATTCCAGAAAATAGTGCGTATATACGCGCCCCAACCATAATCGATGGGAACCAATCTATTTTTTACAAATCATATGCGGTTCACATATGAAATAACCTGGGGGCCTTCTTAAAACCCTGATGGTGCAGAGTAATCACCAGCGCAGGAAATTATACCCCAGGAATGGAATAAATTCAATAAAATTCTTATTCCATTCCCAATCCGATGTTATTTCCACGCACTTGGCATATCGGCATAATCGGATAGACTGGTGGCATAGCGATAGCATCCGCCCACCTGACTACTGTTTGCCGATGGCCAAATCTCGTACAAATACTTGCCCGATGTTGTGCGCGCCGATGGTCCCGTCAAGGCGTTGCACCGAAAAAATGTTTGCATAAACATACTCGGTTGCGCATTACCAGATAAATCCCCAAACACCCCATCCCCAATCGATGTCAATCCGCTGCAACCATAAAACGTATTATTAAACATACGAACTGCTGGGGCTCCCGAAATTCCTGCGAACAAACCAGATGGGATCTCACCTGTTAATCCAATGCAACCATTAAATGTATAATGGAACATATATTCTGCCGGGGCACCATTGATTCCGGCAAATAATTCGGCGGGAATTTCACCTGTTAATCCGCTGCAACTATTAAAAGTGCCCGAAAACATATATTCTGCCGGGGCACCCGAAATCCCCGCAAATAAACCCGATGGAATTTCACCTGTTAATTTAAGACAACTGTCAAATGTGCCTAAAAACATATTATTTACCGGGGCACCATTGATTCCGGAAAACAGGCTTCCTGGGATCTCACCTGTTAATCCGCTGCAACGGGAAAATGTATAATTAAAACGTGGTTGTTGGCCATTTTCCCGACCATTACCAATGGTGGAAAAGATTTGACCCAAACTGCCATCTATTTTAGCAAGATTTGTATTGTTTTGAAAACTAATCGCCGCAACGCTATTGCTGGTGCTATATCCTGTTGCTTTACCGTCCATAGAAATCCTATATTCGCCGGCGGCGGAATACGTATGACTGTATGTTGTTTCGGTTGTATCTGTACGCGCGATTTTTTCTTTGTTCCCATCGCCCCAATCAACGGTAAAATCCCCCGCAGCAGACATTTTGAATGAAAAACTGCTGGTTATTGGTGTGGTGGTTATAACGAATTTTGGATCAAACGGGTCCGCTGGACGCCACGGATAGGGGATATTTGCATAATCTGACAATCCGGTTGCACCGGTATAGCAATCGCCCGCCTGTTCAGCGGTCACATCCGGCCAGATTTTATAGAGATACTGACCCGATGTTGTCCGTGCTGATGGGCCGGTTAATCCGGAACAGCCGGAAAAAGTATTTGCAAACATACCCTGTTGCGCATTACCAGATAAATCCCCAAATAATCCATCGCCAATTGATGTTAACCCGGCGCATCCA
>CATNBF010000029.1 GCA_950096895.1 uncultured bacterium | reverse complement strand
GTTCTGGGGGGATCAGTGTGCCAAGTTTTAATTGCCGGCGCACATCACGATTAATGGCGCGCGTGTCGGGACAAAATGTGCCCGATGCCATTTCTTGGATATCATGATCGGTGACATGGCGCATGATTACAATTTAACCCCATATTTTCCGCGATTGATGGGGCGATAGGACAACGCCTCTGTTAAATCATCCATTTCAATATTTTCGGCCCCACGCAGGTCGGCAATTGTTCGGGCAATACGACGGATACGGTTATAACCGCGGGCCGACATATTCATCTTTTCGGCGGCCATATTCAAAAAGGCGGTCAATTCCGGGGACAATGGGGCCGCGGCATCTAATTCAGGCCCATCGAGATGGGCATTCACGCGGCCTTGGCGTTTCAACTGACGTTCCCGGGCGGCGATCACGCGTTCGCGGATTTGGGCCGATGTTTCACGGGGTGTGTTATCATCGTTATTCATTTCCCACGGATTTACCGCATCGACATCGACATGTAAATCAATTCGATCCAGCAACGGGCCCGAGATTTTGTTCTGGTACGCTTCGGCACAGCGGGGGGCACGGGAACAAGACATTCCGGCATTTCCCAAGTGGCCGCATGGGCATGGATTCATGGCCGCGATTAATTGAAAGCGGGCAGGATATGTGGCATTACGCCGGGCACGTGATATCATAATCTGGCCGGATTCCATCGGCTGGCGCAGGATTTCCAAAGTGGTGCGATTAAATTCTGGTAATTCGTCCAAGAACAATACACCATTATGGGCCAACGAAATTTCACCGGGTCGGGCGTCTGCCCCACCACCGGCCAGGGAAACCGCACTGGATGTGTGATGCACACTGCGAAATGGGCGGGTGGCGATCAAAGATTGACCGTTTAATTGGCCGGCAATCGAATAGATAATCGATGATTCCAATATTTCTGTGGGCGTTAATTCTGGCAATATTGTTGATAAGCGCGATGCCAGCATGGTTTTTCCCGACCCCGGTGGCCCCACCATCAGCATGGCATGTCCCCCGGCCGCCGCAATTTCCAGGGCCCGTTTGGCCGCGGCCTGGCCATGGACATCGGCCATATCAATGGCGTGGGCTGTGGGTGTGGCAATCGTTGGTGCGGTTGGCATGGGGATAATTTGCGTGCCTTTGAAATGATTAATTAAATCCAAGACATGGGCGGCGGCGATGATGTTTTTATGACCGCTCATCAATGCTTCACCCCCGGTGGACGCAGGGCATATTATTCCCAGATTATTGGATGCGGCCCACACACTGGCCGGTAAGACGCCACCGGCCTTGACGATTGCACCGTTCAGTCCGACTTCGCCCAAGATGACATATTTTGATAGTTCCCCATCTGGCAATACCCCCAGGGCACATAAGATCCCGCACAAGATAGGCAAGTCAAAGTGTGATCCGGTTTTTTCCACATCCGCGGGTGACAAATTCACCGTTAATCGTTTGGGCGGCATGGACAAATTCAGGGCACTTAATACATTACGGATGCGTTCGGCTGATTCTTTGACCGCGCGATCTGCCAGTCCGATGATATTAAATTCTGGTTTTGACAAACCGGTTGATAATTGTACCTGGACATCGATGCGGGTTGCATCCATGCCGTTAAAAATAATAGAATTTAATGAAATCATAATGTGCATATTATAACTTGCGCAAAATCAATTCAAGTTATAAAATGACCCCGATAGCAGAAAGGATGTACAATATGCCCGTAAAGAAAAAAAATCAGGCGCGTGAATGGTTTAACACTTTATTTTATGGCGCGTTAATCGCCATTGTGTTCCGCAGTTTTTTGTTAGAACCCTTTAATATTCCGTCCGGTTCGATGATTCCGACATTGAATGTAGGGGATCATATTTTCGTCGAAAAGTGGGCATATGGGTATTCACGTTATTCTTTCCCGTTTGGATCATGGCATTTATGGAATGGGCGTTTCTTGGCCACAGAACCCAAAGTCGGCGATGTTATTGTATTCCGTAATCCGATCAATGAAAATTTGGATTATGTTAAACGGCTGATTGGGCGTCCGGGTGACACGGTTCAAATGATGGATGGGCGTTTATATCTGAATGGGAAAATGGTGGAACGCAAAGATCCACGGCCCTATATTGTGGCGACGTTGCCGAAATCTATTCGGTCGGTTGGATATTACAAAGATAATATTGTGGTCAAGGGAAACAAGGTCTGGATGGACAACGCCCCGGTTGATTTTAACTACACGGTTGAATACAAAGACGATCGGTTTTGTCGCATGTATCCATCGGAATGTGGTGTGTTCCAGGTAACGGAATATACCGAAGTTTTGCCCAACGGGGTAGAGCACAGTATTATTGAATATTCTGATAATGCAATGTTTGACAACACGCCGGTGGTGACGGTGCCAGATAGACATTATTTCTTTATGGGTGATAATCGTGATAACAGCGGGGATAGCCGGGCCGATATTGGGGCGGTGCCGCGGGATAACCTGTTGGGGCGCGTGTGGTTCGTGTGGTATTCGCATAATTATCATTCACCGATGTTGATGTTCTGGAACTGGGGGGATAAGATTCGTTGGGATCGGTTTGGTATGGGGATTAAATAAGTGAAAAAAATAAATTATCAATTCAAAAATCAGGCATTGTGTGATTTGGCATTGACCCAAAGTGGGGCCGATGCCGCACATAATAACGAACGGTTAGAATTCGTTGGTGATCGTGTGTTGGGATTGACGGTGGCGGGCATGCTCTATGACATGTTCCCGGATGAAGCCGAAGGTGACCTGGCGCGGCGGCATGCGGTGTTGGTATCGACCGATACGTTGGCGCAAATTGCCAGGGAACTGGGGTTGGATACCCAACTGCGTCATGGGCACATGACCGGTGGGCGGATTAATCATATTCTGGCCGACGCGATGGAGGCAATGCTGGGGGCGATATATTTAGATGGTGGCTTTGTCGCCGCGCAAGAAATTATTATTGATCTGTGGCGGCAACGGGCGGCGGCCGATATTAATCCCCCAAAAGATTCAAAAACGGCCTTGCAAGAATTCGTGCAAAAGCGGGCCCAAGGTGAATTGCCAGTTTATAAATACGTTAGCCAGACCGGTGCATCGCACAATCCAGAATTTGTGGTTCATGTATCGGCGTTGGGACAAACGGCGGCCGGGCGCGGGGCATCGAAAAAGGCGGCCAGTATGGCGGCAGCTGATGAATTGTTAAAAATCCTTGCAATTTCAAACCCAGACGGCTAAGATCGGGGCATAATATTTTTCCAAAAAGGGATAGAAGATGTTTTCATTTTTATTGGTTTTATTAATTATCGTATCTGTTTTCATGACAGGGGTTATTTTATTACAAAAGTCCGAAGGCAGCGGGATGTCCGGTTCGGCGGCGGCATCTATGTTTGGGGGCGCATTAACAGGGGCCGCGGCGGGAAATTTCTTGACGAAATTGACATCATGGTTGGCGACAATATTCTTTGTGCTGTGTGCGGCGTTGGCATTGGTGGCATCACGTATGGATTTGGCCAGCCAGCAGAGTGCCCTGCGCCAGGAAATCATTATTCAAGAAAATGCGGATGCGCCGGTTGTTCCCACACCGACAGTTCCAGAAAATTAATTTAATCCCGCGTTATGCGGGATTTTTTATTTGATGATGTGGACAATGATTCTTAAAAACCCGGCATGGCCGGGTTTTGTATTACCATATTTTTGTGCGGTCTGATTCGGGAATGAACATGGGATCTTGGTTGGTAATCCCGAATGCGTCATACCACGCATTTACGTGGGGCAAGATGCCATTGACCCGCCAACGTGATAACGAGTGTTCATCTGTTTTTGTTTGGTTCAAGGCCGCATCTGGGCGGATGTTTGATGCCTCGCTTTGGGCATAGGCGATAAAGAAGCGCATATCGCCGGTTTGGCCGTGTTCATCTGTGGGGGCGGGTGTGGCAAAGTTTTTATATGCGGTATAGGCCACCGTTACGCCACCATAATCGGCCAAGTTTTCCCCCAATGTAAAGGTTCCATTGGCATGGACGCCCGGGGCAACCAAGATATTGTCAAAGAATTTGCGCATTACGGCCGCGCGATCGTCAAAGTTTTTGGCGTCTGTGGCGGTCCACCAATCACGCATGGTGCCGGTGGAATCAAAATGCCGCCCCGTATCGTCAAATCCATGGGTCATTTCATGACCGATGATTGATCCAATTGCACCATAGTTATATGCATCGTCAGCTGCCATGTCAAAGAATGGACGATCCAAGATACCCGCGGGGAAACAAATTTCGTTCGAACTGGGATCATAATAGGCATTAACTTCGTGTGCATTCATGTACCAGATGGTCGGGTCTTTTTCGCGACCAATTTTATTCAGCCAGAAATCATCCATAAACCGGGCAACGCGTGTCATATTTTCCCACAATGAATCATCACGGATTTCCAATGTCGAATAATCAAGCCATTGATCGGGATAACCAATTTTAGCCTTAAATGTGGATAATTTTTCAATGGCGGCCGTACGCGTCTGGTCGGACATCCAATCCAGATTTTCAATACGCATCTTTAACGCCTGGCGCAGGTGTTCAACCAATGTGGTCATGCGTTCTTTGGCCGCAGCGGGAAAATATTTTTCAACATACAATTTACCAATCATTTCACCAATAGAATCATCCAGTAAATAAATGGCACGTTTCCAGCGGGGCTTTGGTGTTTTTTGACCCGCCATCTCGCGATTATAAAAATCAAAGGCGATGGAATATGTCTTGTCATCCAGCAAGCCGACCCCAGAAGAAATAAGACGCCATTTCAAATATGCTTTGATTAATTCAAAATCGGTATCGTTCATAATCGCAATGGATTCAGCGATTGCGTCGGGTTGGCCGATGTTAATATGCGTGGCATGTGATGCGCCCCGTGCGGCCAGATAGGCATCCCAATCAAAGCCAGCAAAGCGCGTCCGGATTTCATCAATCGACAGTTTATTGTAATTGGCATGGGGATCACGCAGGACTTCTTTGGTATGAAATTTTTTGGCCATCCGTTCTTCGAGAGCGTACAAAGCATCAGCATTTACCGGGATCCCAAAATTTTCCATTTGTGTGGCGATGTATGTTTTATACTTTGCGCGAATGTTTTGTGATTTTTCATCATCATCAAAGTAATAATCGCGTGACAGGCCGACACCCCCTTGGTAGAAACGAAACAGGTAATGATCACTATCTTTTTCATCCAATTCGACGCCGTCACCCCAGAATGCTGATGCCGTGCGGTGCATTTCGCCCAGGAATTTTGGTAACTGATCCCGTGATGTTAACGCATCGATTTCGGCGATATATGGGGCCACGGGGGTCGTTCCATCGGTATTTAATTTTTTTTCGTCCATGGCAACGCGGTACAATGTACCGATTTTTCCATTATCTTGTTCGGCGATTTCGCGTACCCGTTCCAGATTTTGTGCGCGTAAAATATCAAACGATCCATAACGGGTATAATCATCGGGGATGGGATTGGCATCCCGCCAGCCACGTGTAGCATAATCATAAAAATCATTTCCCGGTTTAACCGTTAGATCCATGTTTTGGGGCAAAATTCCAGTCGTCATTATTTGTGGTCCTTTGATAAAATATGCCGTTGTTAAAGCAACAACGACGGCGATAATTCCAATAATGTTTAAGCGTTTACTTTCCATTTTTTTTACCGTATTAAGTTTATCAATAAATTATCCAAAATCAAGATACCTTTTGTTGTTGGTGCCATGCGATTTTCCGGTGTGATATGGATATCGCCGTTGGCCAATGCGGTGGCGACGCCATTTGGATTGATGGCATCTCGCACGTCATCGGTTAATGTCACGCCACGTATTGTGCGCATGCCGGTCATGATTTTTTCAATAGCCCGTGTGGCGTTGGTTATGGGTGTCTGGGTTAGGGTTGGGCCGCCGGATTGTTCGTACCATGTCCCATTGATATAGGGGCGGCCGGCCCCACCACGGCCCAGTCCGATATAAGGGGCCCCGTCCCAGATATTGGTATTATGCCGACATTCGTGGCCGGGTGTGGCATAATTTGATACTTCGTACCGGGGCAAGGACAGGGTCGATGCAATTGCCTGGTACATATCGGCCATGATGTCGTTGTTGGGCATATCCAGATTCATTTTACCAAACGGTGTCGCCGGTTCGATCGTTAATTCGTACAGCGAGCAGTGATTCAATCCGATGCGGTTTATTTCTTGGCATAAATTGATTATATGGTCGGTGGTGTGGCCCGGCATGCCATAGATAAAATCCGCAGATGTATTCAATCTCATATCCAATGCCATATCAATTAACCGTCGGGCATCGGTCGCATTGTGACATCGGCCCATGAATTCTAATTCAGTGTCAATAAAACTTTGGACACCAATAGACAGACGGTTAATGCCCATTTGGACAAATTCATGCAAGGCCCCCGGGGTCAGAGTACGTGGGTTTGCCTCTATCGTGATTTCGGTATCGGGATGGATGTGGAATCTGTGCCCCAGGTGTGTAATAATTTTGGCCATGTATGACGGCGGCATCAATGATGGCGTGCCGCCGCCAAAAAATACCGTGGGAATTGTTACAGGACCCAATTTTTCGGCCCATATGTCGATTTCATGGCAGATGCCATTGGTGTATGCGGCCCAGTCGGGGTGCGCGTTTGGCGCACTATAAAATGCGCAATATCGGCACTTGGACGCACAAAAAGGAACATGGATATAGATATTATGGGCACTATTCATGGAATTTTATTCTAATGACATTGTTTGGGGATTCAAGTATTAATTAAATACTTTCGCCAGAAAAAATTTTATGTTATAATGCGGGCAAGATAAGGTTATGAAAGGACGTTTATTATCGCTTTTTGCCGGGATTTTTGCGCCTGTTGCGGCATTTTCTGCGCAAGAGGGGGTGCCGTCTTATTATCAAAAAACAACCAAGAATGCGAACCAGGCGGCCTATGGTGACTATGCATCCCAGGGATATACCAAATATGTGGGACAATCTGGGCAAAAGCAGGTTGTTGGTACGCGCAGCCAGACGTACCAAGTACCGAAAGCGGTGGCGGTTCCAACAATTTCTGGAACCATGACGCCCAATGGTATTTCAATGCCCGCTGCGTCGGAAATGCACACCACATTACGGGCAGAATATGGTCGGCGTTTTGCAGATTTTGAATTCAAAACAGGGGTTAATTCCATTTTGGAATGGGATGATATGATTTTGAATGAAATCACGGTTGGTGGCCAGCATAATTTTTCCATCCGAAATTTTGATATGTTTGTCTATGGCGAATACACGTATGGCGATGTGTCGCATGGTGGGTTATCTATGGACTATGACCTGGAACCGTATGATAGTTTTCGTCCATCCGAAGGGATATTTACCATTTCTATGGGGGATTTATCGGGGCGGACAAATCATTTCCGATTTGGTATTGGGGCGCATCATGTCTGGGATATCGGCGGATGGAAGCTGTCGCCATCGATCGGGTATGAAATTTTTAAGCATAATTTGGAAATGTCCAATCATATCTATCCCAATCCGGGTGTGTATATTCCCTTGCTGACCGACAAGGGGGGGTATGTATTTGGGGATGGGGAACATTTCTATGCGTTGCCCCAAGATCAGATTCATTTGGCCCCGGATGATTGGTACCAGGTTTGTGTTTCACCCGAAGATGTCAAATTGGTTTATGCCGATAGTAATACGGCGTTGAACCTGGGGACTATTTTGGACATGAC
>CATNBF010000028.1 GCA_950096895.1 uncultured bacterium | reverse complement strand
CACCACATATGCCCGAATTTGGGGCCTTTGGCACGCGCCTGGCCATTAAAATGGCATTAAAAATAATAAATTTATTAAAAAAGCCGCCGTTATGCGACTTTTTTACCCCCGAAACCCCAGGGCAACAATAAACATTTCCACACTATCTTTGCGCGAAGAAGGCGGCTTGATATGGTGCACATGTTCAAATTTTTCTTTGATTTGCTTTAACAATTCACCTGTTGTGCCACCGGTAAATGATTTTGCAACGAATGTCCCACCGGGCTTTAACGCACGCAATGCGAAATCAAATGCATATTCCAGCAAGACCATCTGGCGAATATGATCGGTTTTTTTATGCCCGACCGTATTTGGGGCCATATCGGATAAAACAACATCAACCGTACCGCCCGACGCGCCATCTGGATCCAGCCCAAGCTTCTCTTCCAGCCATTTTAACGCATCATCGCTGGTAAAATCACCTTGATAAAATTCGGCCCCAACAATGGGCTTGACCGGTAACAGATCCATCCCAAAGACGCGCGTCTTGGGGAACTGGCGGGCGATAAATTGGGTCCATGAACCTGGTGCCGCCCCCAGATCAACAACAACCTGGCCATTTTTCAAGAAATGAAACTTTTCATTCATTTCAATTAATTTATATGCCGCCCGGGCACGATACCCTTCTTTCTGGGCACGCGCAACATACGGATCCGCCGCCTGGCGTTGTAACCACGCGACGGATGATTTTTTTGCAGCAATTTTTTTATTTAATATTTTCATCGTCTTTAACGCCGACCAGACATCATTTTTTCATGCATATCTGCGTTATATTTCCATGCCCGCTTTTCGGCTTCGCGGTGGCGATTTTGGGTGCCTTTTTTTAATTCATTGGTGGCTTTCTTTAATGCAAAAAAGCGTTCTTTGGTGTGGTTTTTATATTTAACCTGAACCTTGTATCCCAACAAGTCGCGACGCGATTTGTCTTCATCCAACGGTCTGAACACCGGTTGGGGATGCGATACTTCGACAATCTGACGATCAAATAAATTCTGTAATTTTAATAACATTACCTATTCCCCTTAATTTGCACCGGATTGCCCAGAACCAATTTGTGGCATTTGCGGCATGCCACCCTGTTGCATTTTTTGCATCACAGCCTCCATCCCGCCCATGCGTTGAATCATGGCCATCTGCTGCTTCATCTTGGTATATTGTTTGATCATATGTTCAACATCACGTACTGTACATCCGGCGGTTTCGGCAATACGCGTTTTGGCATTGGCAAAAATCTTTTCCGGTTCGGCCCGTTCGGCGGGCGTCATCGCTTCTAATATCTTGATTTGAGCGTCCACACTGCCGTCTTTGATTTTTTCTTTCATCGCAGAAACCGCCCCAGACATCCCCGGCACCATTTTTAATAATCCGCTGAAATTACTCATTTTTTTAATTTGTTTTAATTGGGCCAGCATGTCGTTCATATCAAATTGTCCCGACATCATACGGGCGGCCGTTTCTTTCATCCCCGACGGAATTTTAACATCTTGTTCGTTAAATTCTGGAGCGGCGGCATCGGCCGCTTTCTTTTTTCCAAATCCAAACATCTCGCGTACTCCTTTGATTAATCTATAATTATCACTGCTTACTTTTTCTTTTTATCAGATTTTAGGTACTTTTTCAAGTATTTCCCCGTCAAAGATTCTGGATTTGCCACCACATCTTCGGGGGTGCCTGTGGCAATAATGCGCCCGCCCCCGGCCCCACCCGTTGGCCCCAGATCGATAATCCAATCGGCGGTTTTGATCACTTCCAGATTATGTTCAATGACGATAACAGTATTACCCTGGTCAACCAATTCATGCAAAACGGACAGCAACATTTTTATATCTTCGAAATGTAATCCAGTGGTCGGTTCATCCAGGATATACAGCGTCTGACCCGTGCCGCGTGCGGCCAATTCTTTGGATAATTTTATTCGTTGCGCTTCGCCCCCGGATAAATCCAGCGAGCTTTGCCCCAACTTAATATAATCCAATCCCACCCGCTTTAATAATTCTAATTTGCGGGAAATTTGCGGCACATTGACAAAGAACCGATAGGCTTCATCCACCGTCATATTCAAGACATCGGCAATCGATTTTCCCTTGTACTTTACCGCCAGTGTTTCGTCATTATACCGCGCCCCATGACATTTATCACATTCGACATAGACATCGGCCAAGAAATTCATTTCAATCTTTATTTGACCGTCACCTTGGCATGCTTCACACCGGCCGCCTTTGACATTAAACGAAAACCGCCCAGATGTATAGCCACGGGCCTTGGCCTCTGGCAGACCGGCAAAGAAATCCCGAATGTTTGTAAAGACGCCGGTATACGTAGCAGGATTACTGCGCGGCGTACGCCCAATGGGTGATTGGTCAATATCAACGACCTTGTCAATATTTTCCAGTCCTGTGATTATATCATGCGCCCCGGTTTCCATCTTGGAATTATATAATGCCCGCATCATCGCCGGATACAGTGTATTCAGCAGCAATGTCGATTTACCCGATCCGGACACCCCTGTCAGTGCGATAAATTTCCCCAATGGAAATTCCACGTCAACATTTTTCAAATTGTTTTCATGTGCCCCGCGAACCGTAATTTTCGCCCCGTTTCCTGGGCGACGCTTTTTCGGCACATCAATTTTCTTTTTCCCAGATAAATATTGCCCGGTCAAAGAATCTGGATTTTTAATCACATCCGTTGGTACACCGCATGCCACAATATGCCCGCCATTTACACCCGCATTACGCCCAATATCAACCAGATAATCTGCCGCCCGCATCGCGTCTTCGTCATGTTCGACAACGATAACTGTATTATCTTTATCGCGCAGCATTTTTAATGTTTCAATCAGCTTGTCGTTATCGCTTTGATGCAATCCAATCGACGGTTCGTCCAAGACATACAGAACCCCGGACAGCCCGCTGCCGATCTGGGATGCCAAACGGATACGCTGGGATTCGCCACCGGACAAAGTTCCCGACGTCCGTGACAATGTTAAATACCCCAATCCAACGTTCTGTAAAAATTGCAAGCGACTGGTAATCTCGCGCAGAATAATTCGCGCAATATCATTTTCTTTCTGGGTCAAATGTGCCGGCAAATCTAAGAACCATTTTAACGAATCATCTACCGCCATATTACAGACATCCATAATGTCCATATCATTAATTTTGACGCATAATGCCTGGATGTTCAATCGCTTGCCATGACAAACCGGACATGGTTTCTGGGATTGATATTTGGCCAATTCGGCCCGCATCGCTTCTGAATCTGATTCACGCCAACGACGTTCAATGTTGGGAATAACTCCTTCGAACGGCTTTTCATAAACAAATCCGTTCCAGTTAATTTTAATAGGTTCGTCCCCACTGCCATAAAGAATCAGATTCTTTTGATCGTCGGTCAAGGTATGCCATGGACGCGACAAAGGAATTTTGAATTTTTTATGCAAGGCGTCCAGTAAATGTTCAAACTGACTTAACATTCCCCCACGTGACCACGGTGCAATGGCCCCATCCAAGATGGATTTTGATGGATCAGGTATAACCAAATCCGGCGACATGTTTAATTGAACCCCCAACCCATCGCATGACGGACATGCACCGGCCGGCGCATTAAACGAAAACAGCCGCGGTTCAATTTTCGGAACGGTAAACCCACTGACGGGACATGCATAATTTTGTGAATATAAAATATCTTCATTCGTATCTAACCGCCGCACCAACACCGACCCAGGCACCAAACGCAACGCCCCTTCGAATGATGCATATAGCCGAGAATCAAATTCTTCGCGTTCTGATTCAGACATATCCGTCCCTGGCATGGCCAAACGATCAACAATCACAAAAATATTGTGCTTTTTATTCTTGTCCAATGCCGGCACCGACGCCAAATCATACAATTCGCCGTCAATAATCGCCCGTTGATAGCCTTGCTTGATCAAAAACGCAATTTCTTTCTTGTATTCGCCCTTGCGGTCGCGAACCAACGGGGCCATAATATAAATCTTGGTTTTGGGGGGGATTTTATTCGTCCATTCAACCATTTCCCCAATTGTCTGGGATTTAATCGGTAACCCCGTCACCGGTGAATGCGGCACACCAATACGCGCCCATAACAGACGGAAATAATCGTAAATTTCTGTCACAGTCCCAACAGTTGACCGGGGATTTTTGGACGTTGTCTTTTGTTCAATCGAAATCGCCGGGGCCAATCCTTCGATCATATCGACATCAGGCTTTTTCTGCATATCCAAGAACTGACGCGCATACGACGACAACGATTCGACATATCGCCGCTGGCCTTCGGCATAAATGGTATTGAACGCCAAAGATGACTTTCCCGACCCGGACACGCCGGTAAAGACCACCAATTTATTCTTTGGTATGTCCAAGTCAATGTTTTTAAGATTATTTTCGCGGGCACCGCGCACTTTTATCGTATTCATGCGATAAAATATAAGGCAAAATTTGAAAATTTCAATACAAAAAGGGCGAAATTTCTTTCGCCCTGGGCCGGAACATTTCCCCATAAACCGCTTATTTCGACGGTCCGGCCATTAATTTTTCTGGGCTAAGGGCAATTCCCGCACGACGAACGTGGTCGGCACCCTGTTTTGGGGCCAATTTTCCGTTCACCCACACATCAATCCCACCGGCATTGCCAAAGATTGCCTGGTGCCGGGAACCGGCCGGCACGTAATAGATATCACCGGGGACCAAAACGCGACTAAATACCGTGTTGCCACGGGCATCTTCGACCTTGACCCAAGATTCTTGCACCGCCTGGAGAACGACATTTGCAGACGCGGCATTTTCTGTACCAAATTGTTCACGTACGGCCACCGCATATGACGGACCGGTCTGGACGGGTGCCGGTGCTTCGGCCATGGTGACCACCTGGACATTCGCCGGGATATCAGACACCGCCTTGTTATGCATCACAACCACAAATGCCGCAATGGCCGCCACGGCAACAACCAATCCCCCAAAGAACCAAACCCAATGACGTGCCACAAATCGCCATGCACGGGATGCCCATGCCTGAATCCCGCCCGTCCCAGACGCCTTGGACGCCGCCACCGCCGGGGTATCGGCATCGTCATCATCACCGGCATCGGTTGCCAAGCCCATTTCG
Source organism: uncultured bacterium (assembly GCA_950096895.1). Classification (GTDB taxonomy): domain Bacteria; phylum Pseudomonadota; class Alphaproteobacteria; order Rs-D84; family Rs-D84; genus Enterousia. The sequence continues at coordinate 3,543 of CATNBF010000028.1, read as the reverse complement.
CGCTTGATCTTGGCCACAATTTCATCAGGATCCAGCCCCAATTCCATTGCATAATTGCGTGCAAAACCCAAAACATAAATTACTTCGGGAATTTTATGATAATCACCCGCCTCTAAGGCCTCTAAAAATTCTTCACGAATGCATAACAATTTGGCAATCGTTTGGATTTCCCGCTTGCGCCGGCCGGTTGTTCTGGCATTACGCAGCATTTCTGCCGCGGTCATTTCTGGGTTAATATTCATTTCATTCATGTTTATTCCATCCTTTCAATCTTGCAAAATCATTGTCTGTATCATAGCAATCGATTACGCATCAACGCAACCCCAAAATTCTGAAATAGTCTTTTTTAATGCACCCGCATCCGTTATGGAATTCACCCGAATCCGAAATTCTGACGAATTCGCAATACCGGCACTGTACCACGCCGCATGCTTGCGAAACAATGGGATGCCGGCTTGAACACCATAGTATTCCAGGGTGTTTTCTAGATGCTCTAAGACAATTTCCCCGACATTTTCTGGGCGTTTTGCCGCGCCACATATAACCCCCAAGATCCATGGTGCCCCCAGCATGGCCCGCCCAACCATCGCCCCGGCATATCCCCGCCCCAGCGCGTCGGTCACATGGGCCACGTTGGCAATATCACCATTGGCAATAATCGGTAATGGGCAATCCGATGGAATTTGTGGCAACTGCGCCGGCCCAACATACAACTGGGCCCGGGTGCGCCCGTGCAGTGTGGCAAACCGCGCCCCAAAATCATGGGCCACATGCATCAGATCCAACCAATCACGGTGATCATCATCCCACCCCAATCGCGTCTTGATTGATACCGGAATATCCACCGCATGTACGACCGCCGATATGATTTTACCGGCCAATATATGATCACGCATTAAATGCGCCCCGGCCCCGGCACGCGTCGCCACCTTGGGCACCGGACATCCCATATTAATATCAATCCATGACGCCCCATTATCTGCCAAGATCCGTGCCGCATTCGCCATGATATCTGGTTCTGCCCCAAATATCTGGGCACCAATGGGCCCCACTTCGTCACGATAATTATCAAAGTTACGAATACATCCGCGCCGCATTTGCACCAAACTGTGGCACGAAATCATTTCTGTTACCAATGGCACGTCCGGCGAAAATTTCCGAACCATGGTCCGAAATGGCCTATCTGTAATCCCTGCCAGGGGTGCAGCAAAAATTTGATTATTTGTAAACATTTATGATATAATGCCACCGATGAAAGAAAAAATCAAAAATTTCTTTGGGTTTATTTGGCGCGCCTGGCGGTCGGGATGGCGGGGCAAGGTCGGACTCTTGGCGGCCTTGTTTGCGTTGTTTATGTTCGTACGTATTTTCTGGGGCGATGTGTGCGTTCAAAAATTTATCATGAACATTTGGCAACTGAATGCAGAGCAGCAGCAGCTGGCCATGGAACAAGAAAAATTAAGCACACTAAAGCAGCATATTGAATTACTGCAAGGGTATTCACCTGATTATATCGAAGAATTGGGGCTGCGATACCTAAATATCGGCGACCCCAAAACCCGAATTTTGAAATATTAATTCAAATAAACAATTGCCCCATTCAAATACATCGCAAACACCAACCACCCGATGTATGGCCATACCAGGTTTCCAGCCGTGCGATTAATCCCACGAAAGACCCGCATCATCCATATGGAAATGATAATCAGGGCCATCGAAACATACAGACTGATGCCGATCATATGCAATCCAAAGAACCAATATGTCCACAACGCATTCAAAAACATATTAATACCAAATAAAACATAGGCCTTTAACTTGTCCCGTGTGGGGCGGCGATCCCGCATAATCAGATATAATGATACCCCCAACAGAAAATATAATATGGGCCACACAACCGAAAATACCCATGGCGCGGGCGTTAATCCAGACTTCACCAATCCATCATACCACGCCGACGGGCCCGCATGCGGAGAATAAATCAGACCGGTCACCCCCGGCAAGAATGATAAAATCATCGCCCAGATAAATAATAAAGCCTTTTTCATTTTATATGAACTCCTTTGTCCCTTTATTATACCGCCCCGCCCCCAAAAAAGAGATAGGAACGATTGCCACCCATAAATGATCTTTTTATTGGCAATCGGGAAAAAATCATGTATAATCGGCCATAGTGCGCCCATAGCTCAGCTGGATAGAGCATCGGATTTCTAATCCGCAGGTCGCAGGTTCGAATCCTGCTGGGCGTGCCATAAAATTCAACCACCGCGTGCCGGTGGTTTAATTTTATCTGGCCAGCCCCAGGGTTCGAACCGTAAAGGTTCGACCACGTAGTTATCGAGAACAAGCCCCTGCGCCGTTCGAGATATACGCAGTGGAAAGGGACCCGCCGCATACGCGGTGGGAATTACAATCCTGCTGGGCGTGCCAAGTTAATAAAAAAATATCGCCCTGTGCGGTATTTTTTTATTAACCCGCATTTGTGGTGGGATACGAACCTGCGACCGCAGGTTCGACTATGAGTCAGCGAGCCATTCTATGGCAAGCGCAGTCCGCATCGCGGACGGGTACGAATGCCCCGCAGGTATCTTTGATACCAAGGGAATCTGCTGGGCGTGCCATAAATTAAAACAAAAACCGGCCATTGGCCGGTTTATTTAATTTATGCGGTTATTTCACGCTTTAACCGGCGTAATTCAAAATACATATAGATATTTGATATCGCATAAAGCAACAATGTAATCGCGATATAATAAACCATGGTCACCAGACCGGCCATTGGAAAGACCAAAATAAACACAGCAATCGCGACCAATGCAATTGCCATTATCAAATCGATTATATAATGTCCGAAACGTGCCCGCGTCATATTAATCGCAAACAGCAATGCCATTATTGCACGCACCATAAACAATGCGGCAAAAACGTAAAAGAATCCGATCATCGTGCCGGTGGGATAAACACAGAACAGAACACCAATTAAAACATTGACCAGTCCAAATGTGATATCCAGGCCGCGACTGGTCCCCGGACGTCCATCACCCACCAATCCAATTAATGCCCGATGTAACCCAAACAGTCCAATAACAATCCCAATAATCCATGTTAACGTCGCCAAGAAACGTACCGGCCAAAATAACATAATCAACGCAGATACGGCAAAAACAACCGCTTCACCGATCAGCATGGTGGCACTTTTATTATATAAACGCCGCACATATGCCAATGCCGGATTTTGTGATTTGACACGATTTGCTTTTGATTTTTTGGGTGTTGCCATGGTTCACCATCCTTTGATTTGTTATTATTATGTATCTTAACACAATTAAAACATAATTTCAATGAACGGCAATGGGCATTTTTTCCCCGGATTTTCCGCACATGGTTATTATTCTGTTTCGGTGGTCGGGGTATAATGGCATTTCCCACTGTCATTACCGCATCCATACTGGCCACGAAAGTCATTAAAACGCGCATCTTTATCGACGTAACATTCCGCAGCAGATGTGGCCCCATCATCGCTTCGTGGCGTCTGATCATCCT
>CATNBF010000027.1 GCA_950096895.1 uncultured bacterium | reverse complement strand
AAACAGCTGTATGGGCTTGATGGGTTATGATGCCAATGCCACGGGATTTTATGCCAAATGCGAAGAACAAGACGGGGCGGCGGTTATGACATGTCATGCGGCGGCGTGTCAGGCGGGCTATACACTAAGCGATGGTAAATGCGTTGCCGGTGGCAATGCAACAGTGGCGGGCAAGGTTGGGGATAAATCGGGCAAGACATCCGGGGGAAATGATGGTTTTGCGCCGATTTCCGAAGAAAATGACACTGATTTGCGTGCCCGCTTAACCCAGACCATAACCACATCTGTGGCGGGGCTGGATGGGATCAAGGCAGACTTTGACGTCAGTCGCTGGAAAAACGCAGAAGGTAAGTTTAATACGTCGCGTTTGGTATCTGATTCGGTCGCGGGTGTGGTTTTGGGAACGGCCGGCGGATTAATCACCAGCAGTGTTGTAAAAAAGAACCAAGTGAAAAAAGGGTTTGAAGATATAAGCTGTACGGTGGGTGGCCAGGTTGTTGCAGGTTGGGACGACCAATTCAGGGTGGGAATCCGATGAAAGTCGGTGGAGAGAGAAAGACGCCCCTGGGTATTTCCAGGGCGTTTTTTTTAGGTTGATTTAAGGGTATCGGTGCGTGTATCTTAACCCCATTGGGTTAAGAAGCTAGCCAGGAAAATTTCATCCCCGTGGAGCAATATGCCCCCTTTTTTTATAAGGCAGAAAAAATGACTATCTCTGAAAACGGATGATCATAATCGTCAGTTGGAAAATTTAAGGAATCTATATAATTCGTTTGATGTGTTTCTAGTTATTGGTGTGAGTTATAAAATTAATCGTTTATAAGTTGTAGGAAATAAATATTAAAACGGGGATTTTACGGGGTTTTGAGAAAATAAGCTTATAAAATGCGGTTGAATTTATATGTATGGTTCGTGCATAATATGAACATAATCCCAGATAAAAAGAGAGGGCCAGGGAAATGCAAAAAAGAATTCTACATACAGATGTTTGGTATGCCATGGATACAATGGCGGTCAAGAACAGTTTATCACCATCGGGCATGGCGGTTCGGTGTGGGATGTGTGCAACGGCTTTTAATAAAAGCAAGCGCGAGAATGTTAACGGTAAACCACGTTGGCCATCGATGCAGAGTTTGGTAAAAGTCCTGAATACCATAGAGCAGCCCATGGGTTATTTCGCCGATATTATGGATACAATCGTGGCCGAACGCGTGGCCCGTGAACGCAGTGACAAGAAATAGGGCGTATGGATTACGATACCTGCGTTATTAATAAAATCTGAAAAATCAAAATACGGCATCAGCGCATAGGGTAATGCGGTTCCCATAAAGGTGGTTATACAATCTGTCATGCAACCTGCCATGCATTCATCCTGGGTACTATAATTAGGGGATATAAAAAACCAGGTATCATCTGTTACCGGTTGATTCATGGCCTGGTGCATGCGACAGTAACAAAATCGACCGCCAGAAAATTCATCAATTGTTGGCATGTTCAAGGGTGTCAGCAATTTCCCCATAACATCAATGCATTTGCTTTGCAGGCTAAACGTTGTTTGGCATTCACTTTTGGCATAGGTGCCTGCGGTGTCCTTGATTCCGCCACAGGAAACCCGGCTGGTCAGGGCGAAGGCATTCGTATTGCTATCGACGTCATAAATATCGGTTTGGTGGATGGGCGTTAGGGTTGTGTGTGAACACAAGATCTTGGCCTGGGGGGGGTGGGGATAAAAGCAAAAACAAACAAAACGGCGGAAATAATTTTCTGCATTTTTAATCCCATGGGTGTATCAGGTGTTTTTTTATGATCATCCCGGCGGATGTTCTGGATGTATATATTATATATGAAAAGCGGGGTTAATGCAAATCACTGAATGCGCGATATAAAAAAACGCGATGGTTATCGCGTTTTATTTATTGAATTCGGTGTCATCATTTTTGATGGCCCAAGACACGCATAATCATCGCGTGGCGGATTTTCATCTGGTGGTCTAGATCCTGGCGTGTGGCGTGATTAAGATGTGCCAAATACGAATCTTTGTATCCATCGCACAGGTGAATGGTTGTCGGGAACAAATAACAAACCGTTGCCCCGGTATCTTTATCCAAGTATTCGATCACTGTTTCGGCCAATTTCTTATTAATTGGTAACAATTGGGGATAATTCAGAATCATTTCAAAGGCCCCCGGATTGGGAAATGCTGTCAAATCTTTGAATGGTCCCGGTGTCTGAACCGATGTCCCATTTTTTGTTGTGACAACCACATGGGTACTTTTGGCAAATTCAAACAAGGGGGATGTCGTGGATCTGCAAACGTCAATAACGTATGTATTTTTCTTTTTACGTGTCGTATGAGATTGGGCTATCTCTTGCATGCATGCCATGGGGTATTCCTTTGCTTTATTTAATTATAATATAGTACAAAAATTATATAATGTCAATATATAAAAGGGTGGGGATGGTCTAGAACCATCCCTTTTTCTCGGACTTGGTCTCAGCAAATTCTGTTAATAATTTTTTCTGTTTGTCGGACAATTTTTTGGGTATTTCAATGGCGATATCGATATACAGATCGCCAAATCCGCCCCGTGCGCGTGGCATCCCATGCCCCCGCACGCGCAGTTTTTCGCCCACCTGGGTGCCGGCCGGGACGCGGACGGACAATTGTTTGGTATCAATTGTTTCGATATCGATTTCACCGCCCAGTGCCAGTGTGGTAAACGCCACATTGGCCCGCATAATTAAATCATCGCCATGGCGGGTAAAGACCCGATCGGGCCGGACATGAATATCCAAATAGAAATCGCCGGCGGGGCCGCCGTTGATGCCGGCTTCGCCCATCCCACTTAGGCGCAAGCGCGTTCCGTCGGTAACGCCGGCGGGAATCTTGACCTCTAATGTGCGTTGTTTATGAACCGCGCCTGTCCCATCGCAATCGGAACATTTCTTTTCAATTTTGTGCCCCAGTCCCTTGCATTCTGGACACGGTGTTTCAACGGCAAAAAAGCCTTGGCGGGCATGAATAGTGCCGGTGCCGCCACATTTTTTACACTTGGGGGCCGGTTTGCCATCGGCCGTGCCATAGCCATGACATTTTTCACATTCAACGTTGCTGGAAAATTTTACCGTGTGGGTTTTGCCGAAATATGCGTCTTTTAAGTCAATGACGACTTCGTCCAATAAATCGCGGCCCCCGCGCCCCCCAGCGGGCCCACCCCCATCCATATTTGCGCCGCCAAATCCGCCAAAGCCAAATCCGCGCATGGCCTCTCTTAAAATATCTTCCATTCCTGCGCCGCCCATATTTGCGCCACCAAAACCGCCAAAGTCAAATCCGCCACCAAACGGATTACCACCAAAACCGGCCCCGGCCGATGCCCCATTGCCGCCGGCAAATGCCGCATTGCCAAACCGATCATAGGCCGCCCGTTTTTGTGGATCTTTTAGAATATCAAAGGCATTATTAACTTCTTTGAACTTTTCTTCGGCCGATTTGTCATCAGGATTTTTATCCGGATGATATTTCATCACCAATTTATGATATGCCCGTTTAATATCTGCATCAGACGCATCACGCGCCACCCCCAGAACTTCGTATGGATTTTTATTCATTTTCTATGTCCGCATTAAAATTATTGTTATTGAATATATAATACAATTGTCAACAGAATCAAGGGGGTAAAAAAAGATCATGGATAAATTTTTGGCCTTGCGAAACCAGTGATTTTTTTTTAATCTATGACTATCATGACACTGGAAAATAAATCTTATGACGCATCTGATATTCAGGTGTTAGAAGGCTTGGAACCCGTTCGCCTGCGACCGGGGATGTATATTGGCGGCACAGACGAAAAGGCGTGGCATCATTTGCCGATTGAAATTATGGATAATTCCATTGACGAAGCCGTGGCCGGTTTTGCCAAAAAGATTGTGGTCAATCTGATCGACGCCAAAACAATTGAAATTACCGATGATGGGCGCGGAATCCCCGTAGATGAACATCCCAAATATCCGGGTAAGTCCGCGTTAGAGGTTATTTTAACAACCCTGCATTCGGGGGGAAAATTTAATAATAATGTTTACAAGACCAGTGGCGGTCTGCATGGTGTGGGGTCGGCGGTGGTGAATGCCTTGTCCGCAGAAATGATTGTTACCATTTGCCGTGATGGATATGAATGGTGCCAGACTTTTTCACGGGGCCGTCCCACATCGTCCATGACACGCGGCGCAGAAACCCGGGCACATGGAACAAAAATCCGGTTTACGATTGATGATGAAATTTTTGGGGCATCGGCGGTATTCAAACCGGTCAAGATCTTTCGTATGGCCCGATCCAAGGCGTTTTTGTCGCGCGGTGTTAAAATTGAATGGATATGTAATCCGGCCTTGTTAACCGAAGACATGAATATCCCGGCCACAACAACTTTTTATTATCCAGGTGGGGTGGCGGATTTCTTGACCGAAAAAACAGAAAATAAACCCCGCATTTTGCCCAAGATTTTCAGTGGGTCGGTGGATTTCCCCGATGACAGTGGGCGCGTGGAATGGGCACTGACATTTTTAACAGATGAAAATGGGGCGGCGTCTGACGATGGATTTTTTGCGTCATATTGTAACACGATTGCCACAATTGACGGGGGAACGCATGAAACTGGATTCAAGGCAGCGATTACCCGCGGGATCAAGGCGTATGGCGAAAAGGTAAATAATAAATCTGCGGCCACAATTATTGGTGATGACGTATTTGATTCGGTTGCGGCGATTGTATCTGTCTTTTATAAAACGCCACAATTCTTAGGCCAGACCAAGGAAAAGTTATCAAATCCAGAGGTGGCCCGATATACCGAAAATGCGTTGCGTGATCCATGGGAAATTTTCCTGGCGTCGGATCCCAAGACATCGAATGCACTGTTGGATTTTGTGATTAATCTGGCCAATGCCCGGATTAAGACGAAACAAGTCAAAGATGTTGCGCGAAAAACACCGACCAAGCGTGCACGTATGCCAATCAAATTGGCCGATTGTTCCAAGCATGGGGTGGCCGGCACAGAATTATTTATCGTCGAAGGTGATTCGGCCGGTGGTACCGCAAAGCAGGCCCGTGATCGTGCAACCCAGGCAATTATGCCTGTGCGTGGCAAGGTGTTGAATGTTGTTTCTAATTCAGATGAACGTTTTGGTGCGAACAAAGAATTAAACGAGCTGATTGATATCATTGGGGCAGGGACGGCCAAAGATTGGAATGATGATAAGTTACGTTATGAAAAAATTATCATCATGACCGATGCGGACGTCGACGGCAGCCATATTGCATCGCTGCTGATGGCGTTCTTTTATCAAATGATGCCTCAGTTGATTTATGGTGGTCATTTGTATTTATCATGTCCCCCGTTGTATAAGTTGACGCACGGCACCGAATCGATTTATGTCGATACAGACGAGCAGCTGGAAGAATTAAAGAACGGCAAGTACAAGGGAAAAAAGATCGAAATATCCCGCTTTAAGGGGTTGGGTGAAATGATGCCGGGCCAGTTAAAGGAAACAACAATGTCGCCCAAAACACGTCGATTGATACGTGTGGATTTGCCGCCACGTACCGATGATGGGGCCGAAGATACGGAAAAAACACGTACGATTGTGTCGGAATTAATGGGTAAAAAGCCAGAGTTTCGGTTTAAGTTCATTACCGAGCATGCCCAGTTCGTAAAAGATCTGTTTGTATAATTTAATAACGCGTATGGCATCCATACGCGTTTTTTATTTTATGTCGGAATAAATAGTAGGGGATATGCATTTTATGCCGGAAACGAATCGTTTGCGAAATAAAATACATGTTTGATGCAAAAAAAATCGCCCATTGGTTGATAGGATCCAATGACTAAACCCCGGAAATTCCCGTGTTTTTAAGAATAAAAAATTATAATCACTGGTTGAATTCGTGTGAATATTCTCGTAATATTTATATTAGGACAAAGGGGGGATTTATGAAGCACACCGATGTTTGGAATGCTATGGATACCATGGCGATAAAGCACGGATTAAGTCCATCTGGGATGGCCATTCGATGTGGCCTGTGTTCAACCGCGTTTAACAAGAGCAAGCGTGAAAATGTCAACGGTAAACCACGGTGGCCATCGATGCAAAGTCTGGCCAAGGTGTTGGATTCACTGGGGCAGCCAATGGGGTATTTCGCAGATATTGTTGATACCATTGTGGCGTCACGCATGGCGTCAGAGCGTCGAACCAAGGAATAGGGCGATCGATTCGTTTTATCTGTGCATGGTGCGGTTTGACCGCACAGAAAATGATTGCATATTGTTCCAGGTGTGGTGGGGATGCATATACCGGGCGACGGGTATGTATTAAACGACGGAATAGTACGTGTGAATTTTCAAATTCCAAAAGATCATATAACCAATAAAAATCCCGGCATTTGCCGGGATTTTTATTTGATTTGCTTTAACTTTTTTGCAAATGTCACCGTATATTCTGATGCCGACCATAGCGAGGCCCCCAGCGATATCCACAATCCCCACATACCAATTTCTGGCAATGCATGCACCAAGAACAAGGTAGTGCGGCCCGTTGTTTCGGCAGTGATGCCAGAACCAATGGCAAAGATTAAAAAGAATGCGCCAATAGAAATCATTTGGAATGTGGTTTTTATCTTGCCCATAGAAAAGCGATTCTTGGGTACAGGCATTTCCATTTTCTGGGTTCCCATGAATTCACGCAGCCCGCTGATATACAATTCACGGGCAATCATAATGATGATAGGAACGACAATAAACCACACCGGCATCATGGCCGCCAACATGATCATGGAATTCGCCACCAGCAGCTTGTCCCCAATATGATCCATAACACCACCCACCTTGGAACAGACATTATATTTCCGCGCCAGGTATCCGTCAAACCAATCGGATATCCCCGCCAGCACGTACAACACAAATGTTAACCAATACATCCGAAACATCAGCGTTGGCACAATTGCAAACGCCGCGATAATACGGAATGCGGATAAAAAGTTTACAAAGAATTTCATAATATTTCTCCTTTTCTTGATTTATTCATAAATATATGAATGGGATCATTATATCACGTCTGAATGAAAATAGGCATATATTTTTTCTGCGGCATTTTTCCCCAGGCCCGGCGTGCGCATTAATGCGGCCAAATCGGCATCGGCAATGGCGCGTACAGATCCAAAATGGCGCAAGACGGCCCGTTTTCGTGCCGGACCAATGCCATCAATTTCATCCAACACCGACCCAGTGACGGTTTTTGCCCGAACGGTGCGGTGGAATGTGATGACAAAGCGGTGCGCTTCGTCCCGGACGGCGCGCAGCATTAAAAACAAGCGGCTGTCGCGTGGCATATCGCGATATACCGTCCCATCTGGCATGATAAAATGTTCGTCGCCATCACGTACTTCGCCCTTGGTTACCCCCAGTATAGGAATATGGGGGGCAACGCGGTGGGCGATGTTCCATTGGGCCGGGCCCCCATCGACAATGATCAGATCCATTTCTGGGCCACGATCAACCGCCCGGGTTACAAATTCAGACATCATGGCGATATCGTTACCGGCGGCGGCCATATTTTTTAACTTAAAATGCCGATACGACGCCTTGTCAAATCCATCAGGCCCAAAGGCGATCATGGCCCCCACAGGGTTTTTGCCAAACAAGTGTGAATTATCAAAAACGCCCGCGCGATTAATTTTTATCCCCAGCCATTTTTCCAAATCATCGACCCCACCGGCCCAATCAATAGTTGCGCGATGTGCATGATTTCGGCGCATACCGCGATTTGACGTATGGGTTAATGCCGCAATTTTATCCCGGCACAGGGCGGCATTTTCAAAATCCAGCGCATCGGAATATTTCTGCATCTGCTGGCTTAGGTCTGTGATAATAGGTTCACTGTCCCCGGTCAAGATACGTCGCGCCAATGCGACGCGTGCGGCGTAATCGGTCTGGGCAATGGTGCAAGGTCCGCTGCATCGGCCAATTTGATACAACAGGCATGGTCGCGACCGGTTACGCATAAATGTATCGGTACATGTGCGCAGCTGGCATACTTTCTGTAATATTTTTATTGTTTCATTTAATGCCGTTACCGACGGATAAGGGCCATAGACATCGCGCCGTTGGGATATCTTGCCACGAAATTTTAACAGGCGCGGAAATTCTGATTGTGTTAGTGCCAACATGGGATACATTTTCCCATCGGTTAGCATGATGTTGTATTTCGGTTTCTGGGTTTTGATCAGTTCTTGTTCCCGCAGCAATGCGTCCGATTCGGTTGGAACGATTTCCCATTCGACCCGTGTGACCAAGGTGCGCATAATTTGCTTATGCGGTTCCAGCTTGGGGATGTCCAAGTATTGTTTTAGCCGGTTATTCAGGCTTTTGGCCTTGCCCACATAGAGCAATGTCCCATCTGCATCATACATTTTATAGACGCCAGGGGCCTGGGGGCTGTTTTCTATCAAATCAGAAAATTGAATATTCATGTCAAATATGATAGAATAAAAAATACAAATAGCAAATAGAGGAATAAAACATGAGATATGAATCCGGACGGTCGATGATTGAAATGCTGGGGGTGCTGGCGATCATGGGGGTTATTACGGTGGGGGCGATTGGAATGATCGCGACCGCCACCCGTACACAAAAGCGCAGTACGGTTAACGACGAAGTGATCCAGATTACAACCGGTGTACGCCAGTTGTTGGGTGAATATGATGATTTTTCCAACATTAATAATGCAACAATTTTCGGGGCAATTGGAATGTCGGCTAAAAATCCCTATGGGGGGACATATGAACTGGGGGTGAATCCATCCAACCCACGTCAGTTTATTTTGTCGATCAAGGGGTTAAGCCAATCGGATTGTCAATATTTTGCGGCCAAGGCATGGTCTGATTCTGTGGGTTTCAGAAACAGTGGTGGCAAAATCGGGGGCGCATCTGGGGCATGCACGGCCGCCGATGGTGAAAACACCGTAACAATTATTTATGGCGAATAAAGGGTCAGAGAACAATGGCAACAATGGCGACTGTTTCCCAGGCCGAAGACGGGATCCGTCTGCAACGGTGGTTTATCCGGCATTATCCAGGAATGCCATTGCGTGAATTTCATCGCTTGTGTCGGGGGGGGCAAATTCGTGTGAATTCATCGCGGGTTCGTGGAAACGAAATTTTGGGGGCCGGTGATCTGATTCGTATTCCGCCAACAATTGACGCCTATCGCGTTGGTGTGAAAAAGAGCGAGGGCGGCGATCATTATTCACTGGCGGATTTGGAAGAATTACGTCAATGTATCATTCATGATGATGCTGATATTGTTGTTTTTAACAAGCCGGCGGGACTTGCGGTCCAAGGGGGAACAGGTATCCGTAAATCTGTCGATAAAATGGCAACGGCGATGTATCCTTATGACAAGATATCATTGGTGCATCGGCTGGATCGTGATACCAGTGGGGTCTTGGTTGTTGCCAAGAATCAAATGGCGGCGCAAAATTTGGCACGCGCATTTCAAGATAAAACCGCGCACAAGCAATATTTGGCCTTGTTACATGGACATGTTACACCATCACGGGGAACCATTGATAATTATTTAATCAAAGGGGCGGTTGTTGACGAACCGCGTCGCATTAATGGTGGCCAACGCCCCCAGCGGGCCATTACCGATTATGATGTGATTTCATCGGCGGGTGATTTAACCTGGATTTCATATAGTCCGCGTACCGGCCGTACGCATCAATTACGTCTGCATAGTGCGCGGTCACTAAATGCGCCGATTGTGGGGGATTCTATATATGGCCGCGATGTGACATTAAGTCCAGGGGTCGCGTCGATTGTGCCGGCGGGTAAGTTATTCTTGTTTGCCTATAAAATTACATTTACGCATCCCCGGACGGGACGTTTGACAACAATGCGGGCGACGTTGCCGGAATTTATGGTGCCGGTATTAAAA
>CATNBF010000026.1 GCA_950096895.1 uncultured bacterium | reverse complement strand
CCACTGGATGTCCCCAAGACCAAAGATCCTGTTCCGTCCGGTTTGACCGTTGTCAAACGATCAGCTGTCTTGATGCCAATGGCGGACGCGGTTTCTGAATTCGCGCGCTTAACCGCATCAACGGCCGCGTGGAAATCCAGCGTTGTTAAATCCGGATGTGACGCAATCCCGGTCAAAGATACCCCAATTAACGCCATATCTTCGGCATTTTGTTTCCAGCGGGGATCGATATATTTGAAATCTGTGTACGCCGCCTGAAGTGTCCCAAGCACCGCCGCATAATACGCCCGTTCGTTAAAGTCTTCTTGGGATTCAACACTGCCTAAATTAACCGATGTTAAATTACAGAATCCCATTGACGGCATCGAAATTTCACAGCAGGGGTTAACCAACCATTCATTTGAATTGGTCCACACCATGCCCGGTTCCCCACAGCCTGAATTCTGGCATTGGGTAAATACCTTGTCGAAATCAGCACGCGTTGTTGTCGCCCGGTCAAATTGAACCGAATTGTTCGACAAGGCGCGTTGCGGATTGGTTTCCCAAAAGCATCCTTCTTTCGCATGCAGCATTAATTCATCATCTTTGTCAAACAGACAGATCATCGAACTGCGTCGCACACCACCGGCCAAGACCGCTTCGGATATAAAGCAGCAAATGTCATAACAATCCAGCGATGATAACCGCGCGGCACCGGTCGCAATACGTTCATCTAATAATTTCTTCAAATTATTTAATGTCTTGCGCAATGGTTCGGGGCCCGGGGCGGCACACATACTGGATCGAATCAATGCCCCCTTGGGACGGATATCAGACAAATCAAATTCAATATCATCACCGGTGACGAAATAGGCATCAAACAACGCCCGTGCACAATTTGCCCAACCTTCGATAGAATCTTCGGGTTTGAAAACAATGCTTTTCCCACTGCGCGGGGCAAACGATGGCAATTTATCAATAAAATTATGCCGCACAGAAAATCCAACACCACATCCGCACAACAATAAATAGAACAAATCAGAAAACGCTGTAATCGAATCAATACCAATTGCCGAACAATTATACATACGCGCATTGTTTTGAAAAATCCCAGGCCCACCAAATTGCATCGAACGCATGGACGGCAAAATCTTTTTTTCCAGCACCAATTCATAGGCCCGTTCAATCTTGTCCGCAATCTGGGGAAACCGCGCCAGATGCATCGATTTGTTACGCGCAATCGTTTCTTGCCATGTTTCACGCCGCTTCATATCCGGCATGTATTTGGAATATTTCATGTAATATGTCAAATCTGACAATAATTTCAAAGATTCATTCATCATCACGCGCCCTTCCCTTTGCGTTTGGTGCCTGTTTTCTTTTTGAACCCTCCTTTTGTCCAAAAATCAACAGATAGTGTTAAATTTAATGATTCGGATACAATATATAGTATATTGTAACATATTAGGTAAAAAAATTATATAAAAAATCACTCTTTTTGCTTGACCTGGTTTTTGGGCTGGATTTCTGGGAATTCCTCGAATCGTCACAGACAAAAAACCAACACAAATTTTTCCGCACGTCAATATATTAGAGACATAAAGATATTTTGTACATCTTGATTACGTATTTTATGGGTTTTTATTCATAAAAAACATCAAAAATAAAGATCCCTATGGAATGTGTGGCCAGAAAAAAATCCCCCACTAAACGCGGGGGAGTATATGCGAACCGAAAACTTAATTTTTAGAATTCAGATACGCAATCGCATCCATGGCCGCCGTACAACCGGTACCGACCGCGGTGGCAATCTGCATCTTGATATCGGCATGCACGTCACCGGCAACAAATATCCCAGTGGGCATGTGACACGGGGCCAAGCGGCCCATATTATCACGGGCGACATCTTCACTTAAATAATCCGTATTGGCTTCGTGGCCAATGGCGACAAAAACACCATCAACGATGATATCAGCCCCATCTGTGGTGGTCACGACCAAGCGATCGTCGTCTGTGGACCGAATTCGGGCCAAATCTGTGTTAAACAAACATTCAATGTTTTCACGTTCTGCAACGCGGTTGCGTAATACCGCCTCTGCCCGGGTAAAGTCGCCCTTGCGATAAACGATCTTTACATTTTTAGCAATATCGGCCAGATACAAGGCATCGTTCAGCGCGCTATTCCCGCCGCCCAAGACGATAACATCTTTGTCATGATAGAAAAATCCATCACACGTGGCGCAATAAGATACCCCGCGGCCCATTAATTCACGGGCCCCATCAATTTCTAGTTTACGTGGCGACGCCCCGGTGGCAATAATCACTGTCTTGCCAACATATCTTTTTTCATCATCGCCCAGAATGTTAAAGCCGCTTTCGGCATCACCAGAAATTGTTTTGGCCGACACGAAAACAATTTGCGCGCCAAACATTTCGGCCTGCTTTTTCATAAATTCAGACAATTCCATCCCTGATCCCAAAAATCCGGGATAATTTTCCAGTTTTGCAATCCCGGCGGTTTGTCCCCCCAACCGATCGCCCCCCAGAACAATTGTCTTTTTATTCGCACGGGCTGCATACAGGGCGGCGGTTAAACCGGCGGGCCCAGAACCCAATATAATAACATCGTACATTTCCATAAAAAAATCTCCTTTGTGTACTTGTACAAGCCCCAGCATAACACACCCCCGCCCCCGCCGCAAATAAAATGAATATATTGATTTTTTGTGACATGTGCGCTATGGTGAATATATATAAAGATAAGGAATTAATCACCATGTTGGATATCAAATTTATTCGTGAACATCCGGAATGTGTAAAAAACGCCTGTCGGGTCAAGGGGTTTGATGACCCAACCGATGCGATCTTGGCCTTAGACGCCCAGGTACGGGAATTAAAAACCGTGACCCAGGCCAAAACAGCAGAAAAAAATAAAATTAGTCGGGAAATCGCCACCGCCACAGACAAGGCCCCGTTAATTGCAGCATCAAAAAAAATTAGCGATGAAATTGCCGATGATATGGCGGCACTGGCCGATGCCGAAGAAAAATTAAACGATTTAATGCACCGGGTGCCGCAAATTCCATCCCCCGATGCCCCAATTGGCCCAGATGATAGTGGCAATGTCGAAATCCGCCGCGTGGGCACACCGCGTGAATTTGATTTTACCCCGCGGGCCCAGTGGGATTTGCTGGATATGAACGGGTGGTGGGCCCCGGAAAAAATCGCCAAGATTTGTGGAACACGCACCTATGCCCTGATGGGAGAAGCCGCGGAACTGCAACTGGCGATCGAAACATTTGTGATCCAGAAATTAATTTCCCGTGGCTTTACCTTTATCGAATGCCCGGCCATTACCAAACCAGAAACGATCTTTAATGCCGGTCACTTTATCGGGGCCGACATGTCGGTTATGAATGACGATGTCTTTATGCTGACCGGAACCGATCGGTGTCTGGCCGGGACATCTGAAATTGTGATGAATTCACTGCATAGCGGGGAAATCATTGCCGAAAAAGAATTACCCATTAAATACGCCGGATTTTCCAGCTGCTTTCGCAAAGAAGCCGGGGCCGCCGGCCGTGATACACGTGGCCTGGTGCGGGTTCATCAATTTAACAAGGTTGAACAATATGTTTACTGTACCCCCATGCAAAGCGATGAAATGCATCAACACTTATTAGACAACCTGTGTGATATTATGGCTGATTTGGAATTACCCTATCGGGTGATTGAAAATTGTACCGGGGATATGGGATTTAACAAGGTCAAAATGAACGATGTAGAGGCATGGATTCCATCCGAAAACGGATACAAGGAATTGGGCAGCTGCTCGTCCATTGGGCAATTCCAGGCCCGTCGAACCAACACCCGTTATCGTGCAACAGATGGATCGGTTCAGTTTTGCGCCACATTGAATAATACAGGTATTGCCGTACCGCGCGCCTTGGTACCGGTGATTGAAAACCACCAAAACGCCGATGGGTCTGTTAATATCCCCCGTGCGTTACAGGCATTGATGGGTGGTCGCACAAAAATTGGTGGCAAACACTGATAAAAAAAGCCGGCAGATGCCGGTTTTTTTTTAATATCCCCTGCCGCGCTTTGCCGCAAAGTGTGATAACGATAAAAACGGATATATAATCCCCTTAAAGGCATGGGTTGAATTCTTGTATTTGACCGTTTTCAAACCATTTAATAACCGGGCGCATGCCATTTGACGATAAAATTCAAAGGGATTGTTCAAATTCTCTAAACATTTCATCACATCGCCATAGGCCAACCATACCGCATTATTCCAATTTTTTTCTGGGATAAATGCATCGGCCATCTCTGGATATTCCAGCCCCAGTTTCAACCGCACCGTGTCAACAGCATAGTATTTGGGATTAGACGCAATGGTCGACACAATCCCCATGGCACGATCAATATTTTCAATGCGTTCCACGTTTGTGGCAATATCTTTGAGAGATTTCAAATATTTTATAATTTCTGCAAAGAAATTTTGCACGGTCTGATCATAATCAACCATATGGTCTCTCCTTGACGATACCTATATTGACTTACCGTTGATTGTCATGCTTGACGGCAAAAGATGCCTGGGGCAAGAACAGATGGTAAAACTTTTTCAATGTGTTTTTTGACATCAAGTAATCCCAGTTCTTGACGGCCATTAAAATATCTTTCTGGGCACTGATACGTTCCACATCATTCGCCGAATGAATACGCGGGATGGCCAGATAAACACGGCAAAATTCCCGACAAACATCTAAATTTTTGATCCCCAAAACGCGCAATACGACCGCAATCTCATGACTGGATAGATCTTGCAGCGCATGCCCTTTGATAAAGCCAGCGGCCAATTCATGGACAATGCCAATTGCTTTTTGGAATTCATTAAATTCAGACATACGTCGCGCATTCGCCATGCGGCGATCCAAAAATACAAGAACCGATTCAAAAAACTTTTCAATAGTCTTGTCGTAATTAATCATTTGCTGTGCCATTTATAAATCCTTTGTTTTTCTACTTATTTACTACGCTGCTTTTTTAGGCGCATTGGCCATTGTTTCGATTGTTGCATAATATCATCGACTTTTTCTATGTGCATAAATGCCTGGGCTTGGTGACGAACGTTTACCGATGTCCGATCATATTCCCAATCAAGAACCGCATTACAAAAACAACCATAATAATGCTGTAATTCTAATTTGGATTCAAACGCGGCACCGGCATACCCCACAACCACGTCGGCCGGACTGCATACTATGGAATACGTCTGGTACCCCGGTTCGCCAAAATCCACACCAGAAATCATCTTGTGTTGATCCCGCCAAGAATTTACGGTCGTCTTGCGCGAAAAATATTTCGCCGGATCCAAAGACACATCCCACATCAATACCAATGAACGAACCGCACACCGCCGCTGGGCCAGGGTCATTTTCCGCCATTTGCGAATGACCGACAACCGCGCTGCGCCATAAAAATTCTGCAGTGTTTCACGTATCATGTGATAAATCTGTTGTTCATCCATCTCGCGCATTCTTAACCCTTTGCATTATAATTGGTGGATATATTATAGACAAATTTAACACAATGTCAATTATTTTGTATTATTTCTTGAAAAATCAATATTTATCGTCTATGATTGCCCGAATAAAAACCCAAGAAGGCATAACAGATGAAAATTCGCAACATTGCAATTATTGCACACGTTGACCACGGAAAAACAACGTTGGTTGATAATATGTTAAAACAGGCCGGCACATTCCGCGCCAATGAAAAGATCGAAGACCGCGTCATGGACAGCGGGGATATCGAACGTGAACGCGGGATTACGATTTCGGCCAAACCAACATCTATCCAATGGGGCGAATACAAAATCAATATCGTTGATACACCGGGACACGCAGACTTTGGCGGCGAAGTGGAACGTATTTTATCCATGGTTGATGGGGTGGTGCTTTTGGTAGATAGCTCCGAAGGCCCACTGCCCCAGACGAAATTCGTATTAAGCAAGGCGTTGAAACTGGGGCTGCGTCCGATTGTTTGCATTAACAAGGTCGACCGCAGTGATGCCCGCCCGGACGAAGTGTTAACCGAAACATTTGATTTGTTTGATAAATTGGGCGCAACAGATTCTCAGCTGGATTTCCCATACCTGTATTCGGTGGGTCGTGATGGATGGGCGGTTTGTGATCTGAATGACGAAAAGAAAGATTTAACCCCATTATTCCAATTAATTGTGGATCATGTTCCGGCACCAGATTGTGATGGGACACGGTGCCAACTGGACGCGCCGTTTCGCATGCTGGCCACCACGTTAGAGGCGGATCCCTATGTCGGTCGAATCTTGACCGGAAAAATCGAAAGCGGTACGGTCAAGGTTGGTCAACCGGTCAAAGCAATTAATATGAATGGCGAACTGGTTGAACAGGCGAAAATTACTAAAATTATTGAACACCGTGGCGTTGAAAAGGTATCACGTGACACGGCGTCGGCGGGCGATATTGTGGTTGTCGCCGGCTTTTCTAAGGCAACTGTGGCCGACACGTTATGCGATTTAAGCGTGACTGAACCAATCCCGGCCCTGCCGATTGATCCGCCAACCTTAACCATGACATTCTTTGTGAATACATCACCCTTGGCGGGCCGGTCGGGCGGTAAAAAATTAACATCACGAATGATTGGTGAACGACTGTTTAAGGAAGCGGAAACCAACATCGCCCTAAAAGTAAAACAGAGCGAGAATAATGAATCATTCGAAGTTTCTGGGCGCGGTGAATTGCAATTGGGGATTCTGATTGAAACGATGCGCCGCGAAGGATTTGAATTATCTGTATCACGTCCACGCGTTGTAACGCATACCGACGAAAATGGCCAGGTCTTGGAACCAATCGAAGATGTGGTGATTGACGTCGATGACGAATTCTCGGGCGTGGTAATTGAAAAGATGACATTGCGCAAGGCCACCATTACAGAAATGAAACCGTCTGGTGTTGGGAAAACACGTATTGTGTTTTCGGCCCCGTCACGTGGACTGATTGGGTACCTGTCGGAATTTCGCACGGACACACGCGGCACCGGCATTATGAACCGCGTCTTTGCGGAATATGGCCCCTATCGCGGTCCGATTTCCCAATATCGACCGGGTGTTCTGGTATCAATGGAAAATGGCGCAGCGGCGACGTATGCCTTATTTAACCTGCAGCCGCGGGGAACACTGTTTATTGAACCCCAGACCCAGGTTTATTCTGGCATGATCATTGGTGAACACACCAAAGAAAACGATCTAGAGGTTAATCCGATCAAAGGGAAAGAATTAACCAATATGCGATCGGTGACGGCGGATGAAAAACTGTTCTTGGCCCCGCCACGGCGTATCTCGCTGGAAGAAGCCTTGTCTTATATCCAAGACGACGAATTGGTCGAAGTCACGCCCGACACCATCCGGTTGCGTAAAAAAGAACTCGATAGTAATATTCGTAAAAAGACGCGTAAAAACGCCGAATAAATCAAAAACGCCCCGACTGGGGCGTTTTTGTTTCGGTTGCAAATATCCGTTAAAATCGATATAGTATAAACATGACAACAAAACGTTTATTTTTGGTGGCGGCCTATGATCCGATGGGAATTGGCATTGTTGATGCATCTTTGATGCAATTGGTGCGTGGTCTGGGCAAATATGGCGATGTTGTGATCTTTATGGATAATGATGCCCCGGGGGGGGAATTAAAAAAGTTGGCCCCGCATGTCCGGCACGCCGATGCCATGCGTCATGGGGAATATGATTTTGGATCGTACAAGCGGGCATACATCTGGGCACAGGATCACATGACCCTGGGGGATATTGACGTGGTTTATATGGTCAATGATTCTGTTTATGGGCCACTGGGGGATATTGGTGAATTATTACAGAAAATGGAAAACCTGGATGCCGACGCCATTGGCCCTGTTTATAAAGTCCATAAAATTAAACCCCATTTAGAATCTTGGTTTATGGGATTTCGGCCATCGATCTTTATGTCACCATGGTTTGATACATTTATGACATCTATTACCAAATTAGAATCCAAAGGCGCAGTTATCGCCCAATATGAAAATGGGCTGGCGCGGTTGATCCGGGACCAAGGTTTAACCGCCGATGGCGTTTACCATGTGCATGGCCGCGAAACCTATAACCGCGTGGCGGGGCTATATCGGCAAGGATTGCCATTTATAAAAAAGATGTCTTGGCGACGGCGGCATGGGGCGTTGGGCGGGCAAATCGCCTATGTCTTGCGGCATATGGATAACCATGGGCGTGATGCCATTATGGAAAACGCCAACCGCATCTATGGCCCAGATTTTAATAAGTGGTTTATCACACGCAATCCTATAAAAATCGCGTGGCGCAATATCAAACATTTTTTTCATAAAGTTTTTATCGAGGGGATATGACAACACCATCAAAACGAACCATTAGCAAAAAAATGCCGAAAACCATGCGTATTGCCGCCATCACAATGGCCCGCAATGATGAATTCTTTTTATCCCGGTGGATCGCGTATTATGGTCGCAAACTGGGGATGGAAAACCTGTATATCTATCTGGACGGGACAGATCAGATGGTTCCCAAAAACGCCGGGGCGGCGCACGTAAAAAAATTACCACACACACCAATGTCGCGCGCGGCGGGCGACCGCTATCGTATTGATTTGGTTTCACGTCTGGCCACAGATTTATTTGCGCGCGGTTACGATATCGTGATTGGATGCGATTGTGATGAATTCTTGGTGGTAAATCCTGACACCGGCCTATCCCTGGCCGAGTATTTATCTGATGCCGCACGGCGGGGGGTAACATCGCTATCGGGATTGGGATTGGACGTTGGCCAACACATGAATTTAGAAAAAAAATTAGATCGCACGCGCCCTCTTTTGATGCAACGGGGCCATGCCCTGTTATCAACCAGGTATACCAAGCCGGTTGTTTTATTCCGCCCCGCCCCATGGGGCAGCGGGTTTCATCACGTCCGCGGTAAAAATTTCCATATTGATAAAAATCTGTACCTGTTACATTTTGGCGCGGTTGATATGGATATGTTGATCACCAAGGCCGCCGCCCGGGGCCCCGATTGGGTTAATCATTTACGGCGACGGGGTAATGGGACGATTAATGCTGTGACACAAAAACGGGCGCGGGGCATGCAGGCCATAAATGCCGCCCGGCGAATCCAGACCATATTCCGTCCCCTTTATGCATGGGGAAAACCGTCGATGCTGGGGATGAATTGGGTGGTGGAAATTCCCAAAAATCTGCAACAATCTGGGATATAAAAATATCTTTGACGGACACTGCGTCGGATGTTATCCTTTGGGATATAAGATGGGATTGTGTTCCCATATACCCGGGGGATATTTATGCAAAAAATTGATATTGTTTATTTATGGGTCGATGGATCAGATCAAAAATGGGCGGCCCAAAAGAACAAATGGATGCAAAAAATCCTGGGCAAGAAACAGAATAATGTCGCGGATGCGAAAGCATCCGCGACCAACGCGCGTTGGCGGGATAATGGCGAATTTCGGTATTCATTGCGGTCGGTGGCCGAATGCGCCCCATGGGTTAACCATATCTATATAATTACCGGTTTTGGCCAGGTGCCATCATGGCTAAACACGCATCATCCGAAAATTACTATTGTCCCACACGAAGATATTATCCCGGCCGATGCATTGCCAACATTCAATTCAACCACCATTGAAATGTGCATTCCCAATATCAAGAATTTATCGGAACATTTTTTAATCATGAATGATGATGTGTTTTTTAATCGCCCCATCATGCCAAATTTCTTTTATGATGCCCGTGGACGGGCCCGTGTACGCTATGGACGGCATCGGCGCACCCACCGGGATATCGATCAATGGATGCACCATTGCGATAGTTATATCCACAGTTTAATTTTATCCGCCCAATTTATTTCAGATATCTTTGGCCGGCACCTGTATAATCCACGCCCCAGCCATGGGATCGACCCCTATACCAAATCAACATGGATCGAATGCATGTCGCATCCACTGATTCGATCACATGTCGATTGGCAGATACGCAATAAATTCCGCACACACAGTGATATTCAGCGGTGGATCGTCAACCTTTATGATCGGGTTCATAACCGCGCCATATTTATCCGATCACGGGCGGCCAAAGGCACGCGCCATCCCTTTTTTGATAGAATTTATAACGCGATCCATTGGTACTCTACACGCCGGTCACCGGTATGCATCACCAATGCCGTCATGGCCCGCCATGCAATCAAACGTGCCCCAATCTTTTGCATCAACGATGATGATGCCAATACCCCTGAAATCATGCACGGCAATGCCGCATTCTTGGCCGCACGTTTTCCCAATAAATGCCCATTTGAAAAGCAATAAATTAAGGCACATAAATATAAAGATCCCGCCAAATGGCGGGATTTTTATTTGGGATCACCAATATAATCAATGATCTTTTGTCGCAGCAAACGGGCCCATCCATACGGCGGGGTTGATAACGCCCCAATTTGCACCACATGACGCAGATAATCACGCGCCGCCGCACGATCCGCATCATTGTCCAGATATTTTACCTTGCGAAAGGCCCAATAAATAAACAACCACAAGAAATTCTTTTGCCATTGATGCATCTGGTACGGGGTTGCGGTCCGCGCATATAGCTCGTACGCGACCGTAATCCCGGTGCAGACACTTTGCATGATCTTTAATTGCTTGGCCGATAGAACAATTCCCCCAAAATTTGGAACATAGAAATACAGGGGCAATCCCGTAATCGTCACACGCGGATTACGTAACATAACCGCACTCCACCACGGCATATCTTCAAATAAAATCCCCTTGATAAATGGAATATCGGCAATCAATTCACGGCGATATAAATTCTTCCATACCTGACAGTGTTTAATCTTCCACTTTTTATCACGTGTCCATCTGTTATGACTGAATTCTGTGGCATAGGCATAGATGTCATCCGTCACACGCGTCTTGATTTTCGTAACATCATATTTCTTGTGCAAACGCCCCGGCACAACCGAATCCGTATCCAGCCCCAGTTTATACCGCACCATTAATTGGGGCCGATAAATGCGATCATATGTCCATGATACAATATCTGATCCATCGCACATCGGGATATATTTGGCATTTTGCATCGTCTGGGGATGAATGAATTCATCACTGTCCAGATACATGATATATTCACCGGTGGCATGTTTCATCCCCGCATTACGCGCATCAGACAGACCACCATTGGGCTTGTTCACAATAATAAAACGAGAATCACGGGCCGCGTATTCG
>CATNBF010000025.1 GCA_950096895.1 uncultured bacterium | reverse complement strand
GATCTGGTGCGGGGTCAATTGTGGCATGGGCGTTGGGGATTACGCATGTGGATCCGTTAAAGTATGGATTGCTGTTTGAACGATTTTTGAATCCAGATCGTATTTCAATGCCCGATTTCGACGTGGACTTTGAACCGACCGGTATCGAACGGGTTTTGGCGTATATCTGTGATAAATATGGTCATGATTCGGTTTGTCGTATCATCACTTTCGGCAGCCTGCAGGCCCGTGGTGCCATTCGTGATATTGCACGGGTGTATGGTATCCCCTATTCTAAATCAGATCGATTGTCGAAATTAATACCGGCCGATGCCAAGACATTAAAAGATGCTGTATCTGCATCACCTGAGATGCAAGATATCTTGAATGCCGACGAAGATATGAACAAGGTTGTCACTGTTGCCGAAGAATTAGAAGGGGCCTTGCGCAACCTGGGGCAGCATGCGTGTGGCGTTGTTATCGGCGACCGGCCAACGACCAAAATTGCACCGGTCTATCGCGATCCGGCGAACCCCCTGCCGTCGTGCCAATATGACGGTCACTATCTGGAATCGGCGGGATTGATTAAGTTCGACTTTTTGGGGTTGGAAACCCTGGTGGTGTTAAAGTATGCGACGCGTTTGATTGCAAAAACACGTGGGATTAATGTTGATCTGGATGCGATACCGGTTGATGATGAAAAAACCATGCAATTATGGCAACGTGGATTAACCGAAGGCATATTCCAATTTGATGCCCAGTTTGTGCAACAGACACTGCGCAAGATGCATCCAACCAGTTTCTTGGAAATTTCGGCGTTGAATGCGTTAAACCGTCCCGGCCCCATTGCCTTTATTCCCCAATTTATTGCCCGTATGCACGGCGAAGAACCGATCGAATATGTTCATCCAAAGGCGGAACCTATCCTGAAAGAAACCTATGGCATTATCGTGTACCAGGAACAGGTGATGCAGTTAACACGTGCCTTGGCCGGATTTACCCGCGGTCAATCCGATAGCGTGCGCAAGGCCATGGGAAAAAAGAAAATCGAGGTGTTGAATGAACTAGAGGTAAAGTTCCTGAACGGGTGTGAAGAAAATAAAACCTTGGATCGCGATACAGCCAAAGATTTATGGGAAAAGTTCAAGGAATTTGCAAAATACGCCTTTAACAAATCACACGCGATTGCCTATTCCATTGTGGCGAACCAGTGCGCCTTTCTAAAGGCGAATTATCCAGCCGAATTTCTGGCGGCATCGATGTCCAGTAACTTGAACGACACGGATCAATTGGCGATATTCGTTGATGATGCCAAGACCAACTTTAACATCCAGATTGTTGCGCCGGATATTAATATCAGTGAATCTTTGTTTACCGTTCAAAATGGCAAGATTGTTTATGGATTGGCCGCAATCAAGGGGGTGGGCGTTGTTGCCACAGATGCGATTGTTGCCGAACGTAATGCCAATGGGCGGTTCAAAAATCTGACTGATTTTGCGAAACGCTGCGCCCCGATTATGAACAAGCGGATCCTGGAAGCGTTTGCCCGTGTTGGTGTGTTGGATTCATTAGAACCGAACCGGGCGGCAATTTTTATGAATGCTGATGCGATCTTATCATATGCGTCCAAGTCCAAGGATGGGGCAAATTCATTGTCGCTGTTTGCGAATACGGTCGAAGATGACGTGGCCGAAGATCGTCTGCGTCAGAATTTACCCCGTACCAGCCCGTGGTCATTTGGTCAACGGTTGGAAAATGAATTGGCGGCATTGGGATTTTATATTTCCGCGCATCCACTGGATCAGTATAAGCATCTGATTACGCGTGCCCGATTGGCAACCAGTGCGACACTGGGGACATTGGGTGACAGAAAACCGGTTCAAATTGCCGCAAATGTGAACTCTTTTTCACGTCGTCGCACCAAGACCGGCAAGGACATGATAACCATTAATGCGTCGGATAGTTTTGGGAACATTGATGCGGTGGCATTTGGGGAATCGGCGTCGGTCTTTGCCCAGATTCTGGGATCAGAAAATGTGGTTTTAATTTCAGGCAAGACGTCGGCCCGTGATGATCGTGTATCGATCTTTGTGGATTCGATAACCCCGCTGGCCGAATGGGTGGCAAAAATGGCCAAGAAGATGACATTAGATATTTACAATGGTGATGTCTTGGGCGATGTTAAAAAGGCGATTGACGGTCTGGGGCGTGGCCGCACCCAGGTGATTTTAAGTCTGCATGCGGCAGATAAAGTTGCCACGTTAGCCTTGCCGAATATGGTAGAGCTAAGTGCGACAACGGCGGCCGATTTGGCGGCGTTGGGGATCAAGGTGGAAATTGAATAATGAAACATATTCCGGTCTTGTTAAATGATGTGTTAAGGACGCTGGGGGACATTTCCGGTCGGCGTATTGTTGATGCAACATTTGGTGCGGGTGGTTATTCGCGGGCATTTTTGGAATCTGGGGCGATTGTTACGGCATTTGATCGTGATCCGAATGTGGTATCGGATGCCATGGCCATGCGTGATCAATATGGTGATCGATTTACATTTATTGCAATGCCGTTTGATGAATTGGCACATTTGCCCGACGCCTATGATGCGATTGTCTTTGATTTAGGGATTTCTTCGATGCAGATCGATGTCCCAGATCGTGGCTTTTCTTTTCGGTTTGATGGGCCGCTGGATATGCGTATGTCTGGGGTGGGACGGACGGCCGCAGAACTGATTATGGATTTATCAGATGTGGAACTGGCGCGGGTACTGCGTGATTTTGGCGATGTGCCCAATGCCATGGCAATTGCACGCGCCATTCGTGCGGCCGCCCCCCAGACGACATTTGGTTTGCGGGACTTGATTTATAACCCGCGTGACGTTGCACCTGTGTTCCAGGCCTTGCGTATGGCGGTCAATGATGAAATGGGACAATTAACACGGGCGTTGGATGCGGTGCCGGGTCATTTGAATCCTGGGGGAATGTGTCTGGCGGTGACATTTCATTCGATCGAAGATCGGATTGTCAAAAATACATTTCGTGATTGGACAACGGTGCCGGGGGATCCGCGCTTGCCGATGACGGTGCCGGCACCTTTTGCCGCGATACGCGCCGTTACCCCATCTGGGGCCGAAGTTGCCGATAACCCCCGTGCCCGATCGGCCCATTTACGTGGTGTTATAAAATCATATTGACGGGTGATTGCAATATTGGCTATGATTTCAAATACCAAAGGAAAGGATTTTTTAATGCAAAAAATATTAAAAATCATATCAGGTGGTGCATTGGCGGTTTTTTGCGCCCATGCCGCGCATGCGGTCTGTCCGGTGTGTACGGTTGCGGTGGGGGCCGGACTCGAAGGGGCACGTTTAATTGGTGTTGATGATGTTATTACTGGGATTTGGGCCGGTGGATTGACATTATCACTATTTTTCTGGACCGCAGGTTGGTTGAAAAAGCATGGCGTTACAAACGTTTGGTTACAAATTATCTTGCCGTTTGTGGGGTATTATGCGTTGCTGGGGGCGGTGTATTTGATGCCAGGTGTCACATTCGGGGCATCACGTCTGTGGGGGGTGGACAAGTTTATGTTGGGCGCGATTGTTGGGACGATTGCGTTTTATCTGGGGGCACGGTGGTATGTAAAATTAAAGCGTGAAAATGGGGGGCGCGCCCGTTTCCCATTCCAGAAAGTCGTGGTACCATTATCGTTCTTGATGATTGCGACGGTGGTTTTTGCGGCGATTATTTATCTGTAAGATATGGGGGATGACATGGCAAAGAAAAAACAAGAAAAAATGACGTTGGACGAAATGGTTATGGCGGCCGATGCGGCGAAAAAGGTGAATCCTTTGGATTTATCGTCTGACCAGGATTTGTCCATTGCGTTGATGAATTTAATATCACTAGAAGAACATTTCTTTTTCAGTGGGGCCAAAACCCAAAAGTCTGGATTTTACGATCTGATCAATACGGTTCGTGATATGCGCAAAGAATTAATGGGGCGCATTGTTCAAAAATCAACCGCTGAAAATGGCGAAGTGTGGTGTATTTCGAAACATCTGTTGGCGGCATCTATGCGTTTGATAGAGGTGGGAACCAAGGCCCTGTCGGCGGGCCAGTCCCAAGATGCATATGCCCTGTTTGACAAGGCCTATGAACTATATTCCTTGTTCTGGGGGATTAATATGAACTTGGTTGATTTAACCGGTGTGCAAAAGTCTGAACCGGCCCTGTATGAACAGGCGATGATTGATGCCACTGTTGGGACATCTAAAGCCAAGAAACGTTCGGCCGGGGTGGATCATAAAAGTGCCCCGGTGGCAACACCGGCATGCCCATTACAAAATACCGGTGATCGGTCAACGGTAAAGCGTTTGGGCCAATGGGTAAAAAACGCTGTAAATTGTTGCATTGAATAAAAATGGTTGTTGATTCACGTGCGACAAAAGTGCTACAATCGTAACAGAGAGAAAATTATTTGAAAGCTAAGCGATTGAATCTTCGTCATATTTGGTATATCACACTGGGGTGTGCGGGGTTGTGTCATGCGACATTCGGGGCCCAGGCACCAAATCCGCGTGCGGGTAATACGACCCCTGTGAACGTTGTCGCAACATCGGATACAACTGATTCAACATCGGCCCGTGCGGGACGCGTGGTTGTTCGCGCCGGTACCGGGACAACGGCCCAGACACCGGTTTCGGCCCGGTCTGGGGCACGTGTTGAAACGGCCACGACATCCCGTGTGGGACGTTCGACCGCAACGACGGGCGCAACATCAACGGTATCGCGCGCAGCCAGTTCGACAGTATCCAGTGCCCGTACCGCCACAAACACGGTCAGCACGTCCGCCCTATCGCGCAGTTCTATTCGGCAAAAAGTGGCCAATGCATTAAATCGTATTTCGCGCAGCGCGATGCCATCTGGGGCGACATCTGTGGCCGGGGTTAGTCGGGCGGCATCCAGTGCCAATGTTGCACGTGGGGCGGCGACCACCACATCATCAGGACGCAGTGCGACCAACAAATCATATATTTCGCGTTCGGGTGTTTCCCGCGCGACAGAGGTTTTTGACGACGTATCGAAAATCGGCGGCGGGTATTCGGAATGCCGTGATGCGTATAACACCTGTATGGATCAATTTTGTGCCAAGGCAAACGAAGATGTAAAGCGTTGTTATTGCAGTTCGCGTTACACCACAATCCGTCAAGATAAAGAAAATATCGAAGCGGCATTGGGTATGTTGCAATCTTTTGCAACCAAGAATTTAGAGTCGGTTACCCTGACCGCGGGCGAAGTTAATGCCATGTATACCGCAACCGAAGGGGAAAATGCCGTGAAAAATGACCCCAGTGCGGCCGCAAAGTTATTGGGTGAAATTGATGATCTTTTGTCTGGTAAAAAGTCCAGCAGCACCAGCGGCAGTGGCAATAGTCTGTCTTTGGGGGTTATGGATTTTGATTTGGGGGGTGGATTGGATGCAGATTCGTTGTGGTCGGGCGGCTCGTCGGGCGGTTCTTTATTCGGCGGGTCTAGTGCCACTGATCTTAGCACGCTGGAAGGGGTAAAACTTTATAACGCGGCCAGTGAATCGTGTCTGGAAGTTGTCAAAGAAACGTGTTCTGGCCCGATCTTGAACATGGTGCGCAGTTCTTATAATATCTTAATTACCCAGTCGTGTAACGATTTTGAAAAAATTGTCGACAAAGGCCGCACGAATATGGAACAAAAGGTTCGTGAAATGGACAAGGCGTTGCGTGATGAACGCTTGAAAGAATACCGCGCACACAATTCTGCGGATGTGAACGAGTGTTTGGAAAAAGTACGCACAGCCATTACCCAGGATGCGGTTTGTGGGGAAAATTTCAAAAAATGTTTGGATGATACCGGTGGCTATGTTGATGCCCAAGGGCAAGCAATTCCGTCACCAAAGCTGTTAAATTTGACCACGTTGATCAGTTTGTATGACGCCGATGGTATGGGTGATATCTTGCAAAAGAACCAGCGGTTTAACGCCTTTTTGGATGACAAGCGGAAATTCGCAACCAGTGCATTAGATACATGCCGTGACGATGCCGATATGGTTTGGACAGAATTCAAGCGCACTGCTATGATTGAAATTGCCCAGGCGCAAGACAATTTGATCGAAAAAGTTAAGTCAACATGTATCAGCACGATTACCGAATGCTATGATAAGAATAGTAATTCGTTAAAAGATCTGGCGACCAGTGGCCGGGATTCAACTGCGTCTGGTCGGACCAAGCGTGATTCTGATTCGCGGACAGATGCGTTGGCTAGATACGTTACGGCAAATACATGTGCCGAACGGGTCACGACGTGTGCATCACTTTATTCTGACGGGAACAGCGCGGCATGCCAATTTGATGCCAATGGAAAATGGGATGGTAAGGAATGTGGGCTAAGCTCGTTGTTGTCATTCGTGGACACGGTTAATGAAATCAATATTTCTGATAGTTGTAAAGACGTAGTCGAAGATTGGTTGACCGATAGATGTACCCCGTCGGGCACCGCGCCCAAGGGCCAAGATGTCTATCCGTGGGGATGTAAGAATGTTCCATACGAAGATTTGTTGGTGGAATTGGATGATGTTTTTGCGAAATATTGCAAGAATCCAGACAAGAAAGCAGAGGAAGCCGGTGCGTTCGCCAGTGTTGTTGGGGTTATTGACAGTATTCGCAGCGACCTGGAATCTGAATTGTATAATATCCAAGAAGAAATGTGTTCAGAAGTTGGCGGGGAATGGTTGGATTATGAAGATACCAAGAAAACATTAGTCTCTAAGACCGACGCCCAGAAAGATGAAGCGTTCTTGGCAGATTTTTATGCGAATTTCACAAAAAGACCAAAGGCCAGCGATGTTTCCACGCCAAAGCTTATTGAAAGTCTGGCGGGGGCAAATGAAACCAATCCAACCCAAGATCGCAATCAATATTTGGGCTTTTGCATGCTAAGTGATGTTAGCTGGAGCTGTAAGATGATCAATGAAGATACAGCGACCATGGGGATGGCAACCTATATCCCGGAAACCAACACGTGCAAGCTTTCGGATGCGTGGTTTGAATTAAAATGTATATCTATGCAAGGGACATGGGTCCCAGGCGATTCAAATGCCGCATGTTATGTCAAAGAAACGACAAAATAATGGAACGCAAAATGATGAATTACATAAAATTTTTTTTGATTGTCTGTTTATGTTTTGGGTTCGGTCATGCCTATGCGGCGGTGGACATATCGTCATACGCCAATGATTGGGGGATTAAGGATAGTTCCAAATTCATATTTACATGTGGTTCACACAGGGCAGAAGATGTTGAGGGGTGTATTCGTGGGTATGACGGAT
The DNA here is from genome assembly GCA_950096895.1 of uncultured bacterium. GTDB lineage: Bacteria > Pseudomonadota > Alphaproteobacteria > Rs-D84 > Rs-D84 > Enterousia. The sequence goes on along the minus strand of CATNBF010000025.1, from coordinate 4,005 downwards.
TCGGGCAATGTAAAAACTGGAATAAAGACAAAAAACAGCAAAAAAGTCTGTCAAATCGTGGAACCTATGATGATGAAATGGCGATTATTATGATGGTGGCAATGTCGGTAAATGCCAATGGGGCCAGATTTTGTCCGATTCAATTACAAGGACGAAATAAAAACAAAGGTGACGCATGGACAGAATATTTTACACCCCAGAATAGTTCAAATCTGTGCTTTTGGTTATGCAAGGATGGTTATTATGGTAATGAATGCAGCCTGACGTCACCCAGTGGATGTGACACCAAGACGGTATTAAACAATAAATCCGATGGGATTTTTGGGCAGGTAACGTTTGCGACGGATAAAAAATCGCCAAATATTGAAGATAGTATTCCCAGATTTTTTTGGGGATATAAACAAGGTTGCGGCGCACATAAAAAGCAAGAGCATGACGTGCTGCTGGCTATTGGGCGATGGGCCCCATCTGGCAAAGGCGGCTTTGCGTATCCGATTGTTTTTCGTGCAGAACGGTCCGGTTGGGACGATATGATATCAACGGCGACATTATATCGGATCGATGATCATGGATTGAATTTTAATGAAACACTGGTTTGTCTGAATGGATATAAACCCAATGCTGCAAAGACAGATTGTATCGAAGCAAATTCGACGGTATGCTCAAACGTGAAAATGTGTGATGATTTTCAACAGGGATACGATGCCACAAAGCACGAAATATATACCCCCGAAGGTGAAAAATGTACAAAATATCGGTGCAGAAAGACGGATGAAGGATTTCGCCCAGGCACCAAAGAATGTGCGTCATGCGTAGAATCAAACAGTCGCAAGGTTGACCCAACCACTGGGGAATGTTTTGAATGCCCCCAGCATAGCTTGATCAACACCACAGTCGTAGATGGCAAGACAACATTGGAATGCGAAAAGATGATGCCATTGTCTTTGAATGATTTACAGTATGGTAAAAATAAAACCAATTCATCCGAAATGAAGCAGCAGTGTTGGACGGTTTCTGGGGCGGATTATAGCAATTGCGTCCGAAATGAAGGTACGTATAAGATATCTTTGAAATAGGAATCGAAAATAATCATCATAAAAATCCCCCGGTGGGGGATTTTTTTTGTGGATAATTAAAAAAATCTAAGACTTTTTTCATAATCAATTGGGGGCAATATTGGGTAAAAAAAATCCCGGTCGCCCGGGATATTTTATTGATCCAAACCGTTCAGTGATTTTAGCATGTTCATAACGATTTTACGTTGACCTTCGTTTGGTAATTTCCAATACAGATTAATTAATAACAATGATTCATTTTTGGATAATGGATCACTGGCCTGCTGCTCTGATACGCGCAGGGAACGATTTGATCGTGTTTCTTCGGGAACATTGCCCGGCAATCCCGCAAAAAAGAAGGAAATCGGGGTTTGTAACGCCTGGCTTAATTCAAACAGACGCGATGCGGAAATGCGATTTCCGGCGGATTCGTATTTTTGAATTTGTTGAAAGGTCACCCCACAAATGCCGGCCAGATCTTTCTGTGACAGGCCCATCATTGTGCGTCGCAATTGCATCCGCTGGCCAATGTGTGCATCTACTGCTGTGGTTGCTGAATTTCTGCCGCCCATTTTCTTAATCTCCAATTACAAATTTTTATATTTTATTATGTATGAAATGCTTCCTATATTCCTATTTATACAATTTTTCTTTTTCTTTTGCAATCAAAAAACAGTTGTGATAGATTGCCCCTTGATAAAATAATGGGGGTTAAGATGAATAAACCGTTGGTTTTATGTATTCTGGATGGTGTCGGGATCAGCGCAGATACCCGGCATAACGCCGTGGCGATGGCAAAAACGCCGTTCTTGGATGGGTTGTTGGCGCAATATCCGCATGCGCAGCTGGATGCCAGTGGGCCGGCGGTGGGATTGCCCCCACAAACCATGGGTAATTCAGAGGTGGGACACATCACCATCGGTTCTGGACGTATTGTTAACCAGTTCTTGCGGCGTTTCGAACTGGAAGATTGGGATAAAAACCCGGCATTGTCCGAATTTGTGTCTGCGGTTAAAAATGATGGTGGTATTGTTCATTTGGCTGGATTGATGTCTGATGGGCGTGTTCATGCCAATCTGGACGACATGATGACCATTGCAAAACGCGTTCTGGATATGGGGGTGCGTGTGTGCATTCACTTTATCGCCGATGGGCGCGATACCCTGCCCCAGTCTGGGGGGACGTATATTGCCGCGATCAAAGATGCGTTGGGGGAATACCTGGGCGATGGACGGGCGTTCTTTGGTACATTGTCGGGACGCTATTATGCGATGGATCGTAATCAGAACATGGATCGCACAGAATTAGCCGTGGCGGCGATCGCGGATGCGACGGCACCATTTCACGCGGCCAGTATTGATGACGCACTGCGTGACGCCTATGCCCGTGGTGAAACAGATGAATTTATCCAACCGACTGTTATAGATGGGGATGTTCCCATGACGGCGCGTGATGGATTCTTGTTTGGAAATTATCGCAGCGATCGCGCCCGTCAGATTGTTCGTGCAATCGCGGCCCGTGGGGTTCATATGTTGTGCTTTTCCCAATATGGCGAAGGATTAAACGAGATTTGCCCTGCTTTATTACCGGATGTGGCGGTGGAAAACACGTTGGGGGATGTATTGGCCCATGCCGGCAAGCGTCAGTTGCGGATCGCCGAAACAGAAAAATACAACCACGTAACGTATTTCTTTGATGCCGAAAGAAATGCAGATTTTGATGGATGTGAAAAGATTCTGATCCCGTCCCCGGCGGTGGCGACATTTGATATGACGCCCCAGATGTCTGCGGTGGAAATTACAGATGCCTTGTTGCCGCGCTTGGGTGAATTTGATGTGGTTATTTTGAATTATGCCAATGGTGACATGGTGGGACACACGGGAAATATAGATGCCACGGTGCGGGCGATGGAAACGCTGGACGCGCAGTTGGAACGCCTGGTGCCGGCGGTTTTGGCAATGGGGGGAACCGTGCTGATAACGGCAGATCATGGTAATGCAGAAAAGTTATGGGATGATGCGAATAACCTGCCCTGGACGGCGCACACGACAAATCCTGTGAATTTGATTGTGGTGTCAAACGAACCGCATACGGTACGTGATGGTGGGTTGGCCGATATCGCGCCGACGATGCTGCACATGATGGGTATTGATCAGCCTGGGGATATGACAGGTCATAATCTGGTGGATTAAATCCAAATGTTGCCCCCAATTAATTTGGGGGCTTTTTTTATGTTTGTGTTCAATTTTATATTTTATTACGATTTTAATCATCACAAGAAATTAGAGCCAAAAATTGAAATTTTTAATTGCATGTTTTTGTTTTTATGCATGCATGATGGTCGGGGGATTTGGGATGGAAACCCAGTGTTTCCGTCTGAACTCGGCAACAGTGTGTGCGACGTCGGACAACTGTTATGATACATCAGATTGCACAGTTGATTGTGCCGGTGTATCGGTGACGTTGGTCGGACGGTGTACCGCATCTGGGGGAACGGCCGATGTGACGGTGCTGGATGATAATGCAGCTTGGTGCGAACCAGGCGGATAATATTCATTGTTGGTGCGCGATGGTGGCACCGTATTCTTCAAAGTGGGGATATCGATATCAATATAATGATGCGGCGGCGTGTGCCAAGAACTGTGCACGCGGATGTCGCAATGCGATGATCTTTGATGGGGTTGGTGATCCTGAATTTCGACAAATCATGTACACCAGTATCTTAGGAGAGTGAGATCATACGCCATCTGAGTCGGATCTTGATCGTTTCTGTTTGCGTGACACCGTGTGTTGCCATGGCGGGTGGAACATGTCCAGATGGCTGGTCTGCATTAACACATGCCAAGACCGTATTGGCCCCCGTTTGTTTCAGCCAGAGTACCGATCTGGGGCCGGTGGTGGTTAAGTGTGATACAAATTCGACGACATGTTCCCCGGATGTGGCGTGTGG
>CATNBF010000024.1 GCA_950096895.1 uncultured bacterium | reverse complement strand
CAAAAATCTATCTTTATCATTTGGGACAACCGTTGTTTATGACGATGCGTCATTTAATCTGAACCCACGGGATAAATGCGGGATTGTTGGGGTTAATGGGGCGGGAAAATCGACTTTGTTTCGGCTGCTGCTGGGGCAAATTGCGCCTGATCTTGGAACAATTGATGTCAATGGTGCGGATTTCGGTTATTTACCCCAAGTCATTGAAATAACCACCCCACAAATGACTGTCTGGGATTTTTTAATTTCTGGACGGCCAATTGCAGATCTGGAATCACAAATGGCGGCGGCGTATGAACGTCTGGCCCAAGATCCCGACAATGGCGACGTGGCCACAGAGATTTCACGCATCCAGGAACGTTTGGATCATTACGAGGTTTATACCGCCGAAGACACCCTGATAACATTAATCGATCAGATGGGTATTGATGACAATTGGCTGGATATGCGGTTATGTGATCTGTCGGGTGGGCAAAAGTCACGTGTGGCCTTTGCCCGTTTGATTTATTCCATGCCGGGGGTTATGTTATTGGACGAGCCGACCAACCATCTGGATGGCCAGACCCGCGACTTTGTCACGGAAACCATCAAGAAATACCGTGGCACTGTGTTAATCATCAGTCATGATATCGCGTTCTTGAACGCTGTGACCAACAAAATCATGCATATTGACAAGCCAACACATAAAATCACCATTTATGACGGAAACTATGATGATTATAAACGAAAAATCGCAGAAATACGCCATGCACGCGATGTAAAGATCGCCAGTGAAGAACGTCAGATAAAGCATTTAACAGATTTTGTTGCCCGTGCCGACGCCGCCAGTCCCACCAACCACGCCATGAAACGGGTGGGGTTAACCCGGGCGGCCCAATTGGCCAAAATCATGGCCAACCGCACCAGCCGTGATATTGAATACAAAAAACTGCAAATGAATCTGGGGCCGCATCGTGATGGGGCGCGGGTACCGATCACGGTTGATAATCTGTGGTTTCGTTATCCTGGTGCCAAATTGATGTATCGTAATTTGTCTTTTTATATTGATGGGGGCGAAAGATTTTTAATCCGTGGGGGCAATGGATCTGGAAAATCAACATTGGTAAAATTGATATTGGGGCAATTATCCCCAGAACGCGGATCCATCACCATTAATCCAAAAACCGACATTGCCTATTATGCCCAAGAACTGCAAGATCTGGATCCCAACCAGACCATTATAGAATCGGTATCATCGGCCGATTATTCTGATATGCAATTGCGGGCCGCGTTGGGAAATTTTTTATTTTATAACCATGATGTATTCAAAAAGATATCTGATCTGTCGCCGGGGGAACGGGCCCGTGTGGCGTTGTGTAAATTGTTGCTGCGGCGGGCAAATTTATTAATATTGGATGAACCAACCAATCACTTGGATCCAGATACGGTTGCCATCATTGCCGATAATTTTCATGACTTTGCCGGAACAATTATTTTAATCAGTCATAATAACGATTTTATCAATCAAATTGGGATGACACGGGTTTTGACATTACCGTCCGGACGCCTGGATTATTGGGATGGGGATGATATGGCACATTAACCGCCCTATCCATTATTTTTAGAAATCACCACAGACCTTTAACCGTGATCCATCGTCATGGGCATCGACCGCGCGGTTTTTTATTTCTTCGGCACCACGAATCTGGCGATTAATTAACATTACATCCGGATGCGATTGCAACCGACGATTTAATTCATCAATGGCAGATTCAATGGCCAATTCATCATGAACAAAGACCGGCATAACCGACATTGCCGCGGTTTGAACCGCCGTATAGATGTCGCCGGCCATATCATCTGCGATGGATAAATAGGCACGAATATGTTCATCTTCGTGGGATAAAATCGCATCATAGGCACACGTTCCCGGCCGATGCCGACGATCAATTTGCACCAAGAAATCATTATATCCAATGGTGGCATCAACCGCCTTTAACGCCACGCAAAATCCATCTTCGATTGGGGTAACATCGGCGGTTATATCATAATTATCAATCAACGTGGCAATCACATTTCCATGCAGAAAATCCATCGGCTTTAACGGTTGTACCACAGATTTTTGCCACTGGGGCGTTTCCAGACGCACCCGTGGGGTCATTTTATAAACCAGGCAATCATCAACCGCCGACGCGTCCCCCACAACCAATAATCCCATGATGGCAACCAAAATTATACGCACCCGATTCACAGATTACCGGCCCCTTGCTTTTTCAAATATTCGGCGACAAAGGCATTGCCATATTGCTTGTACAATTCTTCGGCCAAAAGAACCGCCGATCGACCAGATTCAAATAACCGCAATAGTGGCCCCAATCCCCCCAGTTCTGTATTCAGAATAACCGATTCCCCGGTCACAGGACGCGACAACAAGACCGCCCGTTTCAAATGCGGATAGGCCCGACCCTGGATAAATGCCATTTCCAGTGGATTAAGATTCCAATGTTCATAATCACGGGCATCAGCCGCGGGATTGCGGAAAAACAGAACTGTTTGTGCCTGGCCCCGGACAACGTCACCAATCCCCAGTTTATCTAAAACATTTGCCCGTTGGAATGCAACCATGTATGCCTGGCGGTTCTTGCGTCCTTCTTGCAGACCGGTGATAAAATTATCCCGGAACATTTTATTTTCCAGCATAGGTGCCGTTTCATCGATCATAATCAGCGATGGATTTCCCCCCGCCACTGTTGTGTTATTAATCCGGTGCAAGATATATGATATAACCGCCGGGGCCAAGACTTCATCCTGTAAAATTTCGGTAAAATCAAATGTTGTTAACCGCGCCCCCAGATCCAATGTATCGGATTGTTCATTAAACATGTCACCGTATTGCAATGGATCTATCCATTTTTTTAATGCCGGACGCATGGGCCCTGTGGCGGAAAAACAACTTTGCCATAAATTCTTTAGCAAGCGGTCTTGATTATCCAAATAGTCGAAATTCACCGCCACCGCCCGGGCAATTTCGTCGGCCGATGCCGCGTCATCAACACCGGTAATAATTGAAAACCACCGCCGCAAAAAGGCCCGATTGGCAACTGTATCGGCCATCTTTAATGGATTCAAGTGCGTTTGAAATGACAAACCATCTGTCTTTTCTTTGCCTTGCATTGTGATGTATTTTCCCCCCACCGCCAGGGTAAATATCTCTGCCCCTTTATTACGGTCAAAAAAGAATGCCTTTAATTTCTGGTGCCGCATGGACATGGCAATCAGAAAAGAAAATAATGTGGTTTTCCCGCCGCCTGTTGGCCCAATGGTCAATGTATGACCCACCGCCGCCGGCGCATCAGAAACGTGAAATTGAAATTGATAGGGTGTTCCCTGGGCCGTGGGAAAGACCACCAAAGGACCCGGACCCCAATCAGAATTTTCAACACCGGTCGGTTGGGTTGACATTGGAACGCTGACCGCGGCGGTGCGTGATAACATCTTAAAGCTGCGTGGGAAAACATTAAATCCTGGGATTTGTGAAAACCATGATACTTTGGACGCAAAATCTTCGATCATGGGGGATACACCGTATGATGCACAAATCTTTTTAACGTCATCTATGCTTTTCTGCAAGGCATCTTGGGATCGACCAAAGATCAAAAACAACGGATAATAATTAACCAGTGTTTGTGTTCCCGTGATATTTTCATCCATTGCCCCGCGGGCGGCCACAATTTGTTCTTCGGTTGTGTCATTGTTTTCATCGGCGGTCGCGCGACGTTGACGGATCACACTTTCGACATCTGATGCCCCCATAATCCGAAATCCGTTCATACAAATCATTTCTGTTTGTAATGTCGCCATTTCATCAAAAAATTCTTCGTCCAGAAAATCAGGCGACATCTTGAATGAGATTAATGCAGCAAAGGATTGTTCCCCCCCGCTAACATACCGGACCAATCCATCGTCTTGAAAAATAACATCATCAACCGTGACCAAATCTGCCATTTGATTATCACACCGTTTTGGTGACGGCTTGGTAATCGGGGATAAAATGCGGCCAAAGAATTTTGCCATGTTATTGGGGCTATCGTTTTTTAATTCTGTCACCCGATAGGGGGCCAAAATAGATTCAATATAATTACCATATTGATTCAACTTTTCCATGGCCCCAGTTCCAGAAACAGTCAAAACAATATAATAATTGTTCAAAAAGATCCGTAATCCCTGGGAATGCCATTGATCATAAATTTTTTGCAATACCGGCTGATCAAATTCATAATCTGTCTGTTGGGTGGCAGCATCACGAATGGTAAAAAAGCGTAATGTGACATTCGGATCGCGAATTTGATTAAATAATCCCGCCCGCAGATCTAAAAACTTTTCCCGTGTGGCGGCATCTTGCATACTGGATTGAACACCACGGACATGATAGACACGAACGAAAGATCCATCATTTAATTCGATGGCATTATCGGCCAATACCCGCCGAAACGGCAAATAATCTGCATACTTTTTATAACCAAATTTGGGAAATATCCACCGGGTTAAAATAGGCACATAGGCCATCATTAATACAAAGACAACCACCACCGCCATGGCCAAAACGACCATCGTAATCGGAAAACCGCCGCCTGCGAAATAATTAAATAAATCATTCATTTTCTATGCCGCCAATCTTTTGGGTACCCCTAATCGCAATAATTGCATTTTTGCCGCAATAATTTGACCCAATTGGGGTTCTTGCTTGGCAAAAATGGCCAGAACAAAGTGCACCAAAAATACCGACCCCAAAAAGAGCAAAGGCAACAACCCAAAATCATTACCACCAATAATGATTCCCGTGATAAATATCGCCACAAAGATCAAAAATTGGATAACAAAATTCATGACCGCCAATGTATATGGCACATAAAATATGCGTGACGGATTGGCCAATGCCTTCATGACTTGCTGTTTCATCTCTCTGGTCCCCTGGGTACAAATGAATTATAACAATTTCAACATTTTTCAACAAGTATAAAAAGCATTTTATCAAAATTGTTAAAATGATTAACAAGTGGGCTTTTTATCAACTGTTTATTCTTGGGTCGATTTTTCAACAATTTTTGAAAAATTGCCGGATTTGGTCGTTTTTTTTGTTAATAAACCTGTGGAAAAAAATTAAAAATGGTTTTCAACAATATCAACCGCCTAAACAAAAACAACAAAAACATTAATAATAATTTGATTTTTTATAAAAAGCGTTTATAATGGCCACGCAATAAAGGATTAACTATGAAGTTTTTAAGTTCTTTGAAGGCATGGAAAAAGCGCGGTAACGTCAAACAGATTCGCCGTGGCAAGCAAATTATTCTGATCGACCCTGATAATCCAAAATTTAAGGCAAAGCAGGGCTTTAAGAAAAAATAAGTTCCGGCTTATCAATATTCGGGTGCGCTGGCCATGGGGTTGGCGCATTCTTTTTTTTATATTGTTTTTTAGAACAGATTAATATCGTTTTCAAATGCCTGGGCCAAGACGTCTTTGATTTCCATGGCGGACAGACCCGATCCACGCAGATAATTTATCTGGGCCGTGGTTGGACGGTAAATAGATGCATTATGATCAGCGGCCATGGGTGCGGCCATAATTTTTTGTGATGGGGTAAAACGAATCTGGGCGGTGGGTGCGGCCAATGCCGAAAAAGAAATATCAGAAACCGCGTTTTCGGCCGTTGCCTGGATCTGGGCCAGACCAGATAATACCGATTTTGACCGGTCATGGGCGATTAATTTTGTATGGATTAAAATGCCAGAATCGGGGACCAAATGCTGGGCCGTTATATTTAGATTAAATTCGGATTGATTTTCAATAACAACACCGCCGCGAAATTCAGAATTTTTCCCGGCATTTTTTATAAAAATATTCAAAAAGGCCGGTAATTTATTTTTTATTTTTACCGACATAAATACCCGCTGGTTCGGACCTGGTACAGAAAATTCCAGATTATTTTCCCCCGAAATTTCCCCCACATAAATAATATGCACCGGCAGCAGCATGTTTTCATCAATCATCGGTTCCGATAGTGTGGATAATTCCGGACAAAAGATTCCATCACGGTAAACAATTGTTTCCGCGGGAAATGTTTTTATATTGAATTCGTTCCACATGTATGACATATTATTCGCATTATAAAGGATTTTATTATGGGATTCAATTGTGGAATTGTTGGATTGCCAAATGTTGGCAAATCGACATTATTTAATGCATTAACGCAAAGTGCGGCGGCCGATGCCCAGAACTATCCATTTTGTACCATCGAACCCAATACAGGGCGTGTGGTGGTGCCGGATGCGACACTGCATGCATTGGCAGGGGTGTCTGGGGCGGCGCGGATTATCCCGACGCAGCTGGAAATCGTAGACATTGCCGGATTGGTCAAAGGGGCATCGGCGGGCGAAGGACTGGGGAACAAGTTCTTGGGTAATATTTTATCCACCGATGCAATTATTCATGTGGTGCGGTGTTTTGAAAATGACGATATCGTCCATGTTAATGGTCGGATTGATCCATTGGCCGATATTGATACGATTGAAACGGAATTAATGCTGGCCGATATCGAAAGTCTGGACAAGCAGATAAAAAATCTGGAAAAAAAGGCACGTGGTCTGGATAAAACAGCGGCCAAGTTGTTAAATGACGCCAATACGATCAAGACGGCACTGGAATCTGGTATCCCGGCCCGTTGTGGTGATGTTGATACTAATCCATTTAACTTGCTAACGGCAAAACCGGTGATTTACGTTTGTAATGTCGAAGAAGCGGCCGCGGCCACTGGCAATAAATACAGTGACATGGTACGTGAAAAATTTGGATCAACAAACCCAGTTTTGATTATTTCATCTAAAATAGAAATGGAAATTTCACAAATTGTCGATCCCACAGAACGTCGTATGTTTCTGGATGAATTGAAATTGTCTGAATCTGGTCTGGACCAGGTGATTCGCACCGGCTATGCCACGTTGGGTCTGCAAACATTTTACACCATTGGCCCCAAAGAAGCCCATGCATGGACCATCACGGTGGGATGCACCGCACCCCAGGCGGCGGGGAAAATCCATTCAGACTTTGAAAAAGGTTTTATCCGCGCAGAAATTATAACACCGGCTGATTATTTAGAACTGGGGGGCGAAGTTGCCGTGAAAGAAGCAGGACGTATGCGCACAGTTGGGCGTGATTATGTTATGAACAACGGCGACATCTGTCATTTCTTGTTTAATAACTAAAATATATTGATTTTATTCACAATCGCATTACAATTCATGTCTAAAAAGGGATCTATGTAATGCGATTTTTTTCTATGCTTTTATTTCTTTTATCGTTGGCGGCGTGCAAAACAGAAACCATGCATTTTACGGCGATTTCAACGCATTCTATTGATTCATCACGATCAATTGATTCGGCCCAGATTATTAAAAATGTTCGGGGAACAGACTTGCAACATTTAATTATTTTCATTCCAACCGGTCTTTATCCCAATATTCAACAGGCGGTCGATGCGGCATTAAAAGAAAATGATGCAGATATGTTGATTAATGTTAGTGCGTATCGCCGCTTTTTCTGGATTCCATATATTTATGGGCAAAATAAATATGTGGTTATCGGTGATGCGGTTCGTTTTGATAAAGATTAAAAATACCCGGGTTTTCCCGGGTATTTTTATGGGCGAACCACCTGGCGATAATGGCGCATTTTTCTTAACCGATGGATCCCGTGTCCATGTCCCATCCATAACCAAATAACAAATCCAAACAAGATCAGGCGTGATACCGGCATGGCCATCCACACGCCGTCCAGCCCAAACAGCATCGGTAAAATAAACAAGCACGCGGGCAACACCACAAATGCGTCCCCATAGATTAACAACGATGCCGCCAGAATTTTACCTGTGGCTTGGTAATAATAACTGGCGACGCGAATAACCCCCAACAGGATGAATGCAGTCGAGCTGATGATCAATGCATGACCGGCCAAGTTAGCCACATCCCCATGCAGGTTAAACCAGCCGGGCATAATTTTATGACCACCCCATGAAATCAGCATCATGATAATCCCTAGCACGGCCGCCGTGACATATCCCATATTGCCCACGACATTTTTACGCACATGTCGTCGTGCCCCATAAAGATAGGCGACCAATGGCATCACCCCCAGGGCCAATCCTGTCATCAGCAAGGCCCCAACCGATTCCACTGCGCCAACAAATGTATATGCGGCCAATCCAGGGACATGACCGTATTTCATCGCCTGGTAATTATGCATCAGCAGCATTGTTATAATCGACATTTGGTTTCCTAATGCCGGCACGCCTGGGGCGACAATATCGCGTATGGTTGTCATGCGTATCCGCAACATATCCATCCCCAGGCGCAAGTGTGTTTTCCCCCGGATAAAATAAATCAAGACCGCCCCCATCCCCAAGACTTGGGATACGATTGTCGCGTATGCTGCGCCGATAATTCCCATCCCCAGTGGGAACACAAACAGATAATCCAAGATAATATTCATCCCCAGACCGAAAATCGTTGCCCACATGGCCAATACCGGTCGTTCATCATTACGAATGACCGATGTCAATCCCATGGCCAACATTCCGGGGATACAGAAATAAATCAGAATACGCGCATATGCCACAGATAAATCAATAAATTCGTTTGTTGCCCCAAGCAAGCGCAAGATATCCCCCAGATTTGGTAAAATAACCATCATCATCAGCATGCCACCCAATATCTGCATAATGATCATATGGGATAACGCCATGCGGGCACGGGCAATGTCACCGGTGCCTCGGGATTGTGAAATTCGGATTGATGCCCCTGTCCCCAGCATGTCACCCACCGCCCCAAACAAAAAGACAATTGGCCATGTAATCGCCACCGCCGCCAGACCAAGTTCCCCGGCCGCCCGTCCGATAAAGATGGTGTCCACGATACTATATGATCCAACAATCAACATACCAATCATTGATGGAAAGACATAGCGTGTAAACATTTTTACGTTTTTTGATAATTTCATTTCGGACCCATTGTTTTTTGCCAGGACATTTAATACCAGAAATTTTTTTATATCAACAATTTTTTATTAAAAATGCCGGTTTTTACCGGCATTTTTAATGTTGTTTCAGGCAGCGGCGCAAGCTGGCCCCCCAATGGGGTATATCGACATTAAACGTTTCTATAATTTTTGTTTTATCCAACACGCTGTACGCCGGTCTGACGGCCGGGGTTGGATATTGCGCGGTCGTAATGGGATGAACATGACATTTTAGATTCAAGATATCCATCACCGCCACCGCCAAATCATACCAAGAACAAACGCCGGCATTGGTATAATGATAAATACCGCGATTTGATTCGTTGATTTGGGGAATTATTTTCACAATGGCGGTCGCCAGATCTGCGGCCCAGGTTGGACTGCCCACTTGGTCGGCGACAACGCCAATTGATTCTTTTTCCATTCCCAATCGTTGCATTGTTTTAACAAAATTATTGCCGTGGGAACTATATAACCAAGCGGTGCGAACAATCACCCCCGATCGACAGTTATCCAAAACCGCCTGTTCCCCATCCCGTTTTGTTCGCCCATAGACCGATACCGGGTGCGTCGGGTCATCTGGCCCATAGGGGGTATGTCCTGTTCCATCAAAGACATAGTCTGTTGAAATATGGATCATTTTTTTGAATGTCTTGGCCAGATTATATGCCCCATCGACATTGATCTTTTGGGCCGCATCTGGATCATTTTCGGCGCGATCAACCGCGGTATATGCCGCACAGTTAATGACCGTATCAATATCATGCGCGTGGGCAAATGCCTGAACTGCATGGGTATTGGTTATATCCAGTTCTTGGTGACTGGTAAACAAGGCATTGGGAATCAATGCCCGTAATTCTGTGCCTAATTGGCCATTACATCCCGTAACCAGGTACATCTTTTAACCCCTTGGCTATTTTATCTTTGTCTGATGTGATAATTTTATCTGTGGGAATACGCCAATCGATTCCGATTTCTGGATCATCAAAGCGAATGCCAAATTCAGATTCTGGCGCATACAGGTTATCGCACTTGTACGCAAAGACGGCCGTATCAGACAAGACCGAAAAACCATGTAAAAATCCCCGCGGGATAAACAATTGCCGGCGGTTCTGATCTGATAATTCAACGGCCACATGCCGACCAAATGTTTTCGATCCCGGTCGAATATCAACCGCCACATCTAAAACAGTGCCATGTAATACGCGTACCAATTTCGCCTGGGCGTGTTCACCCGTCTGGCAATGCAGACCACGGATAACCCCGTATGACGATTGGGACTGATTATCCTGAACAAAAGTGGTGGTGATGCCATTTTTGGCAAATTCTGCGGCGTTATAACTTTCGAAAAAATAGCCACGTGCATCAGAGAACACGCGGGGTTCAACAATAATAACGCCATCAATTTCTGTTTGAATAAATGTCATGGTATCCCATCTTTTTTTATTTTTGGCACATGCCGAAATTTTTATGAAAATTTACACAATTGAACCGAAAATACAAGTTATTTTTCCCGGTGGGCGGTGATAATAGTTAATGATCCGGCATGTATGGTTACGGTAATGCCATTGGCGCATGCATAATAATTTTTACCACGACGCGTGACATGGCCACGCCGAATAATCGCCAGGCATGTATTCATGACCATGGCCGGTGGAATCGATAAATTTTTTGCAATACGTATTTGGCCGCCGGCCGTGGTGTGAATTTTATCAAAATTTTCAAGATAATCAGTCATTAGATTTGGATCAGCGCATCTAACTTTTCCATCATTCGCGTTATTTCACTGTTGATGGTATTGATTTGGTCTTGGACATTTTCCCCACCCAATAATGCCGCCGTTAAATCCTTTTTTTGTCTTTCCAGATGCGTCAGATAGTTTTTGATTTTCAATGTGACAATATATTTTTCGGCGTCATCATGACTAAACGGGCATGCGGGTGCCGGGGCATCAAAAGATATATTCAAGGTCACCAGAAAATCGCCATACCGTTCCCCCAAATCAGGATATGCGCCCACAATCCCCAGGATATTTTTTGTATCAATCGCATCGGCCGCCGGTACCGGGGTCCCTGATGTCGTTGGTTTGGTCCGTCGCCATGCATGAAAGATACGGTTTTTATATTCTGCATCGTATTCCCGGCGCAGATCTGCATCCGTAATTTTTTCCAGTTTTTTTTTCAAAAACTTTTCTGCGGCCGCCCGGCCCCCGGGCGTCGATGTTAAAAATGATTGATTTAGCATGTTCCACAAAAAATCAACCAGTGGTGTTGCCCCATCGATAATTTTCTGCATGGCATCCGCGCCACCTGATTTCAAGACTTCGTCCGGGTCTTTGCCCCCGGTAACAAAGGCAAAGCGCACATCGGACGTATCGCGTAAAAATGGCATAACCAAACCCGCCGCGCGCGCGGCCGCCTTTTGCCCGGCATTGTCA
>CATNBF010000023.1 GCA_950096895.1 uncultured bacterium | reverse complement strand
TCGCTATACAGGGCGTGGTCCGATTAAGTTCGTTCAATACCCCAGTGAAACATTGGGATGTAAAGTCGATGGCAATTTGATCTTTGACTTTTTTAGCAAGACGGCACGTGCATTGAAAATGAAGCTGCGGTCGATTGATCTGATGAATGAACAGCGTGAAGTGATGGATCAAGAAATTCAGTTACGCGAACAACATATGCGCTAAAACAAAAACATATCCCGGCCGCTTGGTCGGGATTTTTTTAACGGTCATAATGGGTTAACGGCACAATTGCGGGTGTGGGCGCGGTGTTTTTAACCAGGGCCTGGGCACGGATATTGGCCATACGCATATCCATGACATCGCATAGATTGCGAATGGTTGTGATTAATTTTTCCCGGTCACTGGGCACATTACTATATGGGGAAAAATTAATGATGGCATCTGTTGCTTTTTTAGTCAAACGGTACAGGGCCTGTTTATTCGAATCAAATTCCCATCGCAAGTTGGGATTTTTTGATCGGGGCAAATGATCGATATATTCCCATAATTCGGGTATGTTGATGGTATCTTGGGTATACATAATAGAAAACTGGGATTCAAAGCCGGCCAATTCAAAGTCAATAAAAGAGACGATATTTTTATCCGGGTCTATGAAGACATTACCAGGGTTAAAATCTCGATGCGCAAACAGCAATTGATGATGTTCGGGTAAATTATAGATGTATTTATATGTGTTCAAGATTGTTTCTTGGTCGGCGGGCGAAATGATTCCGTCAACCTTGTGCAGGATCTTGGCCAGATTATCGGCATCACGAAACCACATCCCAGGCAATTGGTGCGTTTTTTCAACAAATCGTGCAGGGCGCAATTCAGACATGTCATTAATAAAGTTGCCAAACGCGGCGATCAATTTGTCCCGATTCTTGCGGACATAATCACTGCCGCCCAGATCAGACAATTCCATGCCGGGTACCCATTGGTCGCGAACCTGGTTATGTGAAATAAAAGTACGTGGCACGTTATAGGCGGGATTATTTACCGCGCGAATTTCATCTGATATTGCCTTGGCCATTATGGATGTCGACAGCCATTTATCTGGTTTATCACGAAAGATCCCGTTGGGATTTAGTGATTTTTTGCAATATCCCATGGCCCCAATGTTCGTTGCCGGGTTACCGTTGTGGCATGGCCCGACGACAATTGCGGCGCGGTGGCGGCACTGGGGGAATGGACAATGGCGGTTGTTTGCTTTTTCATTTCTGGTATTAATTGTATCATAATTTGGGGGCTTTTTCAAGTTTCGTCAAAAGTTTACAAGTCATATAAAATATGGTAAAATATAAATAATGAAATGCATTTTACGCCATCTTTTATGGGGATTAATTTGTATGCCCGCATTTGCGGATACGTACACGATTGATCTGCGTGAATATGTATCGCCCAGTTTGCACCCATATTCAGCCATTGTTCAGGTGGGGCCAGAAAGCGGGGCGTGTACGGGGACATTGACCGCGGATGGGGTAATTGTGACGGCCAAGCACTGTGTCTTGGACGAAAATTTTAGAACGCTGCAACCCAAAGATTTATCGGTTCGGCATCAGATTGAGGGGCCATTACTGTTGGGGGATATTCAGGCCAGCGGTTTTGACATCTATCCCAATATGTATTTTGATACGAATATGGGGGTTGTTGGGGATTGGGCATTACTAGGGCCCCGGCGGGATGTAAAGTCGGATGTACGTATGGCCAAGTTTTCTGGAAATATGCCTGTGGATGTAGAGGTTGTGGGTTACGGTGCGTTAAAAGTTCTGAGTGACCAGGAAATTCAAAAAATTCGCCAAGAGTATATGAAATATCTGCGTGGGGTTAGTTTTGCCAACCGTCTGAACCCGTTAAATTATTTTGGTGGGGAATCGTTTGCTACGACCACATCAACCGGTGTAGATTTTATCAATAGAGTTAATGCAGGTCAGAATCCCAATCTTTCACCAGATATATTTCAAGATAGCAGCAGGTTAAAATTATCCCGGTGTGTGGCCTTGGCGGATCCTGGGGAAGAAGGAAATTTGATTGATTGTCAAGGATGGGGTGGAAATTCTGGTGGGCCGGTCTTGTTGAATTTAGATGGTAAATGGTATTTATATGGGGTGGCGGTGGCCGGGTTTAACGGTATTTCGACCAATAAAAGTTTTTTTGCCCAATTAAATTATATGGTTCATAGTAATAAGTTCTGGGACGAATATAATTTCTTTTTGACCAAATATCGGAAAAGTCAGCAAGAGCGTGCAGCCCGCGGACGCGAATTAAAGCAAATATTAAAAGAATATTGATCATAAGGATATGTGATGAAGCAAAAAATTAAAAAAATACTGTTTACGGCCGGAATTGTGACAATGGGGCTGATTGGGATCAAAGAAGGTGTAGATGGCATCAAGGAAGATGATGCGATTGTAAAAATTAATTTGGCGATGGATGTTCTGGGGCAGATTAATGATGCATTGGCAACCGATACGTTGGCCGCCGAAGAACGGCATGGGTTGATATTAAGTCGCGAAAATATTGAAAACGAGATTGCTGGTTATATTAAACGTTTGCCAGCAAATAAGCGCGCGAAATTGATGCCCCAGTGGACGGTGCCGCATATATCTGATGTGGCGTTTGATAAAGAATTGCAACGATAAAAAATATCCCGGGTTTTGCCCCGGGATTTTTTATTTTAGGTTTGTCTTGAAAAACAAATCGATTTTATCAAAGGGGATTTTATCATAATTATCGTACAGATCGACGTGATTGGCCCCAGGGATAATAAGCAGTTCTTTGTTATCGCCACGCAGTTTCTTAAAGGCATCTTCGCTGAAATACCGACTGTGGGCATTTTCACCATGTAACATCAAGACCGGGGTACGGATTTCGCCGATATACGATAACAAGGGCATGTTCATAAATGACAAGGCCGATGTTGTGCGCCAGCCAGTTGTGGATGCAACACTGCGCCGGTGATAGCCGCGGGGCGTTTTATAAAATGCAATATAATCCCGCATAAACTGGGGCGTATGATCATCGGGGGCTGCGGGCAGGCCGCCGGCAAATTCACAATCGCCGCGTTGTGCATCGGCCGTACGCACAGCGTTTAAGCGTTCCCGTTCGGCATAACGATCGTCGGCGGTCATGGTATCATTATACCCGTTGGCATTAACCCGGGACATATCGTACATGGTTGATGTGACAGTGGCGTGGATACGTGTGTCCATTGCCGCAGCGTTCAATCCCATGCCCCCAAATCCACAGATACCGATAATGCCAATTTTATTTGGGTCGACATCGGGACGTGTACATAGGTAGTCAACCGCGGCACTGAAATCTTCGGTATTGATATCAGGGGATGCGACGTGTCGGGGGTGACCGCCAGATTGGCCGGTATAGGATGGGTCAAAGGCCAATGTGATAAACCCGCGCGCGGCCATTTCGATGGCATAGCGGCCGGATACTTGTTCTTTGACCGCGCCAAACGGGCCAGCGACGGCGATGGCCGGCATGGGGGTATTGGGATGATTTTTTGGGATATATAAGTCACCGGTCAGACGAATGCCGTACCTGTTTTTGAAATGGACAGTTTTGACGATTACGTCATTGCGGCGTGCAAATGTCTTGTCCCAGGAACGGGCGTATAGCCCCCAGGCAATAGTCGTGATCAGGGTCAGTCCCAGCATAACAAAGACGAAAGTTTTCATGGTTTTCCTTTTGTTAAATTGTGTTATACATCGCGCATTATAAAAGTTAGAGCAAAGTCTAGGTCAAGTCTTTTTTTCAAAAAAATCGCCCGGGATTATTCCGGGCGATGGGTTACAAATTAACCTGTCGGTCAACGTGCAGATTTCGGGTAAACGTTTTATCATGGGATACCACAATAATGGCCCCTTGGTATTGGTTCAAGACGTCTTCGAGAATGGCAACGGATTTCAAATCCAGATTGTTTGTCGGTTCGTCCAGAATCAATAAATCCGGGCAATGGGCACCGCCCAAGACGGCGGCCAATGTCGCACGCAGCAATTCACCACCAGATAAAACAGATACCAATTTACGGGCGCATTCATTGCGGAATCCAAAATTGGCCGCGATGGCATAGCTGTCTGTGGGGGACAAATCTGTTAAATCCATAATATTATCGACAATCGATTTATTTGGATTCAGCAGTGTTAGCGTCTGGTCCAGATAGGCCGCACGCCCCAGCAATTCGATATGACCACCACATGGTGTTAATTGTCCCAAGATCAATTTAATCAGCGTTGATTTGCCGCAACCGTTTGATCCCGCCAGCAGCAGTCGTTCGCCCCCACGCATGGAAAAGTCAAACGCGTCAAAGATTAATCGTCTGTCATAGGCGAATGATAGCTTCTCGATTCTGATCAGATCGTTTTTGATCATAGGACGGTCAGGCATCGGGATTTTTATTCGATCATCACGCAAGGCGTTCGACAATTCTTGGCGTTGGGTGGTTTTTTCCGACAGCTTTTTGCCAATTAATTTTAGTTTCTTGGCCAGCACCGTGTCCAGTTTGTCAGAGGCTTCGTTAAAGCCACTCATGGCCTTATGATTGCCCATGACGATTGCCTTGCGTTTGCTTTGGCCGATTTTCTTTTGGCCGGTTTTGGCACATTCCAAGGCAATGACACGCGTCTGGTTCAGGCGGACGATTCTGTTTTCTGTGTTGCGTAATTGGGATTCCAATGATTCACGTTCGGCCTGTTTCGCCGCGACATAGAAATCATAATTGCCGCCATAGACGTTTATCCCATCGGGGGTTAGTTCCCAGATGCTGTCCATGCGGTTTAGCAAGTCCCGATCATGGGATATGATGACCATACCCCCATGAAAGCCACGCATGTCGTTCATGAATCGGCGACGGGCATCGCTGTCCAGGTTATTTGTCGGTTCATCCAGCAGCAAGATGTCTGCCCCGGATGCGAATGCCGCATCCAATATCTGGGATTGGTGTTCCCCGCCGGATTGGGCATCGGGCGCAGAAATTTGCGGCATCAAATACACCGATGCGTTGCGGGTGATTTTTCCCCGCGATGGTGAATTTAAGCCTGCAATCAGGTGCAGCAATGTGGTTTTCCCGCAACCGTTGTCGCCAATGATGGCCACAGTTTGATTGGCATGAAATACCGCCGTCAGATTGGTAAATAAATCTGGGTCGCCAGGATAATTAAATGAAATGTTTGATAATGAAATGCAGCGCATAGTAAAAACCTTTGGTAAATAATGTGAATAAGCACGACCAACAGTGTTCTTGGTGTCGGGCGCGATAGCTTTAAGATTGTCACATTATTTATTCATATGGTTTTTACCTTTGTTCAAATTAATATGTAACTATTATAGTACAATGGATTAAAATGTCAAGTTTTTTTAAGTTGCCTTTTGTGGTCTGTTATGACTATTATCATGATAGGCATAGGAGAAGATATGAAAAATACATTTATGGTGTCTTTGGTAATGGGGATGATGGCAACCGGTGCGTTGGCGACGGAATGTGTGTGTCCGGTATGTGATTATCCCATGACGACGCAATCCCGTGATAACTATACCGGTTTTCGTATCTATAAAAATGAGCACAGTTTGTATTCATATAATTATCCCAATGGGCCAAAAGAAAAGCACAAGAAAGATAACGTTGGATTTGGCACAACGGTGGGTAATAATCTGGCCGATTGGTTGCGGGTGGAATATGAAACGCTGTACATGGGGGCGCAATACAGCCAGAAGGATATAGATTTTGAATACGATATTTGGGCGAACTTTTTGAATGCTTACTTACTCTATGATTGCCAACAGGTTGTTGCGCCGTATGTTGGGTTGGGGTTGGGACTGACCGGGATATGGGGCGAGATTGATGGGGAACTGGATAATGCCTTTGATCTGTCGTACCAAGTGATGGTTGGGGTGATCTTCAAATTAAACCAGCGGATTGATTTGGATCTTGGGTTTAAGTATGTAAACTTTGGCAAAGTGGAACATCATCATGCCGTATCCAAGGTAGATGCAACCCAACTTTATATCGGGGCGGCGTATAAATTCGGCCTATGAACAAAAAATTTTTTTGGTTGTGGTGTGATGGTCACTATGCGAAACAGTTGAAGAAATTAAAATTTGACATATCGATTAAAATATGTCAATGTTGTTCGCACCGGCCAAAGATCAAAAATGAATAATCCACAGTGTCATAATCAGCATGATACCGTGTTGCCACGAAGTTATTTGATGGTAGATGAATATCTGATTCGGGGGCCGCATCCGTCAATTTCTACGTTAATTCAATTAAAGAAGAAATCATGTGGTGTGACCCAGATTTACGATTTTAGGCACATTAGTATTTGGCATTTCAAGTTTATAGAAAGATGGTGTTGCAAATTTCTGGGGATTAAATATATTCGTGTTCCGTACAGCAATTTGTATGGGGTCTATCCTGGATTGGCGGTCTTTGAAGAAATTGCCAAAAGTGTAAAGCAAAATGGAATCCAGGGCGGGAAAACACTGTTTCACTGTAATTCCGGGCGGCACAGAACGTCGCATTTTTCCATGTTTTATAAATTGACACGGGGGCAACCATTGCATCTTGTTCAAAAGCAATTAGCGTCAGAATACGAAAATACGGTTTTGAAAATTGTTCAAGAACAAGTTATAGATCAGAATTATTACGATCGGCCCCAAATCACGTACAAGGGGGTAAATCCTTGGAAAAGATTTATGGCACAGCGCAATAATATTATTTCTTTGGCGACAAAAAAAGCGCATTTACACCTGATGTCCCGATTGGGGATGTAGGGGGACATTATCTAATCTAATACTTTGGTTGCCAATGTGTATAAAGTTCTATACACGGAATATCTGGTTGGCGTCATCAGCCAGGGCATTTGATCTTTGTTCAACCGTATCGGCATTCCATTCAGGAGCATTTATCATGTTAACAATATATCTGTCATGGGTTTTGTAAAATTCCAATTTTTCTGCATACGTTTTTCCTGATAAGTTGCCGTTATCTTCTTTGGTTAATAAAGTTAAATTACCAAAGAGATTCAGATATTCAGGAGATAATTGTTTATCTGTAATATGTTCTATTGTTTCATTGTCATAATCTATTTTATTGTGTGGATTATGTTTTTCTTGAATCTTGGCCAAGATGTATCGATCGATGGCTTCGGAATTAAAGTTTTTCTTTGTGAATTTATTTATAAAATGTTCGTCAGAGATAGTTAGATCAGCGCAGCGCAAATCAGTTAAAATATCTTTCTGATTTTTATATTTTTTATTAGAGATATTGTACGCAATTTTATTATAAACGCTTTCTTGGCGGTTGGCTTGATCTTGGGCAATATAATTATATCGAATAGTTAAGTTAAGCAAACTTTTTAATATCGATTTAAGCGCATATTTTTTCTGATTTTTAATTAAAGGTAACAATATCATGTAAGGTTGTTTTACATTCGGGATATAATTTAATACTTTTAATAATTCAGAAGTTTCTTTGTCTGTTACGTCCGCTCGTTTTATTCTGTTATATGCGTCGGCGGAACGTTTCAATTCTTGGGTATACTGAAATGCGTCTTGCGTGGTGTTTATTTCAGAAGAAATGATTCTATAAATTCTTTTTGTTGTGACTTTTGGGGTATGTCTGCTGTTCCAATCTAATGCTAAGAATTTTGTTATATCGTGGTTGCCGATATTTTTAATAATTTCGTTCAGATCTTGTAACATGCTGGCTTCATATTCTGGGCCGGCTTTTAATAACAAATGATTTTTTAATAAATCATAGGCAGTTAATTCCACCAATCGGGAATTAAGTGTTTCAAATAAAAGGTATGCATTTTCTTCTTTTGTTACAGTGATCGTTGTAAAAATTAGTTTTTTTGCAATATTATTATTAATAAATTCAATTATTTTATCTGTATCTATGTCTTGCAAATGATTTTTTAGTTTATTATAAAAATATTTTAGACATTTATAGAGATTTTCATTTGTTTTAATAGACTTATTTTCTTCGATTTCTTGAAATTTTTTATTGTTTATGACATTAGAAATTTCTGAAAAATATTCTTTGTTATTTGTATTCAAAGTTATTTTATTATAATACTTAAGGTCTTCTTTGGTTTTGCCGATATATTTATCAGATAAAATTTGTAAACGTTTAAGTGCTTGCTGTTTCTCTTGTTCGTTTGATAATTGGTTGGCATATTCGCTTAATAGATATAAAGCAGCCAAAATTATTATGGTTGTTGTGGTTAATCTTTGTTGGCCATCAATGATACTTGTTTCTTGATCGTTTTCTTGTAATACCAATATTCCCGCATAATGGCTATTATTTGCTGAGATAATATCTTCCCATAGTAATTCCCATTCATCTCCGTGGTTGTCCCAAGAATAATCTCTTTGATACTTGGGTACTTTATATATTTTGCTATTATCTATAATGTCTTCGAAAGATAAGGTTGCGGGGGTGAAATTTTCTTTTTTCATGACATCGTCCTATTAAGATTTTTATTATAAATATAAGTTAGTGTTTTTAGTCTATATTTGCAATATTTATTATTATAAATTTTGGCGTGGGTGGATTAAGTTTTATTGGTGATAACCCATGGGGGACAGATTATAAACACACACGCATTGAAACCAATTAATGATGTCTGTGATGCTTGGTGCGGGCGGAGAAATCCCCCAGGGTTACATACCTGTATCATTGGGGGTGTGCGTTGGCCTAGACTGTATGGCACAGGGGGGCGGCACACATGGCACAAGACAAACGCAAAAAAAATTTTGGCGACGTTGTCATTCATCGGGCGGTCGCAAAATCATCCATTAAAATTCCGTGGGCAGATGTGTCGATCCAGGCAGGATTCCCCAGTCCGGCCGATGATTATATAGCCGCGCCTATTGATTTGAATCGTGAATTAATCGCCAATCCGGCATCGACTTTCCTGGGGCGGATTCGTGGCGACAGCATGATTGATGCCGGCATTTTCGATGGTGATTTGGTTGTTGTTGACAAAGCGTTGTCGCCGCGCTCTGGTGATGTTGCGGTTTGTTTTATTGATGGAGAATTCACAATTAAATACATAAAATTTCAAAACAAGTCCATTTTGCTGATTCCGGCAAATAAAGAATTTTCCCCCATACGTGTCACCGCTGATAATGAATTTATGATTTGGGGGATTGTCACGTATTCTATCCGTCGCCACAGGGCAGGGGGCAGGGCGAGATGTTCGGACTGATAGATTGCAATAATTTTTATGCCAGTTGCGAAGCTGTTTTTAATCCAAAACTGATGGGGCAGGCGGTTGTGGTACTTAGTAACAACGACGGATGTGTTATCGCCCGATCGCCGGCGGCCAAGGCATTGGGAATTAAAATGGGGGTACCTGCGTTCCAGATAAAGAATTTAATTGATGCTGGGCGGGTGGTGGCCTTGTCATCTAATTATACCCTTTATGGTGATATGTCGGCGCGGGTGATGAAAGTTTTAGCCAGCATGGTTGACGGGGTTGAGATTTATTCCATAGACGAGGCGTTTTTTCACATTCCCGATGGCGTGGATTATACGGCGTTGGGACGTCGGATTGCCGTGGCCGTTATGCGCAGCACTGGGATCCCGGTATCCATTGGTATTGCACCCACCAAAACATTGGCCAAGGTAGCCAATCATATCGCGAAAAAGTATCCCGGTCTGAAACGCGTTTGTGTGATTGATAACGATGACAAACGTGTGCGGGCGTTAAAACTGACCCCGATTGATGATGTGTGGGGGATTGGGCGGCGGTATACGGCGCAACTGCGTTCGATGGGGGTTGATGGGGCATGGGCGTTTTCCCAATTGCCCCGGACGGTGGTGCGGCGGCGCATGACCGTTGGTGGGGAACGGACCTGGTCAGAATTAAATGGCGTTTCGTGCATCGATCTGGACACGGGGCATGTGGATAAACAACAAATCTGTACATCACGCAGTTTTGGTGAAATGTTGGGCAAATTGGAACAGATCCAGGCACCCATTACAACCTTTGCCGCGCGGTGTGCGGAAAAACTGCGATCTGGGCGGTTGGTTGCGGGAACAGTAATGGTGTTTTTATATTCAAATCGATTTCGGCCTGAGTTACCCCAGGTTGCATTGCATCGTGTTGTTGCATTACCATATGCGTCAAACGATACCCGTGTGATTGTGGCGGCGGCACTGGGGGCGTTACGTTCAATATATCGGTCGGGATACCAATATAAAAAGGCCGGTGTTATTGTTGGTGACATTTCGACCATGGCGCGTCGGCCGGTGAATTTATTTGCGCACGCGCCGGACGCGTTGGACGATAATTTGATGGCGGCAATCGATGCGATTAATAAACGGTTTGGTAAAAATACCGTGCGACTGACGGCAGAACTGGTTGATCAAAAGTGGCAGCCGGCGCACCATAAACGGTCGCCCAACTATACAACCGATATTGATGATATTATTGAAATCTGGTGCAAATAGGATCAAACCCATAACAAAACCGGCGTTGGATCGGTTTTTTATTGCGATATCCGGTAATAACAAGAAACCGCCCATCGGGCCCCGCGCGAATTTAATTCGCGGGGGTGATCATTGTGGGACGGTTGGAAAATTTTTGAACGGGCTGCTTGCGATTATCGGGCGGGATATTCAGAGAATTTTGCAAGCTTAATGCAACAACTCTATTTGTACAATTCGCCATTATGATTTTTTTATTGGTGGATTGGTTTTGCGTGCATGGCGGTTGTTTTTTTGATATTGACGTCTCTGTTTTGTTATTTCGTATAAAACAATACCTGTTGATGTGGCTAGGTTAAGACTTTCTATAATGCCATACATTTCTATTTGAATGCAGGCTGCGCTTCTTTCGACGGCAAGATTGCTGATACCTCTTGCTTCGTTACCAAACCAAACCGCCAATTTATCTTGTGTAAAATCCCCATTTGTAATATCACATTTATCTTGCCCTTGATATGCGGCGATGTTACAACAGATGTATATCCATTTTTTTCAAGATGTTCAAAACACTCTGCGGTTGTTTTGAACTTTTTAACAAAACTCCATTTGATTGCAGATACAGAAGATTTTAACAGGGTTTTATTGTTTCGCATAGATTCCCATGATGTTGGAATAACGTTTTTGCTGTCTACTATGTAAAGTTTTTCTACCCCTAATGCATTAACATTTCGTATAACGGTTCCGATGTTTTTTGGATCGCTTGGCTCTTCCAAAACAGCTATCAAATATTTGCATCTGCCTATTTTTGCAATGTCTGCTTTTTGACGAAGACTGCTTTTTGTTGGATCAATGTGTATCATTTTCATAATCTCTTGCTTAATTAAATTATATTAACTTGTCACTTATAAAAAGTAAATGTTTTTATAGCAGGGGCGTGAATATATCGAAAAGGTTGGATTCTTATCTTTTTTATTTGAATGGTTCGATAATGGTCAAATATTTCGGATTTTTATTTAGAAATTATTGAACAGGGCAACCGGCATGTGAAGCCAGCAAAAAAAACGCCTTGGGTGGGGGTATTTCAAACTTGGCTCGGTTTGCTCATATCGGTACAAAAATCCAATAGAATTTGCAACTCTGGCTAGAGTTTGTGAAATTTTCTAAATGATTATTCAAGTGTGCCATAGAGGGTAATCATAAATAAATATATTTTTAGAATATGAATAAGCGTATTAATATGTTGCTATAAACATATTGACATTACAATATTTTGTTCTAAACTATCCAAAAGCAGACAAAAGGTTGAATAGTGCGACTCTCATCTGTACCATATTCTCAGAATATAGTTTTTCCAAACTCGATATCATCGTGTACCTGTAATCAGCTCTTAACTGATACAAAACTAATTTTACAAAATAATGCAGGGCATATTATTTATACTCCAATAGTTCAAAAGATTAAAAAGAACATTGAAAACATTACATTATCACATGCAGAGTCATTTGGCTTTAATGAAATGTTATTTCCTGTTCTGATGGATTATAAATTATTAGATTCATCTGGAAAAACACAAGAATATGCGAACGAATTTTATGATATATCAGATCAAAAGGGAAATTTAATAATATCTCCCACAACAGAAGAACGATTGATTGATTATGTTTTGCGAAATGGTGCTACTTCGTATAAGAATATGCCAATGCGTTTCTCACAAATTTCTAATGTGTATAGAAATTTGAAAAGAACAGAAGGATTGTATAAATCAAAAGAAATCTCTTGTGTGGTTCTAACTGCCGTTGATACAGACCAACAAAGTTATTTACAAACGATGGATGATTTTAGAAAAATCTGTGAACAAACATTCGCTCAAATTGGAATACCTAACTTCTATGTTCAAGATAAAGTTTCTGGTGCAATTGAATTCTTCTATGAAACAGAATTAGCAGATAGACCTTTGGACAAAAGTATCATAAACAATTTCGGAACAAAAAATAATTTTCAAAACCAAAATTTATTTGGTAGCTTATCCATGGGTTATCCGTTCTATCAAAGCAAACAATTCAATTTGTTTTATATTGATAAAGCAGGTACAAAACAAAAACCAATCGTAAGTACTTATGGTTTAGGAACACAACGTTGTATATTGGCTTTATTTGAGTACGCAAAAAACGGTAAAACAGACGCTTTCAAACAAGGCGTCCGACCATTTGATGTAGATATTGTTGTTTTGTCTAAAGATAAACATAATCCCAACATACAAATGCTGGCAAATGTTTTAAAACAGAATGGGATTCAATATTGTATTGATGATAGAAATAATGGAATGCAAGATAAAATGCGTTTTTCAGAATTTTTTTCTATACCATGTCGCATTATCATTGGGGATAAAGAATTAAAATATGATAATTATTCTATAAAACCCTTAAATGCAAATGAAATAATAGTAGAGAGTTTGCCCAACACACTAAATTTAGTAAGAACATTAACACAATCGAGGATAAAATGACAAAACCTGTATCTTCATGGAACATGCCGGAGCAACATTTACGTACATTGCTAACCACTCCTTGGTATCATGCATTGAACAAAGTGTTCTCACAAATATTGTCATTAACTCACGATTTTTACAAAAAAGAAAATATTAGTCCGACCATATTTCCAATTACAACGGGTTCTGTAAGCAGCCCTTTTGGATTAGGTAGCGATTCTTTGCCTGTCAAAATAAATATTAAGGGCAACGATATGTATTTGGCAGATTCAATGCAATTTTCATTAGAAATCGCAACAAGACTCAATACAAATGGTGCTTATTATATTATGCCATCATTTCGTGGTGAAAATATGGATTCAAGACATCTAAACGAATTTGTACACTCAGAGGTTGAAATTATTGGCGGTCTAAACGATGTAATGGCATTGGCAGAACGGTATATTAAATACCTTATTCGAGGCCTAAAGGAGTCTTGTTTAGAAGAAATTAAAGCTGTATGCGGCACCATAGAGCATCTAGATAAAGTTTTAGATAGATCTTTTTATAAAATACGATTTGAAGATGCTATGCAGGAACTAGAAAATATTTCTGGCGCATTTAAGAAATTGGACGATAATTTATATGCAATAACATCTATTGGGGAACGTGCTTTGATTGAAAAATACGGTGACTTTACATGGATAACACACATGCCTTATAAATCAGTTCCTTTTTATCAAGCAAAAGAAGCAAATACAGAATTTTCAATGACAGGAGATTTGTTGGCTGGAATTGGCGAAACTCTTGGGTGTGGACAACGTGTTTTAAGCTCGCAAGACGCTATCACATCATTAGACGAACACAATGTGGACAAGTCTGGGTACCAATGGTACATTGACATGCGCAATATCAACCAAATCCAAACATCTGGGTTCGGAATGGGGATAGAGCGTTTCATATTATGGTTATTAAAACATAATGATATTCGTGATTGTACATTTTTGATAAGAGATCACAACAACGTTGTTTTTCCTTAGTGTTTTACCACAGTTAAAGAACCATTTGCAATTTTAACAATGCCGCCAATTGGCAATGTTGCCATTGGGTACGTG
>CATNBF010000022.1 GCA_950096895.1 uncultured bacterium | reverse complement strand
TGTCCGTGCTGATGGGCCGGTTAATCCGGAACAGCCGGAAAAAGTATTTGCAAACATACCCTGTTGCGCATTACCAGATAAATCCCCAAATAATCCATCGCCAATTGATGTTAACCCGGCGCATCCACTAAACGTGCCATAAAACATTGCATTTGCGGATGCGCCCGATATTCCTGCGAATAAATTATCAGGAATGCGTCCGGTTAACCCGGAACAACCACTAAACGTGCTATTAAACATATCTGCTTTCGGGGTACCAGAAATTCCGGAAAATAAGTTGGATGGGATTTCGCCTCTCAGACCAGAACACCTGAAAAAAGTGTTTTGGAACATGCTAATGGCCGGGGTACCAGAAATTCCAGCAAATAAATTGGCTGGGATAGAGCTTAGGCCCTTTGAATCACCAAATGTATTAGAAAACATCCCATAGGCGGGGGCACCCCGGATACCGGCAAATAGATTTTCGGGGATGGGGCCCGTTAAACCTGGACAATTACCAAACGTGCTATCAAACATATTTTCGGCAGGTGCCCCAGAAATCCCTGCGAATAAATTTGCTGGGATTTCCCCAGATAATTTGGTGCATCTGCCAAAAGTGGCATAAAACATCGCTTTTGCAGGTGCGCCCACAATCCCGGCAAATAGATTTTCGGGGATTTCACCATCCAAACTGGTACATCCCATAAATGTACTATAAAACAAATTTTCGGTCGGATGCCCTGAAATCCCAGAAAACAGATTTTCTGGGATACTGCCGGTTAATTTACTGCATCCCCAAAACGTACTTTCGAACATACTTTTTATGGGTTGACCATGTACACCATCAAACAAATTTTCTGGGATCGTCCCCGTTAATTTGTTGTTATAATAAAATGTTTCCTTAAAGCTGGGTTGGGTCTTATTGTCGCGGCCATCCCCGATCGTTGGGAATATGGCACCCAAACTGCCCGAGATATTGGCCAGTTTATTATCACTGAATGCAATTGCGGCATAAGATGGACTAAGCGGATAACCTGTGGCATGACCGTCCAAGGCAATTATGTATGTGCCCGCCGTATCATAAGTATGCGAATATGTATTATTAACGGAATTGGTGCGTACTATCTTTTCTTGATTCCCATCGCCCCAGTCAACGATGAAATTTCCTGTCGCTGACATCTTGAATGAAAAAGTCTTTGTATTTGCAATTGTTGTTATAAAAAATTTTGGATCAAATGGTTTTTCTTGAATCAATGTATCCACCGCCGCGAGCGTCGCCACCGTATCCGCGGCCGCGAGCGTCGCATACGCGCCGTCCCCGTAATTCGTCGTCTTTTCCCCGTTTAGCATTTCATTTGCCACATCGACCGCTGTTAGTAAATATTTCATATTGGCGGCCACCCGTGGGTCACGCAGCGCGGGATTATATGGCACGGTAATGTCCCACTTTTGTTTGATTGCGTTGTGAATGTATTCAACATTCACCATTTCGGCCGCATGGGATGAACCAAATCCCATCATAAATATCCCCAATACCCAGGCCAAAAAACGTCTTTTCATGGTATTAATCCCCCTGTATTAATCAAAAACCAAAAAAAACCGCCGTGAATATTTGGCGGTCGGGGAGTTCAAAAAATCATAGATAAAGAAATGACCCCACAGTTTTTGGACAACCTGGTCCTATTTTATAACTGATGGCCCCCCGACCGTTTTGGTCAAGGGCACACGACATCAATGTGTGTGCGTGTGGATTTTTCAACTGGCCCGTGGAAACGATCCAGATGCTTTATCTAATGGGCTTTTGACGACCCCGAACCCAATATCCTGTTGGATTCAATGCAAATTATAGTGTATTTTGCCTATTAAATGCAAGACCAAAGTTTTATGAAAAAATTTTGATTGCGTGTCCTGGGGGATTTGGTGTAAGTTATAACTTATGAAGAAATTTATTTTGTTATTTTTAATGATTGTGGTTGCTGGATGCACATTCCAGACCAAGCATCGTGGCTATGTTTTCCCGTCTGATCTGGATTCTGTGGCGGCATCGATTAAGACGACGGCCCAATTAGAAGATAAAATTGGTGCCCCCCAGGCCAAGACACTGTACGGTGATCCTGTATGGATTTATTATGGGGCAGATGAAAATATGCGTGGGCCGTTGCCGGTAACCTATGGCAATCGAACGGTCTTGTTGGCGTGGGTGCGCGGTAACCGTGTTATTCGAACCCAGGTATTACGCGATGCGGATTTGCCACGGGTAAAAATCGCGGACGGCGAAACGCAAATCCCGGCGGCCATCGAATTAAACGCAATCGAAGAACTGTTTAACAATATTGGGCGTTTTTCACCCGCGGGCCTGGGGCAATAATTTACATTGATTAAATCCATCAAACAGTGTAAAATACAAGCGCGAGAGAGCAGGGATTTTATATGAAAATTTACGATCTTTTTGTCGGAATTGTTTGTATCATCGCGGTATCTGGTGGGGTGGCATTTGCCGCGCCGGGTGATAAATTGTCATCTTGTGGGGCGGGCTATATCTTGGGTACGCATACCAAATTGGATGGAATTAAAACCGATGAATGCCAGAAATTATGGTGTCGGGATCTGGAAACCGGACGGGTAATGGGAACGGGAAAGTCGGCCGCCACCGGATACCAGAACACCAATTCGCCACGTGAATTGTGTGATGCCGAAGGAAATTGCATCGAATGCTTTGGTGACAGAAAATGGTGTGCGGGCGACGTCGCCGGTGTATGGAATCCGGAATATGGGGCCTATACTCGTGGGGGTGTGGATGATGCAACCTATACATCGTATCAAAAAGGCGGGTGTTTTTCTTGGCGTCTGGAAAAACCAAACTGCAGTGTTGGTGAAACCGCGATTTTACGTGATGGGCGTTGGGTGTGTGCCGCAACGGTGGATGTAAATGCAGGTGGGCGGGCACCGGCCATTCGGCGTACGGGGATTACACATCGTCTGATACGGTAAATTCACCATCAGGGGCGGCAGAATAAATTTTATTTTCGCCAATGATTTGTTTTTTGTGTATTATTGTGATATAATATGCAGGTCAGAGAGAATGACAACTGTAAAAGAGTGCCGATTATGCCAAGTAAAAAACTAGATTTCAAAACCGGTCAGTATGTCGTTTATCCAACCCAAGGTGTTGGTAAGTTATTGCGAATCGAAGAACAGACAATTGCCGGACAAAAGGTTAAATTGCTGGTCATTGATTTTGAACGGAATCACATGACGTTACGTGTGCCGCTGGAACGTGCAGAAATTTCCGGGCTGCGACCATTAACGACGGCGAAAAAGATGGATGAAGCCATTGCATCCGCCAAGGACAAGGCAGGGGCCAAGCGGATGATCTGGGCACGGCGTGCCGCCCAATACGAAGAAAATATTAATTCTGGCGATCCAATGAAGCTGGCAGAGGTGGTTCGTGATCTGCGTCGACGTAACGCGACGGACACCATGACGTTTTCGGCGCGGCAATTATATGTTCGGGCGTTGGAACGTATGGCCCAAGAATTTGCGGTGTTGCATAAAATCGATTTGGGGGCGGCATCTGACAAGATCGAAGATATTTTGGGTGTGCCAAAGGAAATTGACCTGAATGCGGCCGATGTTGATGACGAAGAAGATGTCGAAGAAGAATCATAAAAAAAATCCCGGGCGACTGGGATTTTATTGAATTTAGATTGGTTTATGGTATTGTGATTCATCGGGTTGGCATTAATTTCGGTGGGGCTTGTTTTATAATTGATAGATAGATTCAGGGCACCAGCCACAGCGAAAAGTAAATAAAGGATAGGGTAATGGAAGGGAAAATAATTTTCCCAGGCTTTGATAAAGAACAAGATCGTCTGGGCAATATTGATGTGGCAAAGGTTAACAAGACCAAGAGTCACGAAGAAAAGCAAAAGGCGCGTATCGCGCGTGCGGTGGCCAAGGCCGAAAAGCGTACAAAAAAACAGGCCGCCAAGCAAGAACGTCAAAAATATATCAAGATGTATTCCAAAGATATTCCTTGGGTTCCCAAAGAATGTCTGAATGTTTTTGCGTTGATGTCGTTTATTGTGCTGGTGCTGATGGTTTTGGCTGTGGACGTCGGGCAGATCTTGACTAAAAAGCTTGATTCAGGTTATGCGGATTGGTCTTGGCGTTCATTCATGGCATCAGAAACAGTGGTGGGGGCATCTCTGTGTTTTTGGATGCTGATTGTGTTAAAGTTCCGTCGCTTTATGATTTATGAAGCGGCCAAATCCTTTGTATCACATAATAAAGATTTAATTCGCATTGAAGATGATATTTTAAGTAAAAATCCCATGGCATCCAGCAAAAGCTATGGTTTCAAGTTGGGTGTTTGTGGTCGCGCAAATGGAATAGAGCGGCGTTTGTGGGAAAAAGAATTTGCCCAGGATCGGGCCCATTTTGAATGCTTGATGCGTGTGGCCCAAGAAAATGGCCATGATATTGACTATGCGGGGGCCGCTCTGGTTATCCAGGGGCATCTAAAGGCGCATCCCGAAGACGTTCATTGTGTTTTGAATATGTTTGATCCCAACACGATCCCAAGGGTTATTCTGGACAAATATGGGCATACACGTTAAAAAAAAACCGGGCGACCGGGATTTTATAATTTTTGTATTTCTTGGCATGTGCGATTATGTCGATAGATATTGCGTGCCAAATCATCACTGATGACGTCCCAGTCAGATGCGCGTCCGTATATCGGTGTGCATGTGACACGGCATGTATTAATCGGCGATTGTATATTTCGTGCGCAAGATGCGACGAATATCAGCGGTGCCATGATGAATAGTTTCTGCATTGACGCGTTCCCCCATTTTTATAATTTTTTCCATATCTGTCACGGTGGATTCTGCGGCGTGGTTGCGCCAGCGTTCTGTGGCCACCCGACCCCCCAAGACATAGGCCGCGGTAATTAATGCGGCGACCAATCCGGTCACGTATAGATAGATTGTTTTCATTGATTATCCCATAAAAAAACCGCCCCGTGGGGCGGTGAACATTTATCCGTTCATGGCCGAAAAGAAATCGGCGTTTGTTTTGGTTGTTCGCAGTTTATCCAACAAGAATTCCATCGCTTCTAAGGTGCCCATTGGGTTAATAATCCGGCGCAAGACATACATTTTAGACAATGTGTCTTTGCCCACCAACAGGTCTTCTTTGCGTGTCCCAGACTTGGTGATATCAATGGCCGGGTAAACGCGCTTGTCCGACAGCTTGCGATCCAAGATAATTTCACTGTTGCCGGTTCCTTTGAATTCTTCGAAAATAACTTCGTCCATTTTGGATCCAGTATCGACCAGTGCGGTTGCGATGATGGTCAAACTGCCGCCGCCTTCGATATTACGGGCGGCACCGAAAAAGCGTTTCGGGCGTTGTAACGCATACGCATCGACACCACCGGTCAAGACCTTGCCGCTGGATGGGACGCATGTGTTATACGCACGACCCAAACGGGTAATAGAATCCAACAAGATCACCACGTCTTGGCCAGATTCAACCAGGCGTTTGGCCTTTTCGATAACCATTTCTGCAACCTGGATGTGACGGGCAGCTGGTTCATCAAATGTGGACGATATGACTTCGCCTTTGACACTGCGCTGCATGTCTGTAACTTCTTCGGGGCGTTCATCAATCAGCAGCACGATCAACTTTACATCCGGATAATTTGTTGCAATTGAATGCGCAATGTTTTGCAGCATCACTGTTTTTCCGGTCCGCGGCGGGGCGACGATCAGGCTGCGTTGTCCTTTGCCGGTCGGTGATATCAAATCAATGACGCGGGCCGACAGACTGCGCCCCTTGTCTTTGTCATCGGCAACTTCCATCTTTAACTGTTCATCCGGATACAGCGGGGTCATATCATCAAATGAAACGCGATGACGCAGTTTTTCCGGGCTGTCCCCGTTGACACGTTCAATTGTTTCCAGCGCAAAATATCGTTCAGATTCGTTTTGTGGGGCCTGGATTTGACCTTCGACATAATCACCCGTCTTTAGGCCGTATTTTTTAATCAATGCCGGCGCAACATACAGATCATCTGGGCCGGCCAGATAATTACTTTCTGGGGCGCGTAAAAAACCGAATCCATCGGCCATGCGTTCCAATACACCGTCACCGATCAAGGTGACCTTGTTATCAGCGGCATGAACACGCATTACCGCAAAGCGCAATTGTTGCACATTTAATTGGGATGGGTTTTCAATGCCCATATCTTCTGCCATTTTCAGCAGCTGCTGCGGCGACTTTGCCTTTAATTCATTAATATGCATTAATAATCCTTTTTGGAAATAATCCGCAGAACTGCGGCCATTTGATAGATTATATTATACGTTATTTTGGTCAAGAAGTCAAGTATTTAACGACTTAATACCCACAGTTAGCCGTCAGCGTATATGTGCCCGGGGTTTCTTGAACGGTTGTACCACTGGGGATATAGCAGTCAGTGATGTTTTTTGTCCCCGGGGCACTGGTTGCTGTGATGGATCCCAACTTGGGGCAGGTGGTGCATCCGCTCATTGTGGTTGATGGATTACCATAATTGCCAGTATTGCATCGATAATGCGTTGCCAAGGTGCAATTGCTGCTGTCGCATGGGGCACAGTGCAGAGACTGGTATCGGGAATCTGCCGCCACGTCACGCCATGGATTTCGCCCCAACAACGTATCGGGGGCCGTACAATCAACCACGCAAACAGATACACCAGAATTTGTAAAGCATCGTAAGCCGGGCATACAGTTGGTGTTAATATCTGTTGTGCCGGGAACACATGGCTTGCCCAGAGACAATCCGACGTTTTGACAAACATTATTGATACATTTCATTGTAATCGAACAATCATAATCATCACGATAGCTTAAATTGGCCCCAAGTGCCCATGGTGATAGCATCAGAAAAAATGTTGAAAATCAATATCTTGATCATCATGTCATTATCCCCCGATTGATGTGTCATTTTGACATGGAGCCCAGTATAAAAGATGGGTGTTGGAAACACAATATCTTTTTTCCCTTGCTTTTTTTAGGGATTATTGCTCAAATCTAAATTAGATTAACAAAGGAAGCATCTATGGCAGGCAGCATTAATAAAGTTATATTGGTCGGAAATATCGGTCAAGAACCCCAGGTTCGCACCATGCAAAGTGGACAAAAAGTGGTCAGCTTTTCGTTGGCAACATCGGAACGCTGGCGTGATCGTCAAAGTGGCGAACAAAAAGAACAAACCGAATGGCATCGTGTCGTTCTGTTTAACCCGAATTTAGTCGACGTTGCCGAACGCATGTTGCAAAAAGGAACGAAGCTGTATCTCGAAGGATCTTTGCGTACCCGTAAATGGCAAAATCAGCAAGGCGTCGATGTTTACACGACAGAAGTTGTGTTGAACCAGTTTTCGGGCCAGATGGTTATTTTAAGTGGGGCCAAGGCCTTGGATGGCATGGCCGGGGGTGATTATGGTACCGGTGCACCGGCCGCCGCCCCGCGTGAAGAAATATCTGTTGCAGAAATTGGTGACGATATTCCGTTCTAAAAAACAATGTCCCGCAAATGCGGGGCTTTTTTTTTGAATAAATGCGCCAGGCGCGTGCCAAAGGCCCCAAATTCGGGCATATGTGGTGATGGCCATCGCGGAAAAAAGCACTTGCGAAAAATGGCGCAAACGGCTAGAATTCTTGGGGTAGCGGGAATTTTACCTATGCCTAATCCAAAGGGACGTTTTTTTGGATGATATCGGGGGGATAAAAAAGTGCAGAAATCCGGGATTTTATTTTTCAAAAAACTATGCCAAAAAAACGTCGGTTTTTTATTGGTGGGGCTGATGTTGGTATTTTCGAATAATGCCATGGGGGATGCAATGCCTTATCACTTTGGTTCTGTCACAGGTGTGCCCAATGAACATATGTGCGATGTATTTTTTCAACAAGCAGTTCCCCATTTACGGATCATGATCAGTGAAACAACCCCAGAGCACAGAGAGCAGTTGGAGAAGGACATCAGCGTGCGTAATACTTTCATTATGGCGACGATTACTCAGTTGTTGGTCCCTTATGAAAGTCAAAAGATAATAAGTAAGGAAGAACTTATATATATCATGGCGGTTTTGTCGCGAAGTGTATTTTTGAATTTCTTATGGTATTGGTCGAACGGATATACTGCTCCTGATACAGAATTGTCCATATCCGCGATGTGTGGGTGTGGGAATGGGGCATATTTTAATGTCGACCACTTTAACCATAATCCGGCGGCTGATACTTTGCCTGTGTGCATGCCGTGCGAAGGGATACGTACGGACCAATGGACATGTAATGTATGTCCCGATGGCTTTGTCGAAGATGGGGTCTGTAAACATTGTCCGCCGGCCCCCAATGGGGTAACGGTCAAAATGCGCGAGAATCCCAAATCGGTCAAGGACTGTTATGTGGAACGCAGTGCACGGTTTACTGATTATCGTGGTGAATACGGATGTGGGGCGGTTGATGCCAATAATCAACCCATAGATTGTTATCACCCCGGCGATACGGCCGGTAAATAAAAAAAAGTCGCGTAACGGCGACTTTTTTTATTTTATATTACTGTTCCAATTGATCTAAAATTCGATCCAGTTTACGCAGCGAGCTGTTCGCGCAACCGCGCCCCCGCCATGTCATTAATTCTTCGCCGGTGCTTTGGTTTGCGATGGATACATTAAAATTCCACCACCATATACCGTTAAACAGGCACCAAAAAGGACTGAATGTTTCTTGGCGTTCGGAAACTTTGATAACATATTTAACGTCGGGTGATAATTCGTATCTTTCGATATCAACTTCGTCGCCCCCGGATAGTTTACGGTTCTTGCCGACCGTTACGGTATAGCCGCGTTCTTCCAGCCGCTGTTTGATACTGCGCCGCATGCTATAGCCACCAGAATGGACATGAACCAGTGTTTGGGGTTGTACGGTATGCGGTTTGATATACACACTGTTGCATCCACATACCAGTGTTGTCATCCCCAACATCAAGATTATTATTGGTTTCATTTTCTCTGTTCCCCTTGGGCTTTTGTGTATTGCATAGGATTTATATCACATATATTTACGAACACAAGACAAATTCAGAATAGGGGACTTTTCACTTTCCACTTGCCTATTATGCGCCATATGTTTATTATGACGTTCAGGTTAAAAAAAGACAGATCATGAAGCTTAAAAACGTTACGGGCAAAATTACCCGAAATCAATTTATTTATAATTACCGGCGTATGTGGCCGTATGTTAAACCGTACTGGTTCCGGGCATTGATGTCGGTCTTGTTGGCCATTCCGGTGGGATCGTTGGATGCCGTGATTGCATTGTCGCTAAAACCATATATGGATTTGGTTATGGTGGAAAAGTCTATCCAGACCGCGTGGTACATTCCGCTGGCCATTATTTTGTTTACGACGATCCAGGGGGGATTAACCTATGCCACGGCATACTTGAACACGTGGGTGGGGGCCAAAATCACAAATTTATTAAAGTTTGATTTGTATCAAAAAATGCTGGCGTTTGAAACGGATTTCTTTAACAAGCGCAATTCTGGGGATGTTATTTTCATGTTTAACAATAACGCGGATATGGCGTGTGCGGGGTTGTTAAATAATCTAAAAACATTTGTCCAGAAACTGTTTACGGCAATATCATTGATTGGTGTGTTGTTCTATACATCATGGCAGCTGGCGTTGGTCTGTGTGACCGTGTTGGTGGTGGCATTATTGCCGATGACGTCGGTGCGGCGGAAACTGAACGCCATTATGGGAAAATCGATCCAGGCGGATTCTGCGTTGTTAACGACATATAACGAATCTTTTGCTGGAAACAAGACCATCATTTCATATAATTTAGAAGAATGCCAAAAGGAAAAGTTCAACTGTGTACTGGATAACGTATTCAAACTACGGATTAAAATGTTGCAGCGGACGCGCTGGATCACGCCGGTGATGCATGTTATCTTGTCGTTCGGAATTGGGTTGGCCATTTGGTTTGGGTCGTATCTGATTATCAGTGGGACCATCACTGCGGGGGCGTTTGTGTCGTTTTTAACCGCGCTGATCATGCTTTATACCCCGATGAAGAGTTTGGGAAACAACTTTAATTCTGTGGTCATGGCCTTTATGGCGATCGAACGGGTATTTGATATCTTAAATACAACACCGGGGATTATCGATCGGCCGGGGGCGCGTGATTTTGATGGTAAAATGTCAACGATCACATTCAAAGATCTATGGTTTGAATATGTGCCGAATGTGCCGGTGTTAAAAGACATTAATTTAACCGCGCGGCGTGGGGAAACAATTGCCTTGGTTGGAAATTCTGGGGGGGGAAAATCCACGTTGGTGGGGCGGTTGCCGCGTTTTTATGATGTAACGCGTGGGGCGATTTTGTTTGATGATACGGATATTCGTGATTTTACATTAAAATCATTACGTCATCATATCGGCGTCGTTTTCCAGGATAATTTCTTGTTCTCGGGCACTATACGTGAAAACATTATGTTGGGTAATGAAAATGCCACAGAACAAGAACTGGCCAATGCGGTTAAAATGGCGTATTTGGATGATTTCATTGGTACGTTAAAAGATGGTCTGGATACCCAAATCGGGGAACGGGGAATTTTGTTGTCCGGCGGTCAAAAGCAGCGGGTGGCCATTGCGCGTGCGTTCTTGAAAAATGCCCCAATTTTGATTTTAGACGAAGCGACATCTGCCCTGGATAACAAGGCCGAAGCCGTTGTTCAAAAAGCGATCGAGAATTTGATGCACGACAAAACTGTGTTTGTGATTGCGCACCGATTG
Source organism: uncultured bacterium (assembly GCA_950096895.1). GTDB lineage: Bacteria > Pseudomonadota > Alphaproteobacteria > Rs-D84 > Rs-D84 > Enterousia. The sequence continues at coordinate 3,263 of CATNBF010000022.1, read as the reverse complement.
TCAACCATTCGCAATGCGTCAAAAATTGTTGTGATTAATCATGGGGAAATTGTGGAATGTGGAACGCATGATGAATTGATTACAATTGAAAATGGGGCGTATAAATCTTTGTATGATATGCAATTCAAAAAGCAGGGCGCACCCGCGTAAAAAAATCCCGGTTAAACCGGGATTTTTTTTGATAGATGTTACTTATGCTCTTCGGCGGCGCGTCGTGCCAGATCGTCCACCATCTCGTTATATTCTTCGCCGGCATGGCCCTTGACCCAGACCCAATGGATTTCTGTATTTTCAGCCGCCGCATCCAACGCCATCCACAGATCTTGATTCTTGACCGGTTTTTTATCAGCCGTGCGCCAATTGTTCTTTTTCCAATTTTTCATCCATGATGTCATGCCATTTTTTACATACTGGCTGTCGGTATGAATTTCAACTGCTGCATGATGGCGTGCCGCCGTCAGTGCCCGTATAACCGCCATTAATTCCATGCGGTTATTTGTTGTATTGGCTTCACCCCCGTTACGAGTGGCGATGTTTTTCCCATCTGTGGCCAAGAATGCCCATCCACCGGGGCCGGGGTTACCCAAACAACTGCCGTCTGTCCAAATTTTTAACATTTTTAATCAACCTATTTTTGTGTTATAATACCATAAAATGAAATACGATTCCAACCAATTAAAGAAAATGGCCGATGCAGTGCGTGCGTACGCACTGGGGGCGTTGCGTGCGGCAAAAAATGGGCATGCGGGGATTGTTTTGGGGGCGTCGGATATTATCACGGTGATTTATGCCAATTGGATGCGTCGGGGACGTGACCGATTCGTTTTGTCTGCCGGTCATGGCAGTGCGATGTTATACGCCGTGTTAAAGCTGGCCGGATATGACATCGGTGATTTGAAAACATTCCGCCAGATTGGCGGTTTGCCAGGGCATCCGGAATATGGTATTGATGGGGTTGATGCAACCACAGGTCCCCTGGGTCAGGGTGTGGGAAATGCCGTCGGTATGGCCATGGCGGCCAAGATTTGCGGTGACGGCGGGCGCGTTTATTGCCTGTGTTCTGATGGCGATTTAATGGAAGGTGTGGCCCAAGAATCAATTGGTTTTGCCGGGCGTTACAAATTAAATAATCTGATCTTGTTCTGGGATGATAACGGGATCAGTATTGATGGCGTGGCCCAGACCGACATGAATATTCCCCGTCGGATGGCGGCGGCAGGATGGACCGTGTTAACGACGCGGGGGGATAATCCGCGTGGGCTGGATGCGGCAATTGCGCACGCGCATAAAATTGATGGGCCTGTATTTATTCGATGCACGACAACCATTGGTGCTGGGGCATCTATTGCGGGAACATCACGGGCACACGGATTGGCATTAAGTGATACGGAAATGGCCGATCTGATTAATTTATATGCATCGCATATGGGGGAAAAGTTATGGGCCACGGTGGCAAAGCGGGCCCCAGCCCCCGGTAGAACAATCCCAGATGCACCGGCACGGCCCATTGTTCCAACACCCCAAACGCCCCGCGATGAGATTTCTACGCGTGAATTATCCGGTATTTTCTTGGCGCAATTGGTTGCCACGGACAAGTGTTTAATCGGGGGCAGTGCGGATCTATCCGCCAGTACCAATGTCAAAACGCCGGCGCATATTGATATTACCCCCGATAATTTTAACGGTAACTTTATTAATTATGGGGTTCGTGAACACGCAATGGGGGCGATTATGAATGGGCTGGCCATTGCCGGGGCGCGCCCATATGGCTCTACTTTTTTGGTGTTCAGTGATTATATGCGCCCCAGTATTCGTTTGGCGGCGTTATCTGGATTGCCGGTGATTTATGTCTTGACGCATGATAGTATTGCGGTTGGCCCAGATGGGCCCACGCATCAACCGATAGAGCAGCTGCCATCATTACGCTTGATTCCAAATTTGAATGTTTGGCGGCCGTGTAATATGGACGAAGTCGCTGCTGCATGGCGCAGTGGCGTTGACGCAACATCACATCCAACATGTTTGATTTTATCCCGCCAGGCCATTCGGCAAATCAAAACCCCGTCCCCAGATGATATTTTGCGGGGTGGGTATGTGATCTATCCTGGGCGGGGGCGTATTCGTATGACGTTAATCGCCACCGGGGGCGAAGTGCCCTTGGCCGTATCTGTGGCAGAAAAAATGCGTGGCGTTGCCGTGGTTAGTATGCCATGCCTGGAAATCTTTCGGGCGCAATCCGCGGCGTATCGGGCATCTGTGTTACGTGGGCGCATCATCGCGATAGAGGCGGCGACCCCAACCCCGTGGTTTGAATTTGCCGATGCGGTTATTGGTATGGATTCGTTCGGGATGTCGGGGCCCGGGGACGATGTTTATCGACATTTTGGGTTTGATGTTGATACCATTGTTCGTGAAATATCGAAAAATTTTAAGTAAAAACAATAATGTCTGATTATATATTTATTTCATCATCCGGTGAAGAAATCCCGGTCGTTATTACGACGCGACGCGGGGTGCGCAATATTACATTGCGTCCACGCACCGTCCCGCATCGGGAAATTTGTATATCAAAGCCATGGTTGACCCCGACGGCGATGGCATTGCGCTTTTTAGAACGCAAGCGCAAATGGGTTGAACAGATTTTTATTCGCGCCCCGGCCAAGGTGATATTAATGCCGGGAATGCAATTGGAATTCTTGGGGCGCACCGTTACATTGATGCATGATCCCATGCGGCGTGGCAATGGCTATTCAGATGATGGAACCCGATTAATTATTGGCGGTGGCCCAGATATGTTTACACGTCGTCTGGGGGATTTTATTCGGGCCGAGTTTTTAACCACGGTGCGCGATATGGTGCATACTGCGCCCCGTGATTTGTGGCCCAGACGAATTGCGGTGCGTGATACCACGTCCCGCTGGGGCAGTTGTTCTTCATCTGGGACGATATCGTTTTCATGGCGATTGGCGTTTGCGCCCCACGATGTTATGCGCTATGTCGTGATGCATGAATTGGCGCATCGCCGCCACATGGATCATTCGCCTGAATTCTGGGCCTTTGTACGCGAGCTTTATGGTTTTGGTGTAGAACGATCACGTCGATGGTTGGCCCAGCATGGGGGTGAATTGCATCGATATTTTTAACAGCTTGTCCATCAGATGTGGCACAACAAAAGACTTGAAAAATATATTTTTTGACGTAAAATCAATGCGTGATCAAAGATTTTGTTATTTTCTGTGTTCATCATCACGCCCATCGGGCGT
>CATNBF010000021.1 GCA_950096895.1 uncultured bacterium | reverse complement strand
GTGCCAAAATCCGGCATTGTGTATTTGCGAAAAAAAGCAAAAAAATCACTTGTAAAAAAATGCGCTGCGGCATATAATCCGTGGCGTTGCGGGGAATTTAACTATGCCTAATCCAAAGGGACGTTTTTCTGGCATAGTTTTTGAATATTAAAAATCCCAGATTTCTGCACTTTTTTATCCCCCATGATACGCCTAATCTAAACGTCGGGTTTTTATTGTTGGCAGGTATCATTATGATGACGACACCGGTCGTGGCAGACGATAATTGGACACATAGTGCCCCATGTGCATCCAGTGGTGTCCAATCGTTTGCCACCGCAAGACAGGCGTTTGTTGGGGCGGCAAATTATGTCCGTGATAATCTGCTTAAACAATCTGATTGGCATCTACAGCCAGGATATGTAGGTACTGTTATTGTGCCCAGGCTTTTAGAAGAATGGAAAGACCAAGCTGTGCCGGGCAGAAAAGAATGTGAGCGTGAATTTATCATTTTGAATGAGTTCTTGGACCTGTATGTAGGTACGAGTACGGTTGCATCGCGCACCAGCCTGCTGGCGGAATGGACGTGGGGACTTCTGGACTGGGTGACGAATCAAAGTAACTATGATAAAAACGCAACAGATATCGACAAGGCCAAGGCGGATGCATTGAAAAATGCCAATGCGACCTATGCCGCGGCGATAAATAGAATTGCGGCGAAAATGGTGTTGTGTCCATTGGGGAATTATACATCCATGGGGTCACTGGATGCGGCACCAGTATGCGGTACCTGTCGGTCGGGGGAATATCTTTATGATATAACCACATGTCGTTCCTGTGATTCTGAAAAATATTATATGAAAGATATGTATTCTTGTGACTTTTGTGATGATAGTAAGGGGTATTACCTAACCGACACTCTGGAATGTAAGTTGTGTTCGGGGTGGTTGGATGCGGAATTAAAATGCCAGCTTTGTCCTGAATATAATGGGTTTCGTGGCATTGCCCGTCCTGGATCCAAGTCCGAGACGGATTGTTACATTATGGGCAATGGCACGGCATTATTTGAAGACAGCCGCGGGTATTACGGATATGAATCTCAGACAGAATGCCATATCAAAAAGCCAGAATAATTTTAGGGATATAACAGTTTGACATCTTAGACCCCGGACGGTAAAATACCGGGTATGAGAAACAAGATTGCATTATTATTGGGCGTAATCGTGTGGGCGGCATTTACAATGCCGGGACATGCGTATATTAATCGGGAAAATGCGGTTGTGCGCATTATGAACAAGGCCGCCGGCAAGGTTCATACCATGTCGATCCCGGTTGGTCAAACCCGTCATTTTGAAAAGCTGGGGATGACGGTTCGTGCCTGCAAGCAGACTGATCCATTTGATGCCGAAGATCATTTTATGTTCATTGAAATTGAAACGCCGTCCGCAGGCCAGATTTTTGGTGGATGGATGGATAGAAATGAGCCCGGCCAAAATCCGTTACAGAACCCCGATTATGATGTGTGGTTGGTTGCATGCGAATAACCAGGGGAAATCATGACGCTTGTTATGAAAGATTTTATGGGCGTGTCTGGGCTGGTTAATTTTTTACAAAAAAGAGAGAGATAGAGAATCATGAAATTTATAAAAAAGTATTTGAAAATATTTATTGGTATTATGGCACTCGTGCTGTGTGGATGTGTGTTCTTTTTTATGCAGCGCGCGTCCGATCTGGAAAATGGCAATATGCGCAATTGGGTTGCGGCATCTGATGATCGGCGGGTGGCGGCGGTTAAAATTTTGGTGGGTAACGAAGATCATACGGATTTAATGGTGGCATGCATGGATAAAATCGCCACATTACCAGAAAGTGGTGAAATGGCGGTGCGGGATGCGGCGTCACTGTGCCATACGGGAATTTTATTGCGGGAAAATTTATAATCCAGATGCGATGTGGTGCCCTGCTCTTGATATTATTATGTGTGATGACCGGTTGCGGTGATGTGCCGTGGGGTCATCAATATCTGGGGGCGCGATATGAATCTGATCCTTTGGGCGAAGGATTTGGATACGATCCAGATCCATTAATTCGATTTGATGCCTTTGATTGCACAACATTTGTTGAAACGGTTTTGGCGCATGGCGATGTGGATGACTTATGCCAGATTCGATATGACGGGGGCCGGATTGATTTCGTCAATCGAAACCACTTTATCGAAACAGATTGGTTAAAAAATAATGCCGATCGCATTGAAAACATCAGTACGCAGATCGCCCCCACCACGGTGCGTCGTGTGACGATTGATCGGGCAAATTGGATGCGGCGTGTTCATGGAATTCATACGGATGATGCGCCGGTGACGGTTGATTTGCAATATGTTCCCTATGATCGGATACCGGCAATGATGAATCCCCGGCGGCCAATGGTTGTTCTGTTTATCACCGATGGTACGGGCATGGTGGACAAGATTGGAACTGATCTGGGGGTGGTTCATATGGGATTCTTGGGGAAAAACGGGATCTTGCGTCATGCTTCATCCCAGCATGGACGTGTAATGGATATAAATTTTGATGATTATGTTGCGATGCGGAAAAAATCGCGCCATAATTTGGGGGTAATGTTTTTGAGGATAAAATGACCGACGATAAAATAATACATTTAGATATGGGGACGCATACCGCCGTCGCCCCAGAATCAGACGCGCGTGCGACAGTGTGTCTGGGGATTGAATCATCGTGCGATGAAACATCGGCGGCAATTGTTGATTCAAATCATAATATCTTGGCGCATATTATTTATTCCCAAATCCCCGAGCATCAGAAATACGGTGGTGTTGTCCCAGAACTGGCCGCGCGTGCGCATATTTTGGCCATTGATGCCGTTGTTTCAGAAACCTTAACTCGTTCGGGGTTAACCATGGCCGATATCGACGTAATTGCCGCCACGGCTGGGCCGGGCTTAATCGGGGGTGTTTTAGTGGGATGGATGGCGGCCACAGGTATTGCCCAATCAACAGGCAAACCGTTGGTTGCGGTTAACCATCTCGAAGGGCATGCATTGGTACCGCGTTTAATTTCTGCATCGGCCAGTGATGCCACCCAAAATGTTGCGGTGGAATTTCCGTACTTATTAATGCTGGCGTCGGGGGGGCATTGCCAGATTTTGCTGGTGCGCGATGTGGGGAAATACGAACTGATCGGCCAGACATTGGATGACAGTGCGGGCGAAGCTTTTGATAAAGTATCCAAGATGTTGGGATTGGGATATCCCGGTGGGCCGGTGGTGGATGCCCGTGCAAAATGCGGCAATCCGAACGCGTTTAAGTTTCCACGTCCATTATGCGATAAACCGGGATGTGATTTTTCATTCAGTGGTATTAAAACCGCCGCGCGGGTTTTCTTGGACAAGAATCCAGGGCCGCATGACGATGGATTTATAAATGATTTTTGTGCATCGTTCCAGGCATCTGTGGTTGATTGCATTATTAATCGACTGGGGCATGCCATGCAAGATGAGCGTGTTGTTATGGTGGCTCCCAAAACATTGGTTGTGGCGGGTGGCGTCGCGAAAAACAGTGCCATTCGTCATGCGATGGAACAATTGGCCGCGGCGCACCAGATGACTTTTGCGGCACCGCCAATGAATCTGTGTACAGATAACGGTGCAATGATCGCATGGGCAGGACTGGAAAATTACGCCCGTGGGCGTGTTGTTTCTGAACCGGTTGCGCCGCGTTCCCGTTGGCCATTGACAGAGGTGTAATTAATGAAAACCAATCTGGAAATGTTTTCCGAACTGATGTCACGCGTCCCCAGTACCCGGTTGTCAGACCCGCGGTTGATTCAATGGCTGATAACCAATGGATTTTTCACCCAGGTCGCCTCTGGGCGGCATCATGGCAACCATCGCGGTGGGTTATTTGCGCATAGTTTGGCGGTAACAGAAAAGTTGGTGGAATATACGCATGACTTGAATCTGAACTGGCAATACCCCGACAGCCCCTATATCGTTGGTATGTTTCATGATCTGTGCAAGATTGATGAATATGAAACCACAATGATTGGGGGAACATTACAAATTACCAAGATAAAAAATTCGGACGAACATGGCGAAAAATCAGTCCGCTATCTATCCCGATTGATGCCATTGACGGGCGAAGAAAAATTATGCATTCGATATCATATGGGGCCGTATATGATCAATGAATGGAATGAATTTGATCATGCGATCAAGAAATATGAAAATGTCTTGTATACGCATATGGCCGATATGTGGGTGTCCCGGATCAAAAATAAATAGACGCTATATTTGTGGCCGGGGTCGCAAATAAGATGTTTTAATCATCTGGTTTTATGATATAATTATCCACATGATAGATGTTAAAAAAGCTTTTCAAGACGCAACCGATCATTTGGTGGACGATATTGCTGCATTGGGTGATGATGTGGTGAACATGGTTCAACATATGCGCCAGAGTATGACATTGCCCACCGTGCGAATGGCAATGGTGCCGTCTTTTCATCAAATGAACTTTTATCCGTCACGCGGATTCTGTGAGATTGCAAGTCTGCTATGGATTTATCATATGGGGGATGCGTGGGATCTGATGCAAATACGCGGTACAGATTGGTCACACGGTCCGCATTTTTATACGCGTCATCGTATATCGGGGCAGATCATAGACATAACCGTCGATCAATATTCAATACGTAATTTGACGGTCCCCTATCATTTGGGGCAACGTGTTGAAATCGACCGCCGCCGTAAAAAATTATTGGATATGTATTTGAATGTATTTCGGTGCAGAAAAAATGAGATGGAATCCAAAGCACATGTTTGATATAATGACTTCAATATGAAAAACTATGCACAACATTACGAAGACGCAACCAAAAAAATAGTCGAATTGGCGACACGTATTCATCATGCAAATATAATGAATGTTTCTGTGCCATATACGTTACCGAAAATCACATGGGCATTGCGTTCCATATACAAAGATCCTGAATTTCATGATATATTCGTTGGAACCAAACTTAGCGATAATAAATGGTCCAAAGGATTTTGTGCTCTGGCCAGTATGGCGGTGTATCGTTTATATGGTGGGGATAAAATTTGGGAAATGATGGCGATACGGCCATCTGAATGGGAATTTGGCCCGGTGGTATTTTTACGTGACCGCAAAACTGGTTTGGCATTTGGAACCACCGGCGAACATTTTTATCCGATAACTATTCCATATGATTTGGGGCGACCGGTGGATATATCCCGTTTGCGAACACCGAACATAGATAAATTTATTCAGGTATTGCAATCAAAAATGGAACGTATGTAAAATGATGCAAAAACCAGAACCATTTGTTAAACCAGATATGATTTTTAGTGTGACAGACGCCGCAAATTTGTTAAAAGGCGTTGTCGAATCTGCCTTTCCGCGTATTCGGGTGCGGGGCGAATTGTCACAGATTACGCGGGCATCATCGGGTCATATTTATATGACTATCAAAGATGCGGGTGCTGCGATTTCTTTGATTATTTGGCGTGGAACGCCGATCCCTTTTCGTCTCGAAGACGGACTAGAGGTGATTGTTACAGGCCGATTAACCACATATCCTGCACGCAGTAATTATCAAATCGTGGCCAGTGAAATTGAAATGGCGGGGGTTGGGGCCTTGCTAAAAATGCTGGAAGAACGCAAACAAAAATTGGCGGCCGAAGGGTTGTTTGATGCCGCACGGAAAAAGCCCCTGCCCCGATTGCCACGTCGCGTTGGTGTGGTGACCAGTCCGACCGGGGCCGCATTCCAAGATATTCAAAATCGGTTGCGTGAACGCTTTCCGGTGCATGTTATTCTGTATCCGGCAACGGTCCAAGGGCCCACCGCCGCCGCAGAGGTTGCCGCCGGCATCCAATATTTTAATCGGATGAAAAACGTCGATGTTATTATCGTTGCCCGTGGGGGGGGCGCGTTGGAAGACTTGCTGCCTTTTTCCGAAGAAATTGTTGTGCGCGCCGCGGCGGCATCTGAAATTCCATTAATATCGGGTGTCGGGCATGAACCAGATTGGATGTTGATTGACTTTGCCGCAGATTTTCGCGCCCCAACACCAACGGGTGCGGCGGAAACTGTGGTGCCAACAAAACTATCACTGATCCAGGATTTGGATAACCTGTGGCATCGTTTGTCGGGACATTTTGCCACACGCCTGGTCAATGCCCAAGGACGTATTGCGGCGATCAATATTAAAAATCCCCATCAATTTGTTATGGAACAGGCCCAGCGTCTGGACGATATCGGGCGGACGATGTCTGTGATTATGACATCGCGTTTGAATGCCATTCGGGCCCAGATGGCCCCGATGATGACCTTTGTCAATATTTTGGAAAATCGTATGACCATGCGCCGCAATGCGTTAAATCATCTGGATCAGATGTTAAATTCATTAAGTTACAAGAGTGTCCTGGCCCGTGGCTATGCCATTGTGCGTGATGCCGACCATCAAATTATTTCACGTGCCACCGGTGCCCCCCGCCCCACAGAAATCGAATTTGCCGATGGGGTATATGATCTGCGTACGATTTGTGGTCAGAAATAATTTGCGCATAAAAATACCGCCCCATGGGGCGGTATTTTATTTCCAATTCGTGTTCATAGATTCATAATCACTTAACCCTGTGCATTCATAGTATGCCATTGACGCATTGTCGGGCCATATCTCGTAAAGATAGCGGCCATCAGACATCTGGGCAGATGGCCCGGTCAGTGAAATTGCACCCGCAAATGTTTTCCAAAACATATTTGCCGCCCCAGGGCCCGATAAACCATCAAACAGACCTGATCCTATTGATGTTAATCCGATGCATCCAGAAAATGTTTCTTTGAATATGTCATCTGTTGGTGTGCCGGCGATCCCAGAAAACAGTTGTCCTGGGATTTCACCATCCAGATTCGTACATTCGTTAAACGTTCCTTCGAACATGTTGACCGCGGGCGCGCCGGTGATGCCGGCGAATAGATTTTCAGGGATTGATCCCGTCAGTCCGGAACACCCAGAAAAAGTTTTGACAAACATTTGTGCGGCGGGCGCACCGCTGATACCTGAAAACAGACGGGCTGGGATTGGGCCGCTCAGACTGGTGCAGTTATAAAATGTTGCCAGAAACATGTCGGTGGCCGGTGCGCCCCGGATGCCGGCAAACAGGTTTTCAGGTATTTCCCCGCTTAACTTTGCACAACCTTCGAATGTACCAGAAAACAGGTTTTGGGTTACATCCCCCGCCAGACCGGCAAATAGATTTTCAGGAATCGAACTGATGATTTGTTTACAATTATAAAATGTGTTGGCAAACATTTGTTCTATGGGTGCACCATGTACGCCATCAAATAAGTTTTCTGGGATTGATAACATAAAGCTTGCGCCTGAAAAGGTTCCGTTAAACCGGGGCTGGGTGCCCGGCGCGCGGCCATCACCAATGGTCGGGAATATGGCCCCCAGACTGCCCCAGATATTTCGGATCCGGGATGATGTACCGGCGGTATCAAAACTGATTGCCGCAGGTAAATCCCACAATTCTTCGTCCAGTTCGGTGGCATATGCCGTGGCATTGCCACTCATACCGATTGTGTATTCCCCCTTGGTGGCATACGTGTGGGTATAAGTCACAGGTTGCGTATCTGGACGCACAATCGTTTCCCGTGTGCCATCACCCCAATCAACGATAAACTTGCCCGCTGCGGATAAACGAAATCCAAAATTTGTGGCCACAGGAATCGTTTGAACGGTGAACTTTGGCTCAAACTTTACCAGTGTATCCACCGCCGTATTTGTTGCAACCGTATCGGCCGCCGCGAGTGTTGCAAATTCCCCATTGCCATAATCTGTCGTCGCCCCGCCGTTTAGCATTTCATTTGCAACATCCACCGCCGTTAGTAAATATTTCATATTGGCGGCGACGCGGGGATTTTCCAGCGCGGAATTATATGGAACCGTAATGTCCCACTTTTGTTTGATCGCATTATGAATGTATTCTACATTCACCATTTCGGCGCAATGCGCACGAAATCCGCAGAATACGGCCAAAACAATTAATAAAATTTTACGCATAAAATCCCCCCACGCTTATTAAAAACCACCCTTTGGATTAGGCATATTTTACTATAATCGCGCGCCCGGAAATCCGGGCTTTTTTAATGCCCCACTATGCCTAATCCAAAGGGTGGTTTAGATTAGGCATAGGTCTTTTTTGTTCTACGCCACAGATTATACGGGATTCAGACTTTTTTCACAAGTGAATTTTTTGCTCAAAATGCGATTTTTTTGGACGCGCCTTTGCCGGGGCGTGAATGGGACGTGTTTTGTGCGGGGATTGGCGCGGATTGTCTGTATTCATTTGATGTTTTTATGGCGTGATGGCGCGTGGTCAGTGTATGTGTCCATCCGGTGGACGATCAAATTACCCCGCCGCCCCGGTGACACACAATGCCCAGTAATAATGCCCACCCCATGGCAAAATAATCACAATGATAAACGATGATCATGGTATAAACGTGCAATCTTTCTATTCTGAATATATGTCGGATGTGTCCGGCATTCACGTCCCGGATAATCGGGGCAAGATACGTTTTTTTTATGAAATCGCAGCTTTCCGCCCTTGCCCGCGCCGCCTGGACACACGTTTGCACAAAAAAACAGTCATTTTTGCAGGCAACATACCGTACCGCCCCCAGGGATTAAATCCAGACATAACGCATAGCGGCACAGGATTGACCATTTAATTCAACATATCGGTTAGTTTGTATGTTCAATGGCAAAATAACCCATCTGGAACTATGCTATCCCCGGCCCGGGCCGCCTTGTGGTGTGGCATTTCTATCTATCCGCCAGATGATTTTGCAGGTTTCATTCCCGTCCATATAATTCGCACCATTGGCTTATGTCGTGCGACCCGACATACCATACAATTAAAAAAATCCCGCAGACGCGGGATTGATTATTACACGTTGTTTCCACGCAGTGCCGTATAAATCTGGCCCAGGTCGGTTTTTAATAAACTGGCCCTGGTTTCGTCTGGGGCATCTGTTTGGGCCGCCGCAGACAAAATCTTGGCAAATGATCGTGTGAACTGGGCGGCCTGGGATCTGAAAACGCTGTCGGATTTTAACAGCTCTCGGATTTGTTTTTTATCCGCTGCATTCAACATCTTGGCCAGCCATTTTGAAAAAATACTTACATCCCCGGCATGATATTTCTTCCATACGATATCGGGAATTTCTGCACCGGCGGCACGGGTTAAATCCATAGATTGTTCGTGCAGTTTTTCAACCGCCCGTGCACTTTGGGTCAAGAAATCGCGACTGCTGACGGGGGCATAAGATGGGGCCGGTGCCGCTTTGATGGCGTCCATTGGCGCGGTGGCACGTGCGACCATCATTTGCTTATTCAATGTTTGCATCGTGTCTACGGCCTTGGAATAATCCGACATTAAATCGATCATCTGTTGCCGGGATTGGCCGGCCAGATCTTCGATTTTATGTGACGATTCAGAAATGTTCGTCATGGAATCGGTCACGGTGTCGCGCATTTCAGCAATCTTGTCGCCCAGGCTGGCCACGATTTTTTCCAGATTTTCACCCATTTCTGCCGAACCTTGGGCCAATTCTGGTAATGCGGCATAATACCGTTCGATTAATTGCGATAGCGGTTGCAGCTGGGCCGTGGTGGTTTCGGACATCTTGATCAGATTTTCTGATTGCCCCGATAGTTGGGTATGCGCGGCATTCATTTCCATCAATGTTTCCCGCACGCCGGTCGCCATCGCGCGTACAGAATCAGAGAATGCGTTGGCGGCAGTCTTGGTGTTTTCCAGTGTCGTATTTGCCACGCCTGATACGGTTTTTAATTCGCCAACCACGCCGCCGGTAAATTCCCGAATTTCCCCATTAAAGCGGTTGGTTAATGTGGCCAATTCCCCAGAAATGCCACGAATTGATGCCTCGGTCGTGGTGGCAGATGTCATTAATGCTTCGACGGCGTCGGTTAATTTTTGAATTTGTTTTTCCACAGATGATTCCGCCAGCATAACCTGGGCACCGATGACGTTGGCGGTGTTGGTTAATGTGTTTGTTTGCGCCGCCAGCTGTTTTTTAGATTGCTTGCTAAATGCGTCCAATTTCACAAGATAGTCATTTAATGATTTGTCATTGGCGGTCATCATAGATGCATAATCACTGGATGCAGTTTTGACATTATTAAAGCCATCAGCCGTTGATTGTGTTAACTCGACCAGTTTTTTCTGCATGCTGTCTGTTTCGTCGGTGGCTTGCTTCATCTGTTCACAATGGCGATTAAAGTCAGTTTCCAATTGTGTCCCCAATTCTTTGGACGATGAAAGCCATGTATCAATGCGTTCTTGGATTTGTTCCGTGCGATCTGAAACATTTTGAGATGTTGTGTCAACTTTTGCCATTAGATCGTTGATATTAGATGTAAATCTCTCAACACTATCCCCGACGTCTGACCATGTTGGGGACGATACAATCCCATTTAATCCCCCCAGTGTGTTATCCAGCCGCTGGGTCATTTGGGCAATTTTTTTGGTGGCGTCATCGGCCGTTGCAACCAAATGATCATTTTGTTCCCCCAGGGCTTGCTTCATCTGGTTGGCGGTATTGATCTGGGCCGCCATTGCATCGGTCATAGATTGAAAGTTTGATTGGATTTTGGCGATTTCGTCGGCCAAAATTGTATTCAGAACGCGGGCCGCATCATGAATCTTGGCCCGTTCTGGCCGCATGATCAGGGTCATTAATGATTCCATTGCCCGATGTGATCGGCGCATGACCAGCATTAACCCCACCAACGTCGCCAACAACAAAAAACCTAAAAAACCGATGGCGATAAATAATGCCTGATTTGCGAACATAGTGATTTCTCCCTGGTGTATATCTTCCCTTGCGGTACGTAAAAATTTATACTAAAATTCCAAACATAAAGCAAGGGTATAAATGGCACAAAAACGCAGTCTTTCACCACAGCAAGATTTGGCCGCAAATCCGGCAGAAAACGTCTGGGTCCAGGCGAATGCCGGTACAGGCAAAACCAGTGTTCTGGTCCAGCGGTTATTGCGTATTTTATTTCGTACCCCTGATGCACATCCGGTTGGGATTTTATGTTTAACCTATACCAATGCAGGGGCTGGCGAAATGCGAAATCGTATTCTGGCGGCGTTACGGCAATGGGCCATGGCATCAGATTCAGAATTGATGGATATGTTGGATGGAATTGCCATAAATTCGCCGGCAAATGCCGGTGATTTGATGCGGGCACGACATATCTTTTATACCTATATCGATAATCCAGATATGTTAAAAATCAAAACGATACATGGTTTTTGTGAAGAGATTTTGCATCGTTTCCCGTTAGAGGCTGGAATTTCCCCGTCTTGGTCATTGATATCGGATGCGCCGCAACGTATTTTGCTAAACGATGCGTTTCATCGATTGGTCACAGGAACTGATTCAGACCAAAGAACGCGTGACGCCTTTGCTCATATTGTGGGACGGATATCTGAACATAGTTTGGACGAGCTGCTGGATATTTTAACCAGTCATTATAAACAGTTTTTCCAAGTTGAAAATATTATTAACTATCGCAAATACTTTATTGAAACAATTGGAAAATTTTTATATATTGATACGCCGCGTCCGGCGGATGCATCACGGTCTGATTTGGAAAAAATCATCAATTTGGCCACAGATGACATAAATTCAACAAAAAAGCCGGCAGCATATTTAACAAATATTGTTAACTTAACAAAATTATTTATTGATAAAACGATAGATTTTGAAAAATACAAGGCCGCATATTTATCGGCCAGTGGAACCCCAAATCCGCATGTGAGACGGCGGGATTATTTGGTGACGGAACAAGATCGGGTTTATGCCCTAAATCAATGTTATTTGAATCAAACGGTGTTTGATGATACGGTTGCCTTGTTTGATTTGTCGTCGGCGTTTGCAGATATGTATCGTCGGATAAAGATAGAACGAAATGTTTTAGATTTTGATGATTTGATTTTGTATACGCGCCAACTTTTTTCGTCGCCGGATACCATGGGATGGATCTTGTCCCAGTTGGATGTTTCTTTAAGTCACATATTGGTTGACGAAGCCCAAGATACCGCCCCCCAACAATGGGATATTTTGCGGATGCTGGCCGGGGATTTCTTTACAGATGGATCAACGGCAGATTCAATGCGGTCATTATTTGTTGTCGGTGATACCAAGCAGTCGATTTACGGGTTCCAAGGCGCAGATCCGCATGCCTTTGCGGCCAGTCGCGATCAGATTGCGGCACAAATATCAGAAAATGCCCGCACAATCCAAGAAGTTCCCCTGGCGCAAAGTTTTCGATCGGCCGCCCCTATATTAAATACGGTTGATTGCTTTTTTGATCATCCGGATATACGTTCACGGACCGGGTTTGTAAATAATACGCACCGGTGTTTTCGTATGGACGCATCGGGATCTGTTGAATTGCATAAATTGGCTGCTGCGGGTGGTGATGTACCTGTGTCGCGTGATGAATATATAAAAACGATCGCGGACAAGATTTCGGAATTGATTTCCAGTGGTCAATATATGCCCGGGGATATTATGGTTCTGGTCCAGCGACGTAATCCCTATGCGGGACCATTGGTTCGGGAATTAAAGGCGCGGCATATTGATGTTGCCGGCAGTGATCGGATCGTTTTACCAGAATTTCCGGCGGTGCGTGACATGTTGAATCTGGTTCGGGTTACATTAAATCCATCGGATGATTTTCGTTTATGTTGTGTGTTAAAAAGTCCGTTTTATCGATTGACAGAACGCGAAATTTTTGATTTATGCAAAATCAAAGAAAGTAAAAAAATATCGGCCTATGATGCATTAAATTTATATCGTCCGGATCTTTATGATGACATTTCAAAAATAATTGAATGGGCGGCGACGTTGGCCCCCTATTCCTTTTTTGCCCGCGTATTGGGGACAGATAATCGGCGTGAAAAAATGATTGCAGCGTTGGGGACCCAGGTTATTGATCCTTTGGAAGAATTTATGACGATATGTTTGGCGTATGAACGGACGATGCCTGGAACATTGCGGCACTTTTTGAAATGGTTTATCACCGGTGGATCCGAGATCAAGCGCGACATGGATGCATCGGCCGGGGTGCGCATTGTTACCGTACACGGCAGCAAGGGTCTGGAATCACCGGTTGTCTTTTTGATTGATACGGTTCGCACACCTGGTGATAAGACAGAAAAAGTTCTAACGGTGCCATCATCTGGTGCGGAATCGGCGTTTCCACCGGCATGGATTTGGACACCGCAAAAGTCGGCCAGTGCGTGCGCCACAATGGCATCAGATGCATTTATGGATGATAAAATCGCAGAATACTATCGCTTGTTATATGTGGCGATGACACGTGCGCGGGACCGTCTGTATATCTATGGATTTACGCCCTATAAAAATGCAACAGAAATTTCATGGCATAACCAGTTGTGGAATATATTGGCCCAGACACCCATGGCGTCGGTCAGTGATGAAATAATCAGGATTGATAATGACATTAAATGAAATAATAGATGCGGCAATTCGTTCTAAACATGCCACCGATGCAGGGACGCGGATGCATGCGGCATTACGGCGTGTGGTGATAAACGAAAATGGTGATGATTTGGGGAATCCAGAATTGATCCAGCATTTACGTCACAATGATTTGTTATGCGATCTGTTTCATCCGCAATCCCGCACCGAAGTGCCGATTGCCGGGCGAATTTCCGGACGGTTTATCAGTCGCCGCATTGATCGCATGCGTGTTTTTGATGATCGGCGATGTGTGATTTTTATAGATTACAAGACGGATTTGGTCCCTGATTTATTACGCCCCCAGTATCATGCCCAGTTGAAAGAATACGCGGCATTATTACGTGATGTTTATCCGGGATATGATGTGTGTGGCTATATTTTATGGACGCATGACTGGACTGTGGAACCGGTTGTGGGCCATGCGAAAAAATCTTGAAATTGACCCCAGATCCAAGGTATAATTTCGGCATGTTAAATCGTTTAAGTATTTCAAATATCGTTTTGATTGAAAAGCTGGATCTGGAATTCGGTCATGGGTTAAATATCTTGACCGGGGAAACCGGTGCGGGAAAAAGTATCTTGATGGATGCCCTGGCGTTGGCACTGGGGGCGCGGTCGGATGCGGGTCTGGTTCGGCATGGATGTGATGGGGCATCTGTGATCGCAGAATTTGATTATATCCCGGATGTGGTACGTGGAATACTGGATGAAAACGGAATTGATACGGCGGATGATGTTTTGATCCTGCGTCGAACATTGACGACCGATGGGAAAAGTCGCGCATGGATTAATGATACACCGGTATCTATTAAGTTATTAAAACAGATTGGCGACTTGCTGGTCGAGATTCATGGGCAATTTGAAAATCATTCCTTGCTGGATGCGACAACCCATCGGGCGACGCTGGATGAATTTGGGATGACGGCCATTGATGGTTATGGGGAATTATTGTCAGATGTGGCCCGTACATATGATGCCTATCATGCGGCCGATGCACGGTTACGTGAATTAAATGATATGTTGGATCGTGCCGCCGCCGAACGTGAATTCTTGGAACATAATGTATCAGAATTACGGTCATTGAACCCCATGGTGGGCGAAGAAGAAGAATTGGCCACGCGTCGTGCCGCCATGATGAATGC
>CATNBF010000020.1 GCA_950096895.1 uncultured bacterium | reverse complement strand
TGATACGCCTAATCTAAACGTCCCTTTGGATTAGGCATAGTTAAATTCCCCGCAACGCCACGGATTATATGCCGCAGCGCATTTTTTTACAAGTGATTTTTTTGCTTTTTTTCGCAAATACACAATGCCGGATTTTGGCACCATTGGGGATCGAAACGGAGATAAAAATCCAAAAAGGGCGGTTAAATAACCAACCGCTGCGCGACA
Source organism: uncultured bacterium (assembly GCA_950096895.1). Taxonomy (GTDB): domain Bacteria; phylum Pseudomonadota; class Alphaproteobacteria; order Rs-D84; family Rs-D84; genus Enterousia. Next base: position 16,467 of record CATNBF010000020.1, on the reverse strand, counting down.
CCGGCACATATTGGGCGTATTATCGTTATTAATTAACCGCAAATATAAATAAACAGCGATCACATATCATCCAGCTTTCTGGTATCATTTAAGCATTCACAAAATAATTTACAAAATAAATGGCGGCATTATTCATGTCGCCTTCGACGATAATTTATAAAAAAAATCCCGGTTGCCCGGGATTTTTTATTGCTGATTGGCTTTCTTTTCTGCCGATGCCGCCGCCAAGTCTTCGACGATACGGGCCTTTTTACCCGACAGACTGCGCAAGAAGAACAATTTCGCGCGACGGACGCGACCAATACGAACCTTTTCGATTTTATCGATCGCCGGGCTGTACAGCGGGAACTTACGTTCAACACCCACACCATAAGATTCACGACGAACCGTGAACGATGCGTTGTTGCCATTGCCGCCGTCACGGGCGATCACGACACCTTCGAACATCTGGATACGGAATTTGTCGCCATCTTTGATTTTGACATACACTTTCAATGTGTCACCCGCCTTGAAATTCGGGATTTTTTTGTCGCCCTTTAATTTTTCAACCTGGGCTGCTTCGATTTTCTGAATAATATTCATTTTTACTTTTCCTTTACTAAATCCGGACGACGTTCCAATGTTATTTCGTCCGATTGTTGTTTCCGCCACCGTTCGATATTGCCGTGGTGACCAGACAGCAGGACTTCTGGGACATGATGTCCACGCCATACTGACGGGCGGGTATATAACGGCCATTCCAACCCCCCGATTTCAAAACTTTCATTGGCTGTAGCATCACTGCCACCGCCCAGCACATTATCCATCACGCGAACGCAACTGTCAATAAAAACTTGGGCGGCAATTTCACCCCCCGACAGGATATAATCCCCGATGGATAATTCCATAATATTATACACATCAATAATGCGTTGGTCAATACCTTCGTATCGACCACAGAGCAGGGTGTACACCCCACCATCATGACCGTCCACCGAATCGACACCCGCAGCAAACCCGCGCACCATTTGTTGATTTAATGTGGGCCCCCGCGGCGAAAAATAGATGATTTTTCCCGGATTTTCAATAGAATCAATTGCCGCCCCCAAGACATCCGGCCGCATCACCATACCGACACCACCACCGAATTGTTCGTCATCAACACTGCCATAACGATTAATGGCAAAATCGCGAATGTTCGTCACATCATACGACCAACGGCCTGCATCCAAGGCGCGACCAACCACCCCACCGCCCAGCGTCCCGGGAAACATTTCTGGAAAAATAGTCAGAATATGAAAGTGCATTTTACTTCTTTTGCCCCCGGCATCTGCTGTATATGCAATTTTTTGCTATTTCTTTGATTTTTTTAACGTTCTGGTTCGCCAAATACAAGAAATTATTTTCATTGTCATCCATGGAAATGTTCACATTTATACTTCTTTCATTGCCAAACATCACGTATTGGGATATTTCCGGTTCCCCAACCAAGGCATTCTTTTTGCACACCGGACATTGGTGTTTGAATACACTGAACGCGTCGACATTTAATTTGCACGGACATTCAACTTTATCGGCATACAGAACATCAAACTTGGTCACCAAATTATCACTTGGCTTAACCGCTAAACATGATTTATCAATGGATGGACATACCTGGGATACCAATGCGTTAAAAGGACATTGATTAGATATTTTTTGTATTTCTGAAATATTTTGGGTCAAAACCGCATTTGCAGAACCATATTCAATATAATCCCCATCCAATTCGATTTTTAACTCACGTCGACCAAACAACTGAAAATCTTGCTTTACAATGGTGCCATGATCCAAACACCCCCGCGTTAAAACAGGGCAGTTGTTTGAAAAAACGTCCCAACTGGGATGATTAAGCATGCATTTGCATTTCGGTTGTTCCATGATACCAGAATTCTTGAAAATGACATTTGTTGTTTTCCAGAGCATTTGCGCTTCCTTGGATTGTGTGTTGTTCTTTATCGCGTGTTTGTTTTTGCGCCCAATATATACTCTATTACCGGGGGAATATCCCGGCCGCAACACGCATGTTCATGGGCCACGTATTTCCCTGTATCCTGCACAAACCAATGGTTGCCACGACATGGCCCAAGAACATATGGGCATTGGGCCGTTGTCGGTATAATACGCACACCGTACATATGTACCGGATATGTCTTGAACTGGGGACATGCAAATACACAACTACATTTATCATTAACCCATTCCTTGAACGGAACATATCGGGAATAATCACCCAGTCCAAAACAAAAACAAATGGGACTTGTATGCGAAACCGCATTTTTTCTATAGCGCAGTATCAAATCCTTGCGTGTTTGTTTTTTCATTTTCGACCTGTTGTTGTGTTATCAATTTACCTGATTAATCTATCACTATTTTTTTTGCATCCAAATCAACATCGGCACCGATAAAGGATATCATATCACCATTATCCAATTCCATAATATCACCGGCACCAAAGTTTTGAAAGCCATCAACCCGACCAATTTCGCGCCCACCGCGTACCACAGAAAACCCGATCAGGTCGGCCTGGTAATATTCACCATTTCCCGCCGACGGCAAGGCGTCACGATCGACGTATAATTCTGATCCACGTAACGCTTCTGCACGGGTGCGATCATCATAGCCCGCAATATGCGCCACAATGACATTTGATGTCGGATTCAGCCGACGGATAAACCGGAAATCCCCACTGGAAATATTCGATCCATAAACCGGCAAATTTTGCAAGTCCATCGGGGATTCAGTAAATGTTTGAACCCGCACGTCGCCGCGAATTCCCTGGGGGGCGACAATTTTTCCAATTAAAATTCTATTAACGTTCGCGGACATTGGGATCCTTTAATAATTCTTGTTTTATTCCCTTGATATAGGCATAGGGACATAGACCATTTTCCTTGGCGAACAAAATCAAATCTACAATATTCGCCTTGTAACTATCATGCAAAATATGACGCATATCGGCCGTTGGAAATTCCAGCTGGCTAAATACTTTGAACAGAACGCGGTTGGCAATGTGAACATTGCTTGTCGTCACAACGGCCCGTTTTCCCTGTGCAATAACTTTATAGGGGGCCGAATATTCCTTAGCCAAAGATCTATCGTCTTGTTCCCTGGTCATCGTTTTCACCACCATTTTGCAGTATGATTATATTCAATCACAGTATATTGCAAAAAACGCCCAGAAAATTTCCCCGGGCGTTTTTATTTTTTCTTTATTCAGCAACCGGGGCATCGGCAGATTCTGCCGGTGCTTCTTCGGCCGGCGCAGCTGCTGCGGCCGCTTCGGCTTCTTTGGCGGCGGCTTCGGCCGCTGCTTTTTCTTCGGCGATCTTGGCTTGCTTTGCTGCCTTGTCCTTGATCTTCATCTGGGTCTTTTCAGATTGCAGATGCTTTTTCGTTTGAACCGGCACAGCTTTCTTTTCAACCAAGCCCGCGTTTGCCAAGAATTTGTACACGCGATCAGACGGTTTTGCCCCCTTGGCCATCCATGCCTTAACTTCTTCGATTTTCAAAACAACGCGCTTGTCGCTGTCTTTGGGCTGCATCGGGTCATATTTACCAACAGTTTCTAAAACGTTCCCCGAATTACGTGCATTGCGGGAATCCGTTACGACGATGTGATAATATGGACGCTTTTTCGCACCGAAACGCGCCAATCTGATAACTGTTGCCATATTTTTGCTCCTTGGTTTTTATTCAGTTATTTTTTTAATTTTAATGTATATGCATGCCACGCATCAAGATGCCAAACATATATTTTCTTTGTTTCATGATGTCATTCACATTATCCGGACGCAACGCATTGTCCGATTGTAATAAAAAGTCTTGTTCGAATGTGTTTTTCATCTATTATAAATCCTTAGTACACAAATCACGCAAGAATACACCAAAACCGCCATCAAAGGCGAACACTCGCCGGTTGATGTTCCATATGCATACCGCATACTGGGGTAATTAAAATGGCAATCTATTGGGATTTGCGTGCGTATTATGAACAATTTTTTATCAAAAGTCAACTTTTTATTCGCTTTTACCCGTGGGTATAGTAAAATACGAAAACCCACGAAATCTGATTTTATATTCATGCATAAAAAAAATCCCCCAAACGGGGGATTTTTTTTTCGGTGCAGGGCGGATTAATACCAACCACGCAGCTTCATCGCCGCCGCCACCCGTTTGATCGAATGCATATACGCCGCTTCGCGCATGGAAACATTGTATTCTTCTTTGATTTTCCAGATGGCATCAAAGGCATTCTTCATGGCTTGATCTTCTTTCTGTTCCACTTCTTCTTCGGACCAGTAATAGCCATAACGGTTCTGGACCCATTCAAAATAGGACACCGTCACACCGCCGGCATTGGCCAGAATATCCGGAACAACAGTTACGCCCGCATCCAACAGGATCTTTTCACCTTCGATGGTGGTCGGGCCGTTCGCGCCTTCGACAACCAATTTGGTCTTGATCAACGGTGCCGTGTCTTTGTTGATGGTGTTTTCCATCGCGCAGGGTGCCAACACGTCAACATCCAGACCCCAGAATTGTTCCGCCGAAATTTCGGTCGCACCCGGGAAATCCTTGATGCTGCCCTTGTTGTCATTCTTGTATGCCATTAACGCATTGATATCCAACCCGTTTTCATTAAACAAGATGGTGTTCCATTCGGCAATCGCGATAATTTTCGCACCCATGTCAAACGAACATTTCGCGGTAAAGGACCCAACGTTACCAAAACCCTGGATCGCAATTTTCGCGCCATTCATGGATTTACCCATTTTCGCCAACGCCTGGGCAATTACAATGGAAATCCCCAAACCTGTTGCCTTGGTACGACCCAAAGACCCATTCAGTTCAACCGGTTTACCCGTGAATGTACCAAAAGATTCTTCGCCCGACAATTTGATGTATTCATCAATCATCCACGACATAATCTGGCCATTGGTGTTAACGTCTGGGGCCGGAACGTCTTTCTTTTCACCCAAAATCGGATAAATCGCATCAACATACCCACGGCACAGACGTTCCAATTCGCCGGTCGACAGTTCTTTGGGATCAACAATAATACCACCTTTGCCACCGCCATACGGAATACCAGTAACGGCGCATTTGAATGTCATCCAAATCGACAAGGCCGATACTTCGTCCTTGGACACGGCCGGATGGAAACGCACACCACCCTTGGACGGGCCAATGGCAGTATTGTGTTGGGCACGATAACCCGTAAATGTACGAATGGTTCCATCATCCATTTTAACCGGAATTTGCACTTCTAATGTGCGCATCGGGTTTTTCAAGATTTCGTATACCTCTGCCGGCAGCCCCAACTTGTCACAAGCACTCTTTACACGTTGCTGGGCCCCCACCAGGGGATTCAAATTTTCATTGCTCATTTTTATTTTTCTCCTATTTGCATAAAGCTTTTACAAATTTAGGACCGAAAATGCAAAATTGCAATGAAAAAATAGTTTTACTTTTTCTGCTGGACTTTTATTGTCCTATGATATAAAATCACCACGTCTTTATGATTTACGCGGGCGTGGTATAATGGTAGCACGTCAGCTTCCCAAGCTGAAGACGAGGGTTCGATTCCCTTCGCCCGCACCATATTTATATATACCCATAGGAAATGCACATGTTTGATGATATTCTTGTTGTTGTGGCATTACCTGATGAATTACATGATGACTTAAAAAAAATCCCGAATTTATTGCTGACTGGTGTTGGCAAAGTTAATGCCACGTATCAACTGACACGTAAAATAACAGAGTTGAAGCAACAAGGCACCCCACCGAAATATGTTATAAATATTGGCAGCGCAGGCAGCAAGAAATTCCCGCGTCATTCATTGGTGGCATGCCATCGATTTATCCAACGTGATATGGATTGCACCGCGATTGGATATGATGTTTGCGCAACCCCCAGTGATGTATTTCCAACCATATTGGAACATAAAAAATATATAGACGATTTGCCCAACGGCGTTTGCGGCAGTGGCGACAGCTTTGTCACAAATCAATCTGTTGCCGATATGGTTGACGTTGTCGAGATGGAGGCCTATGCCTTGGCACGGGTCTGTGCGATGGAAAAAATCGATTTTATTTCCGTAAAATACATTACCGATGGTCTGGATGATTCTGGTGGTACCGATTGGGATGATACGGTAAATACTGCTGCTATTGCTCTGTATGATTATCTGATAAAATTGGTTAAAACCTTAAAATAACAATCCCGGCATTTTGCCGGGATTGTTATTTTATCGACCATTGCGATGGTTTTTGTTGACCACCTGCCATACTTTTAGATGTTGGACATTGCGATGTTTCTTTTTTTTCTTGCGGCGTTCGGGACGCGTCACAAATTCAACCAAGATTTCCGTCGTCAATTCACAGTTACAATTGAAATATTGATGTTCTATCTTGTCACCTTTGTTCTGATTACATCGCCGATGCATCGGTTGCAGATTGCACAGATTATCACTGCCGCCCTTGGCGCGGGGATAAATGTGGTCCCACGTAAATTCATCGATATCAGTAATGGGTTGATGACATGCAGGACACACCGGAAATTGCCCAACCGCGATCAGAATACGATACAGTTGTTTTACCTGGGCCCGGTCCAATTTGTCCGCACACATGGCCAAACTTAAAATAACGTTTTCAATATCCGACGGTTTCATGTGCGACTCCTTTATCTTTGCCCAATAAAAACCACCCTTTGGATTAGGCATATTTTGTTATTTTTACTTTCCCGGATTTCCGGGATTTTTTACCCCCAGATATGCCTAATCCAAAGGATGGTTTGGATTAGGCATAGGTAAATTTTGTTCTACACCAGAATAATAACGGATTGCGCGATTTTTTACAAGGCTAAAATTCATATTTTTCAATAAAAAATCCCCGTTTTACGGGGGATATTAAATGTGTAAAAATTTGATCTATTTTTCACCAACCGGAATCTGCAGAACTTGATCCGGAAAGATTAAATTTGGATTTTCAATATGATTTCGCTGGGCGATAATGCTGAATAACACCCCACGACGCAGGAAATTTCGCGCGATAATCCACAGACAGTCCCCACGACGCACCGTGTAGTATGTATCATCATGACCGGTTGGGCGCGGCATTTCAAAGCGATGCGATACAGTTGCGATTGTCCGCCCATCACCATCATGCAAGCGCACATCCAATGTATATGTTTCGCCGGGCGTCAATTCACCAACATCTGCCCCCAATCCAAAGTGCTTGTTATCCGAAACACGGGCAAACCCCAGATATTTATCATTCAATGTCAAAGACACACGCAACCGCGGCAATCCATCACCTGTGACGACAATACGTCCCCCGTCCAGGTAATCGATCTTGGACACCGACAAATCCCCATCAACCAGGGCAGGTGCCTGGATCAGCGTACTGCCATCGGCGGTCATTAACAAAGATACAGAATTTTCATACCCATGCGGGGATACGTATAAAAAGACCTTGTCCACAGATGGTATGTCGGGATTGCTGCCGACCAAGGCCAGGGTATAATTGCCGGCCGCCAACGGACGTGTTGGGGCATAAACGAATTCGCCACGGGAATTGGTCTGTTGCGTGGATACGATTTTATCATCCATCATCACAGAAATTGTCTTGTTCGGCATCCAACGTCCCGTCACAATAATGGTTCCTGTGCGTTCAATACGAACCAGGTCAAACGTCGGAACATTCACCACCGGGGCCACATCGCGATAAACCGGTTCTGGGGGTGTGGGAACAATCACTTGGGGGGCAACAGATACCCGAACAAACGCCACCCAAATGGCAATAAAGATAACGATTATTGCACACACAATCGGAAACCAATACGACTGCAAAATTCCCCGATTTTTATCGGTCACAGATGGTTGCGCCTGGACCGCGGCAACAGTGACCGCCGGCCGACCAACAACACGCTTTTCCGGGTTCGGCTTTGCAAAGACATTCAAGCGACGCAGAAACTTATTCGCAAAGGCCCGCCGCTGGGCCATCCAAGAATTCTGCTGGGCAATGGCATCATCAATCAGCGTATCCGTTGAACGCTTGGTCTGGCCGATTTGATTGGATTTGTTATTTTTCTTTGGCATATCAATTCCCCAACTTCGATGTTTATTTTCAGATATGGACAAATTATTGCAAATTTTATTTCTTTGTCAACCTGTTTTATGATATAATGGCGATAATTTATGGGGGAAACAATGAAAAGAATTGGCATTATGACAACAGGTGGCGATTGCAGCGGCCTGAACACTGTTACGGAACGTGTTGTAACGGGGGCCATGCGTCGTGGCTGGACGGTTATTGGTATTATGGATGGCACAGACGGGCTGTGCACCACGCCCCCACGAACTATTGAATTTACACCCGATACATTACCCATTGAATGCGCCCGCCTGGCCGGTAGTTATTTGCACAACGGCCACGCCGGTGCATTAAATTATGAAACCGCCGCCGAATCCGGTCGATTGGACGAATTTAATAAAAAAATCCGCCAATCATTACGGGCATTAAAATTGGATGCGCTGATCTTGGTTGGTGGCAACGGCAGTCTGTCATTGGCCTGGGAAAATCGTGACATTTATTCTGATGTTGCCTTGGTCTGTATTCCCAAGACAATTGATATGGACGTACCGTTGACCGACAACACAATTGGATTTGATACCGCCGTAGAACAGATCGTTTCATTTTGTGATCAATTAATTTTAACCGCACGCAGTCACCATCGCTATTTCGTGGTTCAAACCATGGGGCGCGATTGTGGAAACCTGGCATTGAATGCGGGTGTTGCATTTGGTGCAGACGCCATTTTAATTCCAGAAATAAAATTCGATATTGACGAATTGGTCTATCATATTCAAGAGCAGCATCGTGACTATGGCATTATTCTGGTTGCCGAAGGCGTTAAAATCCGTGGGCATTCGGGCCGTCCTGCGGACATTATTTCACGCAAGTTAACCGTCGCCGGTGTCATAAATCGCACGGCATACCCAGAACATATCCAGCGGGCCGGTGACACCGTCGCATCTGACAGAATCTTGGCCACATCAATGGCAAACACGGCATTAAACGCGATCGATAACAATGAAACATTTGTTATGACGGCATACCAAGATGGCCAATGTCGAACCGTCGCGTTATCTGAATTCTTTGCCGCCGGCGAATTGGCGGCCGATCCAAAAATCTCTGGGATGCGTACATCCAATGCCTATGTATCCCCGGATAACCCATTGCTGGATGTGGCATATAATATGGGCATTTATATCGGTTGTGAATCTTAAACCCAATCCCGCCAACGGCGGGATTTTTTTAAGGGTGGGGAAAAAAAATTGCAAAGGTATAAACTTTTGCTAAGCTGGTAAACTAAATAATAAACAAATAGGTAAAATTATGACATCCGCAATTTCCATAGATCATAAAAGCAAGGGTCGATCTGTACACTTTTCCAAATTATTGGTCGAAAGCAACCGCCTGGTTGGCGTGGTTCGTCGCAATGGTAAAAAATATGTCAAAGTTCGCACCCAGAAATTGGCCGACAGTGTTACAAGCCTGGAAATTCAAAGCCGGATTTATGACGGCCCAATAGTTCCGTTACAGAATCTGAAAGATGTTCGCTTTATGCGGGACAATGTGATACTGATAAACGGTGCCTTTATGGCATCAAAAAAACTTGAATCTATTAAATTACCGAAAAATGCATTGTTTTGCGCGGCTACATTTGCCTATTGTTATTCTTTGAAATCTGCCAATATTCCCCAACGCATGGACATTATTCCTATGTCTGCATTCTGCGAAAATGTAAATCTAAGAACCTTAGAAATCGAGGGGAATATTTCCATTATGGAAGATTATTGTTTATCTGGGTGCTGGAATCTAGACTTTCAGATTCCAAACACTGTTCAGGTTATTGGCAACCAGGTCATGGTTGGATTGGCCAATCAAAAATTGACAATTCCCCAATCGTGCACGACTGTCGGGTCTATGGCATTTAAGAATATGAAGAATTTAAGACATGTTATTATTGAAAATCCCAAGACAGAAATTCCATCAGATGCGTTTTTGGCATGCGATAATATTGAAACCGTTCAAATCGCCAATAAAAAATATGCGGTTAAACATCACAATCATTGTTCGTATATCGTTATGTCCGACCCAGAACGCGTTCATGGAATTAATGTAATTCGGGTGGTGTCACATATTGGCCACCATGCAACCCCAGATCAATATTTATATTTTGCCTGGGCGGGTAATATATCTTGCTGCTTGCCAGATCGTAACGCGGCTATTTCGAATGTACGTCGCAATGTTATGGGCAATAATTATATCCAGCATATGAAAAACGCACCGGAACAACGCCTGAATGCAAGTTTACAAGAATTATATTGCACAAATCTGTTCAAAGATATTTTTCCCCAGGATATGAAACATCCTGTCAGCCGATATGACTGTGACAAGTGTATGCAATTATATCCAGCAATATATAAAGAATGTATTGGTCGGCATTTTACCCGCACCAAATAAAAAATCCCCGCCAATGGCGGGATTTTTTATTACTTGATTTTCATAAAACATCTGGATTATAATTTGCCAGAATTCAATTCATCAATTGGATTCGGGACATAGAAAATCCCATAAGTACATGCGTGCCCCGCACGCACCCGACACCATACCGGGTCGGGAAGCCACGGTTCATAAGGCCCAGGCCAAAAAACGTGGGGTCATTTGTGCTTATGATTTTTCTAACTTCCCGACCACCAATTGCATTGGTGGTTTTTTATACGAGAGAATAAATGAAAAAACTTATCTGGGGACTTTTTATTATTCTGCTTCCTATGTTCACGCATGGGGCAACCAGCATTACTCTGGATGATGGGGAAGTCTGCCTAAATAGTATGCAATGCAAAAACAAAAGCTGTATTAACTTTACAAATCTGGGGCTTAACTATTGCATGCCAAAAGTAGACGCAGGCGAAGAATGTTCCCCCAGTTCAGTATATGGCGTTTTATACCGGGCGAATTGCGCACGCGGATTAACATGCGAAGGGGGCACCAATAGCTATGGCCGATGCTCCACCGGCGATAAAAACACCGATATCACCTATATCGAAACCAGCAGCAACGGCTATCGAAAATTTTCATACATTGAAAACGGCACAACCAAGTATATGTATCGATGCGCCGACGGTTATTATGGCATAGCCAAGAACCAGATCGTTAATACGCCAACAGGATGTAAAAAATGTCCCGATGGCGGCATGTGTTATGCCCCCTATAATGAAGTATTTTTCTGTACCATCGGATATTACCGTAATGGTGATCAGTGCAGTCGATGCCCCAGTGTCGGCAAAAATTCATCTGGGAATCCGGTCTATGGCACCACGGCATCCGGCCTAAAAGACAAGACAGCCGAAGCCTGTTCCGTTGGCAGTGGCACCTATACCGATACAAACGGCACATTTGAATTGTCGGAAACATGTGAATATACACTGTAACATACCATCATTCTTGGTAATGATATCACATATAAAAAAACCGCACAGCCATATGGTTGTGCGGACAGTGGGCATAAATCCAAACCACCTATTAACGTCCCAATTCTTTGTTTTGGTTTAATACCATTTTGTTCAAGAAATCAACAGATGCGCGGAACTTTTTAACCCCGCGGCTGAACAAGCCGGTTTTAACACCCGATACCTTGTTCGACACCATTTCAATTTTTTTCGCCAAAACATCCCGCTGCGCGGCCAGGGCGGCATTTTGCACATCGTCCCGCATCAATTTCATAATCGACGCCAATGGATTGTTCTGGTTGCATGTAAACGCCATGACATTGTAACCAATGGTCGATACAACACCATATTTTTCAAAGCACTGCGCCAAAATCGGCATTCTTTCCATTAATTTCGGTGTTATTGTCACCGTCAGAATATTATTCTGATCAATACACATGAACAACATTTTGTCAATTAATAAATATGATGAAAAAATCCCCATTTTTTTGGGGGACGGGGGGGAATGTTCAAAACTATCCAATATCACAATGATCGGGGATAAATTTCTGTGGCATGACATGCCGGGACTGATTTTTTTACGCAATAACACGTTAACGCGATCAGACAAATATAGCCATAAAATATATAGAAATATTTATGATCTGTTTTCATTTCAAATGCAACATATGCACGGGCATACCAGATTTTTATAATGATTTATAAACTAAAAAAAATCCCCCAAATGGGGGATTTTTAATTTTACTTCTTTTCCGAGAAGTCTGCATCAACCGTCCCATCGTCAGCCGGCGCAGAACCGGCATCCGCGGCGGCGTTTGCCGATGCATCTGCCTGGGTGGCCTTGTAAACCGCTTCGCCCAGTTTCATGGCTTTTTCGGTCAAGGCATCTGTTTTCGCCTTCAGGCTTTCGGCCGTCGCATCTGCTTTGGCCAATTCATCTGCCAACTCTTTTTTGGCATCTTCAATCGCCTTTCTTTCGTCTTCGCTAATTTTATCGCCGTGTTCTTTCAACGACTTTTCAATTCCGAAAACGGCTGCTTCGGCGTTATTCTTGGCCTCGGCCAGGGCACGTTTCTTTTTATCTGCTTCGGCATTGGCGGCTGCTTCGTCGACCATCTTTTGAATGTCTTCTTCGCTTAATCCCCCATCAGATTTAATAGAAATCGTTTGTTCCTTGCCGGTGCCTTTATCCTTGGCCGACACGTGCACAATACCATTGGCGTCAATATCAAACGATACTTCGATCTGTGGCATTCCGCGCGGGGCAGGGGCAATTCCTTCCAGATTAAACTGGCCCAATAATTTGTTATCTGCCGCCATGTCACGTTCACCTTGGAACACACGAATGGTCACAGCCGATTGGTTATCTTCGGCGGTTGAAAAGACCTGGGACTTTTTCGTCGGGATGGTTGTGTTACGATCAATCAAACGGGTAAAGACACCGCCCAATGTTTCGATTCCCAACGACAATGGCGTCACGTCCAACAACAGAACGTCTTTGACGTCGCCTTTTAATACGCCACCTTGAATTGCGGCACCATCAGCCACCACTTCGTCCGGGTTTACCCCCTTGTGCGGATCGCGTCCAAAGAATTCTTTGACGGTTTCGGCAACTTTCGGCATACGTGTCTGACCACCGACCAAGATAACTTCGTTAATCTGGGACTTTTCAATACCGGCATCGGCCAAGGCCTTTTTGCACGGTTCAATGGTCTTTTTAATCAGGTCATCGACCAAATCTTCTAATTTTGCACGGGTCAATGTCATATTAAAGTGCTTGGGGCCCGTCGCATCGGCTGTCAAGAACGGCAAGTTGATATCTGCTGACGTTTTTGACGATAATTCAATCTTGGCTTTTTCTGCAGCTTCTTTCAAACGTTGCAATGCCAATTTATCATTCGATAAATCGATACCTGTCTGGGCCTTGAATTCAGAAATTAAATATTCCAAAATCCGTGCGTCAAAGTCAGATCCCCCCAGGGCGGTATCCCCATTGGTTGATTTTACTTCGAACACGCCATCAACAATTTCCAAAATAGAAACGTCGAACGTTCCACCCCCCAAGTCGTAAACGGCAACAATACCATTTTTGTCTTTTTCCAGACCATAGGCCAGGGCGGCTGCCGTCGGTTCATTCACGATACGCAACACATTCAGACCCGCAATACGCCCTGCGTCTTTGGTTGCCTGGCGTTGAGAATCGTTAAAGTATGCCGGTACGGTAATAACGGCATCTGTTACCGGTTCGCCCAAATAATTTTCTGCATCTTTTTTCAATTTTGCCAAAATCATGGCCGAAATCTGGGATGGGGCGTATTTCTTGCCTTCGATTTCAACCCAGGCATCACCATTGTCACCGGCCACAATTTTATATGGCACACGTGCGGCGATTTCTTTGACCGCCGGACTGTCATAACGCAATCCCATCAAACGTTTGATTTCATAAATCGTATTTTCCGGATTTGTTACCGCCTGGTTCTTGGCAGTAATCCCGACCAGCTGTTCGCCATTCGGTGTAAAGGCAACAACCGATGGTGTTGTCCGTTGACCTTCGGCGTTTTCAATGATTTTCGGATCGTTTCCATCCATGAATGCCATGGCGGAATTCGTGGTCCCCAAATCAATACCCAGTACTTTTCCCATTTTTCACTCCTTGAAAAAATATAACTTGCTTACGACAACATATAGTTATCAAAAAATACCATTTCAAGGCCACAGGAAAAAAATAATACACAAAAAAACGACCGCCATTTGGCGGTCGTAAAACATGACTTAATTACCATTAGATTATTTCTTGGCGGCCGCATCTGCTGCCGGTGCCGCGGCGGGTGCACTTTCCGCTTCTTCGGGCATTTTACCACCAATGGTGGCGAACGCCAATTCCGCCTGGTGCAGGCCCAATTCAATGCCCGCCGGCAAAACCAAATCAGATCCGTGCACAGAATCACCGATGGTCATATTGGCCAAATCGATCGTAATTTTTTCCGGAATTGCATCAACCAAGCCACGCAATGCAACCTTGCGCACCGCAAAGTTTAACACGCCACCCAGTTTTAATCCCTTAGACACGTCGGCATTGATCACTTCGACCGGAACGACAACGTTAACCGGGCTTTTGACATCAATACGTTTGAAATCCACATGGACCGGTGCATCTGTAATCGGGTTATATTGAATATCCATCAACATAGCGTCTTCGGAACCCGCAGACGTCTGAATCTGGAACAATTTTGTCCGCAATGCCGGGGTTCTGATTAACATTTCGAATTCACGACCATTTAATTCGATTGCCACAGGCGTCTTTTTTTCGCCATAGATAACCGCGGGGATGTTCTTGTTGTTGCGGATGCTACGCGCGGCCCCCTTGCCGGTGCGTTCGCGAATTTCTGCATTTAATTTAATTGCCATTTTATTTTCCTTTGTTTTTTTATTTTCGGCCTCCAAGGGTGCCGAAGCGGGGTTAATTATTAATCAATTTCATTGAAAAATCAAGGAATTTTTATGCTTGCTTTGGGATAAAAAACAAACGGCGATAATAATGACTATCGCCGTTGCAAAATTAAAAACCGCGCACGACCGTACGTCCGATCGCGTAATATTTCCCATACATCACCCGGCATGATCGCCGCGGGCGCATCTTGTTCCCAGATCAGAATTGTACCCGGCCGGGCAACCGCACCAACGCGCCGCACCAACGCCGCCCCGACATCGGCATCGGCGTACGGTGGATCAACAAAGATCAAATCAGCATCCGGCGCAAATCGTTGAACCATTGTCATGGCGTCCCCCGCCGCAACGGTCGCCCGACTATCTGCGCCAATGGCCGCCAGATTTTGACGCACTGTCTGGGGGGCAATATCGGAAAAGACAACCCGCACCCCGGGATACCGCGACAGGCATTCGATACCAAACGCCCCCGACCCGGCAAAAACATCCCAGACGACGCCGGGCATTTCATCCAGCACCGTCCCCAGCATATTGAACAACGCCGCCCGGGCCATATTCTGGGTCGGTCGCGCGTCACGGGGCAATCGCAGTTTTTTCCCCCGATACATTCCCGAAATAATTTGCAATTTTGAATCCATACCGTATACTTTACCGTATGGATTTTATGAAACAAGCATTAATTTTGGCGCATCGTGCCACCACCCATGATGACGTTCCAATTGGGGCCGTCATTGTTCGCGATGGCAAAATTATCGCCCGGGGGGAAAATCTGGTTCAAAAGAAACACAATCCCACACTGCATGCAGAAATTGTTGCCATTAATCGGGCGTGCAAAAAACTGGGGGTAAAGTTTTTGGATAATTGCGACATATACGTCACATTGGAACCATGCGCCATGTGCGCCACGGCGATTTCTTTGGCCCGCATGCGTGCGGTGTACTTTGCCGCCCATGACCCAAAGGGTGGTGGCATATTATCAAATGCCCGTATTTATGATTCTGATAAACATCTGTGGCGACCGGATGTGCATGTGGTTGCCGAATATGCAGATGACGCAGGAAACATGCTACGCGCCTTTTTCGCCGCCCGACGTCAAGAAAAAAAATCTATTTCACACTGTTAATAATTGCGCGTCGAAAACCGATGTCGTTGGCAAACGCATCTGCACATGCCACCGAACAAGACGCATTACACGCATTGATTGATGCAAAATCTTTGGCATATACCCATTTTGATGACGCCGGACGACGCATTCGACACCAGCAATATCTGCTGGCATCTGTATTGGTGGTGCCAATGGCGGTTTGCGTCGATCTAACCGTCCCAGTATTTGTGCCGCAATGCGATGTCCCGATCAGCTTGGCCGTTCCACTGGTGCCACGCCATACCACAGAATAAGTTTCTGGGACCGCCATAACCGGCACCACCGACGGCGACAATTCCAAGCAGCGGCGTAAATTAGCCGTATGATATACCCC
>CATNBF010000019.1 GCA_950096895.1 uncultured bacterium | reverse complement strand
GGACTGTATCGTTGTTGGGGGCGATGGGGCCATTATTGTCGAAGGGACCACGCACATCTATAACACAACGTGGAGTGGATTTTACATCGGATTAGAACTGGAAAAGCAAATGACTTTGTATGACAAATTGCGTTTTTATGTTCAATTTGGAATGCCGAAATATTCATCCGAAGGAATTTGGCCAAATCGTGACGACTGGCAGCAGAACCCCAGTTTCTTGGACGAAGGCAGCAATGGGGCATATTCTTATACGGCGGAAATGGAATATAATTATCGCTTGTCTGATCGGATGCAATTGACCCTAAAAGCGGATACAAATTTGTTCCATGTGGGAAAAATTCCTGGGGAATTGTATGTCGCAGGGTATAGTCAGTTTGCCGTCGATTCCGAAGGTAATTATATAGTAGACGAGAATGGCAATCCGATTATTGAAACCATTCCCCCACGGACCGAACATATTTCAGATTCCTTGAAACGCGCAACATGGCAATCATTTGGGTTGCATTTGGGCATTACATACGCGTTTTAGGTTACGGTTATTTTTAACAAGAGCTAAGGGCTTTTTCATGGGAAAATTTATTGCACGTCTGTGTGGCGTTTTGTTATTAATTCCGGTGGCGGCGTTCGGCGATCGCGGGTGTTTTGATATGGATCGCTGGAACGGGATTTTAGATGACGTGCGTACATCGGCGACGGCGATGGGGGTTGGGGATGCGACAATTCGGGCCGTGGTTAAATCGCCGGCCTTTATTCCCGCCATTATCAAAAGTGATGCGAACCAGGCGGAATTTAAGCTGACCCTGGATCAATATTTGGCGCGCACTGTATCATCGGTTCGGATTGCAAATGGGAAAAAAGCCGCCGGGCAATATCCAACCATGCTGGGGCGGGTCGAAGGTAAGTATGGCGTTCCCCGGCATGTTATTTTGGCGTTTTGGGGATTGGAATCAAATTATGGGGCGGTAAAGTCGCGCCATAAATTAACCGATGCATTTTTAACATTGATGTATGACGGGCGGCGGGAAACTTTTTTTAGAAAACAGTTGTTGGCACTGATGCAGACGGCATCAAAAAACAATTTGAATATTTCTGAGATCCGGGGCAGTTGGGCCGGTGCCATGGGGCATTTCCAATTTATACCGACCACACTGGCGCAATACGGGGTTGATGGCAATGGTGACGGTAAAATCGATATTATCCACAGTGTTGGTGACGCGATGTTTAGTGCGGGGAACTATCTAAATCGGTTGGGTTGGGACAAGAACCAGCGGATTGTGCGGCGGGTAATTTTGCCGGCAGATTTTGATCGATCTTTGTTAAATGGGGATACAAAAAAAAGTCTGGCAGAATGGGCCGAATTGGGGGTGCGTAATCTGGATGGGTCGGCGATTCCGGTGGTAGATATGACGGCCGGCTTGGTGGCAGATATGAACCAGTCAGCGATCTTGGCGGCAGATATGGCATCAGCCGTAACGGATGCCCCATCAGACACGGATATTGCCCCACGGCCCGTGATTGTGGCGTATTTAACGTATCCGAATTTCTATCGGATTAAAAAGTGGAACAGTTCGAATTGGTATGCGATTGCGGTGGCGACACTGGCCGATGAATTAAAACAATAAAAAAACATTGCCAATACCTGTATTCTTTGATAGGCTTAGGACTGTATATCAATACATCAAAGGATTTATAAATGGGTATAAAAATTCGCGACTATGAAGTTCGCTTGACACGCACCAAAGATGAACGCCGCCAGGTGCGTCAATTACGATATGATGTTTTTGTCGAAGAAGAAGGGGCCGACGCCACCGAAGAACAAAAAGCACTGCGTGAAGAATATGATTCATATGATACGTTTGCCGAATATATGGCGGTGTTTCATAATGGGCGCGTGGTGGGAACATATCGCATTATTGATCGAAATGCGGCGGAAAAAATGGGCGGGTTTTATACCGAATCTGAATATAATATTTCAAAAATTAAAAAAGCATCGGGTAACATTGCAGAAATGTCGCGCGCCTGTGTGGCGGCCGAATATCGCGAAAGCGGATTGGTAATGCGGTTATTGTGGCTGGGGCTGGGGGAATATATCGCCAAGCGTCAGATTGCAATCTTGTTCGGTGTTGCGTCATGGGTTGGTAAAAATCCGGTGGAATCGGCCCAGGCGATTTCGTATTTGTACTATAATCATCTGGCACCGGTGGGATTACGTCCAACGGTTTTAACAGAAAAGTTTGCCGATGGGGTTGATCATCGTTTATCACGTATGAATATCTTGCCGCCGGCATTTGTTGATGAAGAACGGGCAAAACGTGAAATGACTCCATTGATCAAGGGCTATCTGCGTTTGGGGGCACGCTTTGGCAAGGGGGTATTTATTGATGCACCGTTTAACACGTACGATGTCTTTGTGATGATGCAGACAAAAAATATTGATGCCGCCTATCAAAAACGTTTCGCCGGCAGCGAGAATGCCTTTGACCATCTGGACATCAAAGATGGGGCCATCAAGACATTGGGTAAAATTGTATTATTCCCGGTGACGGGTCCGTACAAGGCATTGCGTGCGTTTGGTGAATTCATCTTAGGCGAAGATGTTGATGATGTTGAATACGTCAAAGATGTTCATCCGGATGAAGAATAGGGGACATTAGGATCATGGCACGTTCCATTCGTCAGAATATTTTTAATACGATATTTGGCGCGTTCAAGTTTGCCTTGTTTGTTGCGGTGGTGGTGGTGCAGCTGCCGATTATTTTGGTTGTCCCGCGGGGCCGATTGTCGGTGGGGTATATGCGTATTTTTATGCGCATTGTTATCGCAATTGCGGGGATTCGGGTACGTGTCCATGGTCAATTGTCGGATCGACGTCCGTTGATGGTGGTGGGCAATCACATATCGGTTTTTGAATTAGTGACGATCCCGGTGGCACTGGGGGGCAGCTTTTTCGGAAAGATCGATATTGCATCATGGCCGGTGATTGGGTGGGTGTCAAAAAAGTTTGGTGTGATTTTTGTTGATCGTCGCCCGTCGCATGCGATGGATGCATTACGTGTTGTTCAACAAGAGATGGCACGTGTGTCATATCCGATGTTTTTGTTCCCCGAAGGAACGACGAACAATGGGGCCTATGTTAAATCTTTTAAGAGCACATTGTTCAACGTTGTTGAAAATTCAGACATCACGGTTCAACCGATGACCATTCATTACCGCCGGCGTGATGGATCGCCGATATCGGATACAGATATGGCTGCGCATTATGCCTATTTTGATAATGTAAAGCAGGATCAGGGCCCCTATGCCCCGGTGGAACGGAATCTGGTTGCCCAGGTGTTTCATATCATGGTTATTGGTGGATTTTTAGTAGAGGTGACATTACTGCCGCCGCCGCCATTGGCGGGAAAGAATAGAAAAGAGATGGCAGAAATACTGCATAACATTGTATCTGATAATTATATGAAATTAAAAGACAAGAGAAGTGTAAAATGAAAACAGCAATTACCCCGACACGGGCAGAAAATTTTAATGAATGGTATCAAAATTTAATTGTTGCGGCAGATCTGGCCGAAAATGCACCTGTGCGTGGATGTATGACGATCAAGCCGTATGGGTGGGCGATTTGGGAACTGATGCGTGATGAAATGGATCGGCGGATCAAGGCGGCCGGTGTTTTGAATGCGAATTTCCCATTGCTGATCCCCATCGACTTTTTTAACCGCGAGGCGGAACATGTCGCCGGCTTTGCTAAGGAAGCAGCGGTGGTTACCCATTATCGTTTGAAAATGATTGATGGCATGTTACAGCCGGACCCAGAATCAAAATTAAATGAACCCTATATCATTCGGCCGACATCAGAAACCATTATTGGCGAAGCGATGTCACGTTGGGTTCAATCGTATCGGGATTTGCCATTAAAGCTGAATCAGTGGGTTAATGTTATGCGCTGGGAAATGCGGCCACGGATGTTCTTGCGCACGTCAGAGTTTAATTGGCAAGAAGGGCACAATGTGTTCGCCACGCACGAAGAAGCCAATGCCGACGCACGCAAGATGCATAAACTTTATGGCGACTATATGCGTGATGTTTTGGCTATTCCGTCTATTAGGGGGGAAAAGACGCCCGAAGAACGCTTTGCCGGGGCGGATCATACATACACACTGGAACATATTATGCAAGATGGCAAGGCGTTACAGGCCGGCACATCGCATGACTTGGGGCAACATTTTGCAAAATCTTTTGGAATTCAATATTTGGGGGCCGATGGAAAATTGCAACATGCATGGACGACCAGTTGGGGGACATCGACCCGCATGATGGGCAGTTTATTTATGGTGCACAGTGATGATGACGGATTGGTTTTACCACCCATGGTTGCCCCGTACCAGGTTGTGGTTATTCCCATTGCCCGTGATGATGATACGGCGGCATTAAATGCGGCGGCCGATGCATTGGGGGATAAATTGCGTCTGAACGGAATTCGTGTGATGGTTGATACGACCGATATGCGCGGGGCCGACAAGATGTGGAAATGGATCAAGCGGGGTGTGCCATTGCGTGTGGAAATTGGGGCGCGGGAACTGGCCGATGGGACGGTAACGGTGACGCGTCGCGATTTGGGCAAGGTATCCAAACAGACAATCAGTATTGACGATTTCGTTGCATCGGCGGGGCAAATGCTGCGCACGATCCAAGATGATATGTATCAAGCCGCCGCATCGCGCAACGAAAAAATGATTCAATCTGTTGCGGATTTAGCCGAGCTGGAAACGAAATTATCCCGTGGTGAAATTGGATTTTTCCGCATTAAATATGATCAAACATTAAATGATGCGTTTGATGCATTACAGGAAACATACAAGATTTCGCGTCGGTGTTTGGATGATGCCGATCCGGCGTATGTCTTTGTTGCAAAGTCATATTAATATCCGGATGTTTCAAATAATCCCACATGTTTGGGGCACAGACAATATGATGTGCACGCCCCGCGGACATGTGGGATTTTTTCTGTTTTGAATATAAGTGTGTATGGTGGCATTTCGATTATCTGATTATGGTCAGATGCCGGCGGCATGGAAATAAACCAGGTATGTTAAACAAAAATGGCCCCAATGATTTGGGACCATTTTTAATATCGTATCAAAAAGTCGGTCTTTATTTATCGATGGCATCAAAGTTTTTACGGATGATGCGGGCACTTTGTCGCAATGCGGTGGATTCACCCGGGGCCATGTGGGGACGCAGGCTGGCGATGACGCCATTTTCCCCAACAATACGCGGCATAGACATGGCGATCCGTGGGGCAGTGGTTGGGTCATAAATACTGACGGTCAATACGCGGCGTTCATTATGCACGATTGTACGAACCAGGTCGGCAACCGCCGCCCCAATTCCGTCCCATGTTGCCCCGCGGCCACGGATAATGTCATAGGCGGCGTTGCGAACCCGATGTTCGATGGTCTTGCGCGCGTTCTGGGTCAGGGATGATTTCGTCTGGCGTACAAAATCATCCAGGCCAATTGCCCCAATGGACATCGATGCCCAGTTGATAACACTGCTGTCGCCATGTTCACCCAAGACATAGGCATTGATAGATTGGGTTGATACATTGAACATGCGTGAGATCAGGGTGCGTAACCGCGCAGAATCCAGCATGGTTCCCGTCCCGATGACACGTTGTGTGGGGATTTTTGATAACTGTTGTGTTAGCATGACCATCACGTCCAATGGGTTTGTGACGACGATAAATTTAACAGTTTTTGGATTCACATAAGGCATGACCCGCGGCACAATATCGCGTATGACGGCGACGTTTTTCTGTAATAAGTCTGTGCGGGTTTCGCCGGGCTTTTGATTGGCACCGGCGGCAATGATGACGATATCTGAACCGCGTAACGCGCGATAGGATGATGCGGCCGTAATGTCAATATCATAACAGAATGCCGATGCATGCCCCAGGTCTTCGGCCGCCGCGCGGGCGCGTGCCCCATCGCGATCATAAAGCACGATTTCACGTGCCAGACCGGTTCCGTGGACCGCAGTGGCGACCGCCGCACCAACTGTTCCAATGCCAATAATTGCAATTTTCATCTGTATTCCCCCGTGTAGATTTGTTTCTCTTTCTTGTCATATATTATACCAGAAAAAACACATCATGTCGCGTGGTCACAATAAAAATATCATTGATAAAAGTGTCTGGTTGTATTATCTTTTGCCTATAAAATAAATGGGTGTATCTGGGGTGCGCATTGGGGCGCGTCAGGGCATTTACAATCAGGCGGAGAATAAGAAAAATGTGGGATGCATTAAAAACGTACTATGCCATTCATTCAAAGACATCAGAATATACGTATGAATGGAATTCACCAGTATTTCTATTTTCAAACGAGAATATTTCACAATATCTGGATCCGGCGATGATGCGTGGGGCACGGGTGCTGAGTGTGTGCGGATCGGGGGATCATGTGTTTGAAAGCTTGTTGGCGGGGGCGGCCGCGGTGGATACATTTGATATTAATTATCTGCAAAAATATGTTCTGGAATTAAAGACCAAGATGATACGGGGGCTGTCGTACGAAAACTTTATGGATTTCTTTTATGATTATTCAAGTCCGTTTAATCAAAAAATCTTGGGACCGGTTATGCCAGAATTAACCCGTGGGGCACGTGTTTTTGCGCGTTATGCATTTACCAAAAGGGTGCGCCCATCATTATCGATTTTTGGGATTCGGCCGTCTTATCTGCAAGACAAGGTTAAGTATGCGATGTTAAAGAATATCTTGCCCAAAGAATTTAAGTTTTCCCAGATCGATGTTAGACAATTGCCACAAATTCTGGATCGGCGTTATCGCGTTATCTTGTTATCAAATATTATGCGGATTTCAACGTTGGCGGGGTTTGATGCATACTATCGCCAGGTGTTAAAACCGTTGGCACAGGCAGCAGTGACAGATCAGGGCCAGATCTATTTCAATTATTTATTTTCTGAATCGATCCAGGACCAAGGAAACGTTATAAAGAAAAACTATATTGATCCGTTGTTAAAACTGGATCCCCAGCACACGATTGAATTTCGCGAATGTACGCCATCAAATACACCTTTTGCTGGTTTCCCGCTATTGGGTGGTGATGTGGCCGTGATGATGAAGGTAAATCAAAAAACGTATTAAAAAAATCCCCGTGCGGGGATTTTTTTATTGGCATACCACGACCATTGCAGGGCGCAAAACGCTATCGCCGAACATGTAGCCGGCTTGCATCTCCATCGTGATGGTGTTGGGTGTTGGACGGGGTGTGACATCGGATGGGGTGGGGACAACCTGGATTGCGTTATGAAATTGTGGGTTTAATATTTGGCCCACGGATTCAATACGGGTAATACCGATTTGGGCAAAGGCCGCCTCCATCGCGCCACGCATGGCCAAAATGCCAGAATCATCGGGATTATGTTTTAATGCGGCATCAATGGCATCCATAACCGGCAGAAAATGGCTGGATATAGACATGGCACGGTTGCGTGTGGCATTTTCGCAGTCGATGGCGGCGCGGCGGCGAGTGTTTTCCAGTTCGGCGACCGCGCGGATATATTTGTCATTTAAGTCACGATTTTCACCGATCAAGGCATCGACGCGGGCATCGCAAATGGCGGCATCCATATCCGTGGCCCCATCAGATTCTGGGCATTGGGGTGCCGATGTTTCTGGGGTGTCTGTGATTGAAACTTGATCAATTTGTGTTTCTTGGTCTGTCATCGTTTATCCATTTTTTTGTCAGTATAATATTATTTAACACTGGTTATTATAGGTATGAAGTCGTCTGGTTTCAAGGATGCGCCCCCAACCAAAACACCATCAACATGGGGAATTGACATAATATCGGCTGCGTTGTGGGCATTGACACTGGCCCCGTATAAAATTGGGGTCTGGGCGAATCCCATACGTGTTAACGTTTCGGCAATAAATTGGTGGGTTTGCGCAATTTCATCATGTGTGGGTGTTATCCCGGCCCCAATGGCCCAGCGTGGTTCATACGCCACGATGAAACGCGGGGCATGATCGGGGATGCATTCCCCCAGGCCTTGTTCAATGACGGTCATGGTTTGGCCCGCATTCTTTTCGTCCATGGTTTCGCCGATGCAAATAATTGGGGTTAATCCGGCGGCGATTGCGTGTGATGCCTTGGCACGGACATCGGCATTGGTGTCGCCATGATATTGACGGCATTCACTGTGCCCGACCAGGGTGTATGTTGCCCCGCAATCGGCGACCATTTGGGCGGAAACATCGCCGGTGTACGCGCCGTTGGAATGTATGCTGATATCTTGGGCACCCAATGAAATACGGCCGGAATCTGTGCAAAGCATGGTGTATGGCGGACAGATAATGATCGTGTTTTGGGTGTCGATTTTATCCAAGGCATCAATCATGTGACGCAAGGCGTGGAGTGTGCCATTTAGTTTCCAATTGCCGGCGATAATTTTCATTGAAATTCCTTTTTTTCCATTGATTTTCGGTGTAACGATTTGCTATGGTATCGCAAAAGGGGAACAAATGCTAGAATATTTACGTAATGCGGCAGATAAACCTGTGGCGAAAATCTTGATTGGAATATTGGCTTTTTCATTCGTTGGATGGGGCGTGGCCGAATGGATCTTTGGCGGTGCGGTGCGGAATAACACACTGGTGCATGTTGGGGATGAAACTGTTACGGTCGAAGAATTTAATATGGAAAAATCCCGCCAAATGGCGTTCATCCCGCGTGAGCAGCAGAAACAGATTTACGCCGATGCAGCGGCGGCAAATAAATTTCATGGCGCAATTTTAGGGGAATTAACCACAAACAAAATGGTGGAAAATCGGGCGTCTGATTTGGGATTTATTGTGACGGATCGGCGTATCGCCCGCGAAATTCGTGAATTCCCAGAATTTCAGGTTGATGGGCAATTTTCGACAGATATGTTTGATGCGGTCTTGAATAATTCTGGTTTTAGCGAGGCGTCATTTGCCAACTATTTACGGGCGCAAATTATGCGGTCAATGACACTGGGGGCCATGGCAGTGCCGGTGGCGGTGCCGGAATTTGCGTTGCGTGCGGCCTATGCGGCGCGGTATAATCAGCGTAAAATTAATTATGTTCCGGTAAAATATTCCGCATTCCAGGTGGGTACACCGACCGATGCGCAATTGCGTGAATTTTATGCGGCAAATCCCCGTATGATTCCTGAAACGCGTCAGGTGTCGTACATCTTGGTGCCGGCGGATATGTCAAAACCAGATAGCTATGATGCGGCCTATGCCATGGCCCAGCGTGTCGAAGATGATATTATTGGTGGCACGGCGTTTGCAGATATTCCGGCCGCGCATCGTGGGGTTAAATTTGTTTCTATTGCAAAGATGGGGGACAATACACCGATCAAGGATAGCGTGATGACCGATGAATTAGTGGCGCGTGCGATGGAAATGGAAGCGGGAATGGAAAGTGAGCTGATCGAAAGCAAGCAAGGCTTTGTCATTATGCGGGTCGATCAGATTAACCCGGCCCACCAGGCGGCATTTGATGATGTAAAAAAATCATTGATAACGGATTGGCGTCGTGCGCAGCAGCGCAAGCAAGCCTATGTTCGGGCAAACGAATTATTGGTGGATATCAATGCCGGTAAAAAGATTGGCGGAACCCAGGTGACAGTGTCACGGACATCGGGGGCACCAATGCCGGTTCTGGTGGCGGCATTCCGGGATGCGGTTGGGACCAATTCGATTGTGGATGGGACAGACGCATTTTATGTCTTGCATGTTGATTCTGATGTTGCCCCGGTGGTTGATAACAAGAAATTACAAGCCCTGAAATCAGAAATGGAAACCATGATGACCCGTAATCTGATGGATGATTATAACGCGTTCTTGGGTCGGGAATATCCGATACGGGTGAATGAAAAATTATATCAACGTTTGATTTTGAAATAAAAATTCCCGGCATTTGCCGGTTTTTTTTTGATTTTTTCTGGGAAAAGGGATTTTGTGGTTTTGGGTTGTTTTTCCTATGGGGGTGCGCTATGCTTAATATTGTCCGGGTATGGGATCTGAAACCGGATAACTGTTTAACCAAACAAGAGAAATATTAATGATGAATAACATTTATGACATGTTAAACCAGGCATGTCACGCAAACAAGGATCGCATATTTTTTGTTCGTCAGAATGAAACCTATGCTGATTTGTTGCGTCGTGTAAAACGTCGTGCGGTCGTATTGGCCCGCCGTTTTAATATTAAAAAAGGTGACTGTGTGGCATTGTTATCAGGAAATACGCCAGAATTTATTAAGTCGTATTTTGCGATTCTGTCCCGGGGGGCACGGGTGCTGATGCTGGATACGGGATTATCATCCGAAGAACATTTGAATATGATGCGTCGTACGGATTGCAAGTTGGCGTTGGCGCAGCGGCACTATTTTATTGATGGTGGGCCCGAGATGTTTGATATCGAAACATCAGATGATGATGTGGACGAACAAGAATTCGTGGCGGCCGATGTGGCGCGTGATGATGTGGCGATGTTATCGTTTACATCGGGATCAACCGGTAATCCAAAGGTTGTTGGATTAACCCATAATAATATCTTGTCTTTGGGCCAAGGGGCATTGTTTTATCGTCCAGTGATTCAGCCGGGATATATGTTCTATGGATTTTTGCCATTGTACCATATTTATGGTGTGGTGATTAATATTGTTGCGCCATTGGTTTTGGGGGGACAATTGCTGTTACAGCCGATATTGAACCCACGGGAATTCTTGGCCGACTTTCAAAAATACAAGCCAGAAGTGATCCCAGCGGTTCCGCGTATTTGGGAAACATTCTATAAGAAAATTGTCGATGGGGCCCGGGAAAAGCATGTTTATACCATCATGCGGATGGTTGTGGCGATGCGGGGTGTTCTGCGGGCGATTGGATTGGGGTGTGTGGTGCGTGCCATTACAAAGCCGATTCACGATATCTTTGGTGGGAATACACGGGTTTTGGTATCGGCGGGTGCAACGTTAAAGCCCAGCATTCGACGCTTTTTTGAAAAATTGGATTTTGTGGTTGGGGACTGTTACGGGTTAACCGAAACCACAGGGCCGGCGAATTTTAACTTTGCGTTTCGTTTGCCCGATGGTCAGATGCATTATGCCGGTCCATTGCCGGGTAATGAAATCAAGATTCATGACCCAGACAAGCAGGGTATTGGTGAAATATGGTTCCGGGGAAATATGTTGATGCCGGGATATATCGGCAATGACGAAGCCAACGCAGCAGCATTCGAAGATGGATGGTTCAAAACCGGCGATTTGGGATGTCTGGATCGCAAAGGACGTCTGGTGGTCAAGGGACGCAAAAAGCAGGTTATTGTTCTGGAAAGCGGCAAAAACGTTTATCCTGATGAACTGGAAGATCTGTATATGCAAAACGATGATATCTTGGCGGCGGCGGTTTTTGAATACACTGTTGGTGACAAGATTGTTCCCTATGCCGTGTTTCAAGTAAAGCCGGGTGTATCCACATCACGCGTGGCCATGTTGGTCAAGGCATCAAATGTACGCATTGCCCCGTACAAGTGGGTTAAGCATTTTGCAATAACTGAATCTGAATTGCCACAAACATCGGCCCGCAAGATTAAACATTTTGCGGTACGTGAAATGTTGGACGCGGGTGAATTTCTGCGGTCTGATTCATAATCAAGATGTTTGGGCGTGTGCGTATGATCACGTTGTCCACAAAAAACACCGCCAAAGTTGGCGGTGTTTTTTAATACATATGCATATTTAATAGGGCGTTTTGATAATCCAGTCGATTTTTGATTGTCTGGGCAAAACGCAATCCGGCATAGGTGGCGGCATCAATACAATATGGCATGCACCAGATGCACAACCATTTTGATCCAGGACCATAGACGGTATTTGTTTGAGGGTCATACGTAATGATATTTCCCATGATGCATGTTCCACGGGTATATGGTTTTGGGTTTTCCAATGTGCCACGCACGCGAAAGTTATGGCATGCATCAACAATTGTTGCAATTGAGGCAACCAATTCGCGGCCTTGGATGCGTTCGTTGTTTTCAAGGCTGGATTTCATATCCATGGCCACCAGGGTATCTGTATGCTGATCTGGGATAAAATGTCCCATGAATTTTTGCGTGTTCCATTGATTGATCGTATAATCAAAAATAATAGAGTTTTGATAATAATTCCCAACCAAATCTTTGATTACTTGGCTGTTAACAGGGCCTGGCAATACATTTTTCATTTCAAATACCTTTGTACATGTATTTGTAAATAATTGTATTATGAAAAAATTAATTTGTCAACATATAAGAATATATCCACTGATGGGCTGGGACATAGATTACGATTTTATGGTATTGTTTGGGTGTTTTTTTTAACGCAAAGGGACGGGTGTGTCATAATTTTCAAATAAAAAACAATCCCAGTTGCCTGGGATTGCGTTTGATTTATGCGAATATGCTTAATTTTCCGATGCGGGTTTTATTGCCGGCGCAGGTGCCGGTGCAATCGCTGCAACGGGGCAAATTGCCGCACATGTCCCACAAGAGATGCATTTGGCCGGATCGATAACGGCCTTGCCATCGGGGCCAATTGAAATGGCGCACACAGGGCATGCGCCCACGCATGTATGGCACATAATGCATTTATCTGGGTTTACTTGATAAGCCATCTTGATACTCCTTTCGTTGGCTGGTCTTAAATGAGTTAATTGTTTCTGTTTAACAGGCTTAACACATATTGGAACATGGCGATAAACGAGATATACAGGTGTAATGCCCCCAGTACCGCCAATTGGTTCTTTTGGGTGTTATCACCGATTGATGCATATGCACGGCGCAGGGTCTGCATATCATATGCGGTAAACAAAGCGAACACCAAGACACCGATTAAGCAAACGATTGTCCCAAATGCCCCACCCAAAATTGTCGGCCAGATAAACGATGCCAATCCGACCAGGATCAATCCAATCATCCCCATAAATAAAAATGATCCCAAGAATGATAAATCGCGAACTGTTTTATAACCGAACAGGGCCATACATGCAAACATCGCCGCCGCGATGCCGAATGCGGCCAATATGGTAAACGGATTTTGAATCACCGCCACCAGCAATAATGGCGTCATCACAATGCCCATTAATACCGAATATACCCCCAGCAACAAGATCGCGGTTGCCGGCTTTAATGAAAAGGCACGAACCTGGGCCCAGATGGACAGGGCCAAGCCACCAAACATCAAAATGTAAAACAGGCCCGACATGCCGGTTTCTGTAAACAGCATTCCCCACAATGGTGTCGCCATTGTTACAAAAGATGTTAATGCGGTTAATGCCACCGCCCCGAACATCAATCCAAAGATGCGTTTCAGATAGCCCCCCAATCCGTCACGTTCTGTAGGGGTCGCGGTAACGCGCGATGCACGAACAGACTTTTTAACATTTGATGTTTTTGTTGCCATGTTATGTTTCTCCTTGTTAGTTAATGCAATATATAATATAATATGGGCGTTATTTCAAGAATAAAAGGAATGTTACTATGAGTTATAAAGGAAGTGCTTTGAAAGCTCACCTGGTCAAACAAGGGGCAAAGAAAGAGACCGTCGGTGAAATTGGTCGCTATGACAAGCAGAAAACAATTTCATCTTTGAAGAAAACGTTAGAAGAAGCAAAGAAAAAGCTTGAGAAAATGGAAGCAGAAAAGTATCCCGATGAAATGAAAATCCAGCGCGCCAAGGCCGTTGTTTCGCAATTGCAACAGACATTAAGTAAAGAAGGCGTTATCGACCGGTAAATGGCAATTGTATTACAGCCTTTTTCACCGGTGGCGTTTTCGTTGGGGCCGATTGATGTGCGTTGGTATGCGTTGGCGTATGTGGCGGCGTTTGTCATAGGGTATTGGATGTTTCGCAAAATGACCGCCCGGAATAACAGTGGTATTCATCTGGACAAGCGTCAGATGGATGATTTATTTACAGCTGTGATTCTGGGGGTTATTTTGGGGGGACGATTGGGATATGTGATATTCTATAATCTGGGATACTTTTTGGCACATCCGCTGGAAATATTTGCCGTATGGCATGGGGGCATGAGTTTTCATGGCGGCTTGCTGGGGGTGGTTGTGGCAATGATCCTGTTTGCACGGCGGGCCCATGTAAATGTATGGCGGATTTTGGATGTTATTTCTGTGGTGGCACCGATCGGATTGTTCTTTGGCCGTATCGCAAATTTTATTAATATGGAGGTGATGGGCCGTCCCACCAATATGCCGTGGGGGGTCATTTTTGCCGGGGATCCCATTACGGTTCCCCGGCACCCAAGCCCCTTGTACGAAGCCATGGGCGAAGGGCTCGTCCTGTTTTTAGTGATGTTCGGGCTATATAAATGGACGGGGCTGCGGCGTTATCCGGGGGCGTTGTCTGGGATATTGGCGATGGGATACGCCACCGCCCGCATTTTTTGCGAGCAATTTCGTGCCCCAGATATTCAAATTGGATATTTAACCAGCTGGGGACTAACCATGGGACAATTACTGTCGGGATTAATGTTTTTTTCTGGTGCAGTAATTTTTGCCATTGCGTTTCGAAAAAAATAGGATAGAATAGTTTTGCTATCATGGATGTTACCATGGTATAGCATAAGGATGGTTGGCAGAGCGGTCGATTGCGGCGGTCTTGAAAACCGTTGAAGCAGCAATGCTTCCGGGGGTTCGAATCCCTCACCATCCGCCAGTATTCTGGTGTTTAGTATAAACACCGCACAAAGCCCGCACACCACGGGCTTTTTTCTATGCACTGACTAATGGTATGGGCGCAAATCGCCCTGAATATGCGAAATCTATCCCCCGTTCTATACAATGCCCGTTTTACCATAGTCAGAGGTCTGATTATTTGGATTTGTTCTTATTATTTGCAATGCCGGCAACCAACCAAGATATTTTTCTTTCAAGGATACTACGATCTTTTTTCAAAGCAGACATTTCTTCTATTCTATTTACATCATCGCAATAAGAAAAACATTTTTGCTTATCAGCACTTGCGTAATCTTTATCAATACTTAAAATACTTTCGTTTTGGTGTGATTTTTCCCAAGTTTGTTCCTTGTTATGAAGACCATTACGCGCATTTATGATGTTCGGCGCAAGATACATAATGTTTTTATAGTTAACCGCCAAATAATAACGACCTTTTTCGACACCTTTCCAACCGCCTTTGCTATGATCAAAACCATTTTCTTGATATATGCACACATATGCGACAATTTCTTTCGGCGAATTGATGCTATCAACGTAAATTATCCGTTGAAATACTATATAATCACAGCCTTCGCCAGAAAACCAATTTCCAGGCGTAGCATTCAGTATTGATTCAAAGCTTTCTTTAATCTTTTGGGGTCTGTGTGATAACAAAAAATCATAAGTTAATCTTTTTAATTTACCCCCCCTTCTGTTTCAATAGATTACAATATAATTTGTAATAATCAATTTGAAAAGAACAAATTAATTGATATTTTATGGATTGAGATATGGGGTTTTGTGCAACCCAATACCGACCCGCCAGGAATAAGCAAGATTTTTACAATCTTGCAAATTATTGCAAAAATCCCCGTGTTCTGCGGGGATTTTATTATTTTACTGACCCCGATAAGTCCACTGTTGCGGTCAAATCTGGCGTATTTATCGGATCCCTATATCCTGCCCAATTTCGCAAAGTCAGCGGTCACCCTAACTCACGCATAATCATAAAAAGCCCCCCCGGTTTTATAGGATGCTGACTGTGATATAAAACGATATATTTTTTAGTGGAAATATTTACTGAATTCTTTTAGAATAAACTAAATAAAAGGTATGAATATGAAAAAGTCTTTATTGATATCTCTTTTGATTTTATGTGGATGTACAACCCCTTGCTACAGGGATACTTATGACTTTCGTAAGGATATTGCTTCAGTAAAAAAGGAGCATTTATCAAAGCAAGAGATTTTAGACAGGTATGGTGAACCAGATAAAAAAGATACTACTAATGGAAAAGAAGTCTGGATATACTGGGCACAACAAATTCGCACTTTAGATTTTCCATTTTATACACATTATAGAGATACTAAGATAGCGGATACATATTACAGAATATGGTTTGATGAAAAAGGAATAATGGAAAAAATGACATCATCGTCTATTGGATATAATGGTAATTATCCAAAGGTGCAAGTTAGACTATAAGATATAAGTAAGTTAGTGGGCTGTTTAATTTCCATAATACGCTTTTTCCTGTTTCATAAAGTCGCCAGATTTACCGGCGATGGCGAATAATGTTTGTAGGTCAACCGCGGGCGCGGTGCCATCAATAATATTGGATACTATTTTGGGTGACAAATATGCCAAGGCCAGGTATTTATAAATAGTTCGCTCTGCTTTGGGGCGTGGAACTTGGCATGGTGGAACCTATTCTTGGGGGAAGGCCAGAGTTTGGTTGGAGCCAGCTAAGGAAACAAATACATATGGTCGTAGTGGCTTTAGCAGAACCTGGTTCTGCCGGTTGTATTGATTTGACAGATCGGATGGAGGGTTTTACAAAGTGGTTAGAAAATAATAAAAAAAGATGTTCTACTAAGAGTAGAATATTAAAAGCGGAAATATAAATGAAAAAATATTTAATGCCAATAATGGCTTGTTCAGCCGTCGCAGCGTTTTGTGCGTTTCTAGTATTTTTAATAGATTTAGCGATTTTTGATCGTGCTGGAACAGTATATGGCATATGAGAGAAGACATTTCAAGAATATGAAGGAACCAATCGCGGATTAGTTTTAATGACAAATATGGATATATTATGTATTTTAGTGTCGCTGGCTATATTTGGTTTATTGGTATTAGCATTATTTAAGCATTATGGATATCGGGTTTTGTTAATACCAATAGCAGGAGTGGTTTTGTTCGTTACGATAGGTCATCGCTTCTTATGTTTTATATAGTTCTTTGATATTACAGTGCCGATCTCATAAAATCAATATGATGCTTTGGTATCTTTGGCATACAATATCGGCAATAGCGCGTTTGCAAATTCTACTGTTGTCAAATATATAAATGACCCAGATTTTACAAGTACTAGGTATCCGACATTAGAATCTGCTTGGAAAGCGTTTAGGAATCATGGATATTTAGATAGTCGCAGGGATGCAGAATGGCGATTATACCAAAACAATGATTACAGTGGTTATTGATAAATTTATATTCCGGAACTGCTATCTACCAGCGAA
>CATNBF010000018.1 GCA_950096895.1 uncultured bacterium | reverse complement strand
CCCCCCGACAGCAGCGGTAATGCCGATGCCGTATAAGAAAAACCATGCGCCCCGCCGTCAACCATTGCAGAACTTGAAAACTTTTCTAGTTTGTATTCAGATCCACGCTTTACCGCGACATATGTTTCACCATCCATAACCGCCACACTGATAAATTGCCCCTGGGTCCGATACAGGCCCCAGGCCGAAATACCCAATGCCGAATTTTTATTCAACACCGCCATGTTTCCATTGGCCATAACAATAAACAATTGATGCGTGTCTTCGTTATAGGCTAAATCAATCGGGTCATGCATGATGTGCTTGGCCAATGCGCACAAATCGCTGGCATTGTAATTTTCACCCAATTCATCCAGCGTCAGTTCCCGAATATCTTTCTTGTTCCCAGAAATAAAGACCGTACTGCCTTCTATTTTTTGCGGCGGCAAGTAACGCGACGTCACACTGCCGACGGCGGTATGCTGCTTGATATCCACCGCCGATGGGGTTAATGGTTTACTGGAAATCGCCCATTCCCCAACCGATGTCAATATCTGTAGGTTTTCACTGCTGACCACCGTACAGATCTGCTGATGCTGCTCGGACAATAATGTAAAAAAGATCGCTTCGTCATCCAGACCAGTACCCACATTAAAATTATAATGCCGACCAACCTGTGACATCCAAACCCCGCTGGGCCATGATCGCGATCCACCAAAGACCAAACGATCCTGATGGAAAGATATACTGCACGGCCAACCACGATAGTAACTAAACGCTGCTTCGGCCCAATCCCATACCGGACTATTCGGTATGGTATATCCCCCATTAACAACGGCCACCGCCACCGTCGGACTAACATATTGCCGAATCAACCATTGCTTGCCCAGCATTTGAATCCGACTTAACTCATGCTGCTTGTTCCAAAATGCCTTGTTCGTGGTCAATGTGGCAAAATTATTTCCATTCGCATGCGAGCTGATTGTAATCGATACCCCCTGGGCATCGTCAAATCTCATGAACGGCATGTTAACCGTCATGTCATTATTGGCCTCGAAATCAAATGGCATAATTTCAAAATAACCATTCGCTTTCTTAGACAAGATATATGGCTTGTGATCCGGATGAACAAATATAATCGTTCCAAATCGCTGCGCATACTGCAGCTTTGCCATATCCGCCGCACTCCATGGCACCATAATATCTTGCTTCATGGTGGCCCCATTGTATATCTCGACGTGATTATTGCTTAATACCAACAGATAACGTTCTGTATCCGACACAATAAACGGCACCAAACGCACCGCATCATATAATCCTGTCACCGGTTCCAGACCGCGGCGTCTTGCCAATCCCCCACCGGAAATAACATCCATATTTTCCAACCGCGCCAGACCATTAATATCTTCGCGGGCATAAAATTCCGGTGCCACTTCGCCATTGGCAAATGAATTTTGTGTTTTGATAAAGTTCCCCATTCCAATCCCCCATGCCGGCTAAAAACGTGAATTAATTAACGAAAAATCTGCAATGGGTGACGATGAAGAAATCGTACTGTCAATGAACTTGGCCGTTTGTAATTCTGATTCATACAACGCCAATAACATCCGCATAACCGTCTGTTCCCCCACCAACGGAATACAAAATTCCATCGCCAGTTTTGTTACCGCCAATGTGACAAAGTAACTGGGGAATGATTCCACCGACATACGTGCAATCGCCCATACATCCAATGTTTCCGAATTATTATAAATGCGGTCACCAACCACTTGGCCGTCACACTTTAATATACGCAGAATTTCTGCCGGCACCTGGAAATAACCATCTGCGGTCTTGTCCAATTTGAACATCCGACACGCAAAACGCCACGGATGCATCGTCAACAGCGTTTCAATCACCGGATCGAACAATGTGCGCCCCAATTGGGCCGATGCCGTATCATCGTTCAAAGATTGGATCGGTGCTTCGCCTAGTTTTAACAACGCCATTGAACATAAATCAATTTTCGTAAGCATAACGCCCCCTTAAATTCTCCTGAAAAAAAATCGGGATGACCCATGCCATCCCGATCCACCTTGTCACAAAACTATTCGCTTTGGGCCGGGGCTGATGCCTGTAACGCGCCCAGTGTGACATTACCCGCTTCGGTAATGTTAACTTTTTTGATGGTCGTGTTATCAGACCCGTTGATAATGACAATATCACCAACGTTCATCAACGTTTTAACATCGTTAAAGTAACCCGTTCCTGAAATCGTTGCTAATGTTTCTGCCGCTGCATAATGCCACAGCGTAAACCCATTTGCATACGCGATCACAGACAAATTCTTGTTCTGAAAAGCCATTTATTCTTCCTTTGGTTAATTTAACTTATGCGTTTTCTTTGCACTTGACACGAACAATACCGTCACCATCAATCAGAACCGCCCCTTGGGACATGCTGTTGCTGATAAAGTGCGCGGCCCGTTCCCCATGCCATGTGATGTCAGATTTAACTTCTTGACCACATGCATGACCAATCGCCGACGCATGATAGATAAAGCAGTCACGTTCATTGGATGACAATGGCAACCCATTATAGAGCACCCATGTAATACCCAACCATTTTTTCGTTTCAAATCCATTGATTAACGGATTGGAATCGCCAACATAATCTGCCGATACAAATTCATCCATTGCCAACAGTTGATTCCACTGTTGTACACCCACCACCGCAAAGCGACGGCCATCATCTGGCACATCTTTGGTGTTCAAAATTTCTACCGCCCCCAGGATTAAATCCTTGGTCAATTTTGTGCTGTAATCACCTGTTGACGCAGTCGCCTGGGCCATGGCACCAATAATTAATTCATCTGTCTTGCGCCCCAGTGCATATGCCCCCGCCGACGCAACCACACGACGTTCATCAACATTGGTTTTTAATTCATCCAATGCATCAACCCAATCACCGGCATAATAATCCTGTAACAGACATTCCACCGGTTCATGATTCAAATTCATCACCGGAACGATACCATGACGCGATTTTGTGCTGGCGATACCTTTACCTACTTTTTGAAACGTTGTTGATGCGCCAACGATTCCCGACTTGCTGCGAACGGTTGAACGCAATTTTGTGCCCATCTGTTGATATGCCAAATGAACATCCGCTTCGAATTGTTTTACAAAGACTTGGTCTATGGAAACAGACATACATATATCCTTTTTGTTAAATAAAATTCACACATGATGACATTTCATCACGCATACAATTTGCCAATCGGTTATGCAATATAACCATTGCGCCGAATGCACAAACAAAACATGGGTCCACGCGGGATTATCCATCCAATTTTCTTTATAATAAAAGATTCAGTCACACCAACCACGCATACAATAATCATGACGCCGCAATTTAATGTGACTGAATAATTTATCAAATAAAAAAAAAGCACAGATCGAATCCATGCTTTTCATTTGTTCCATGCCTTAATAAAATCCCGCATACGCGGGATTTTATTATTTCTTTTTTGCAACCGGTTTTTTCGCAGGAGCTTTTTTTGCAACTGCTTTTTTCACGGCTGGCTTTTTCGCAACCGGTTTTTTTGCGGCCGGTTTCGCTGCAACTTTCTTTGCTGCCGGTTTTACCGCAACTTTTTTTGCAGCCGGTTTTGCTGCAACTTTTTTTGCGGCCGGTTTTGCTGCAACTTTTTTCGCCGGGGCTGCTTTCTTTGCCGCCGGTTTCGCAACTGCTTTTTTCGCCGCCGGTTTTGCCGGGGTCGCTTTCTTCGCCGCCGGTTTCGCCGCCGGTTTCGCCGGGGCTTTCTTTGCGGACGATCTCAAGAATGTGAATGCCATTCTTCTCTCCTTTCATTCTTTGCATAGAACAAATTTTTTTGTTCTTAATTTATATTTTATCTAAAACGACAAAATTAGTAAAGAAGAAAGTGAATTTTTTTCATTCTTTTGCGCAAATTTTTTTTATGCATATAATTTTTTGAAACCATTTTCAATTTTGCGAACATATTCCGCATCATGATCACGCCAATATTTTGGATCACGCATCATGCGTCTTAAATCCGCATCAGATAAATTTTCAACCGCATTTTTATCTGTATTAACGGCCGGTTCCATTGACTGCATCATCTTATAAATGCTTTGAATTCCTTGGGCTGTGGCGCACAGTGATTCAAACGCATCCGACGGCAAGAACTTTTCACCAAACGCACTGATGGCACGTAATGCATCTGCCATTTTTTCTGAACTGCCAAAGAATTTTTCTAATTCATTTAATGCGCTTGCTTCGTCTTGCTGCTGAAAGATATCACTTAATACCGGTGATAAAAATTCTTCGGCAATTTGATAAATCTTTTCAACCTGATTCGATGTTAATCCAATTTCAAAAAATTTTTGCCGAACATTTTCATCATCGAATAATTCATTTCCCGGATAATCATCTGCCGATTCTGGTACACCAATGGCACGATTGAATTTCGTACGCGCGACCATATCTGCATCATCACCCGGCACAGAAATCATTGTCCCAATTTTCTTTTCCAATTCAGAATAAGACTTAATCAACGCATCCGTGTTTAATGTGCCGTCTTCGTTCAGAAATTTTTCTGGAATTTTATCCATTCTTTTCCCCTTTGTGTTCACTTGATTTACGCAAGAAATAAATTCCGCCTAATGTAAAAACTGCTTGCAGCATACCAAAGATATCCATATCTCCGACCATGTATGCCCCCACCGCCGATAAAATACCAACGCCCGACATAATGTAGGTACGTCGACCGGCCAAAAAGCCGCCTTTAATAAACTTGTTCACAATTACCCCACTTTTTTTATCACAGATAAAATGTCAATTGACCTGTATCTAAAATATAGCCACGATTAATCGCCCACGACGGCAGCATCTCTGATCGATGAAATCGTGTTGCCCCACGCACACAATCCCCCAGATGCCCGCGCATCATTGTCCCGACCACCCGCAAACACATTTCAAACGCCCGCGAATTGATATCAACATTCAAAAATTCGTGACGCGCCGATGCCGGATCCAGTGATTCAAACAAATCTATATCCCCCGCTATGTCTTCAAAAGAACGCCCTGATGCCGCATGCAAGTTAGCCACCATTGCCCCCAGTGCCTCTACATCAAACAACGATGTCCCGCCCGTCTCGGCATAAAGAACCCGTGCCAGTTTATAGATCACACCCCGTGATGGGTCATCATTTGTAATAACGGTTAATTGCATATCAATATCCCTGGGTTGCAATAAAAAAAAGCCGCGTCATGAACGCGACCTGATCAAAGTAATTGTCAAAAAGAATAAAAAAATCCGCATCTAATGATGCGAACAAAATCTTATCTTTTCTGTGTTATATAATACCATAATTTTTAATAAAAGTCAACAGAAAAAATTCTATTCCCCAGATTTCTTGGAAAAATTCATGCGAATTTCATCCCCCCACACCAAAATTTCTTTGCCATCTTGCCTTAATACCAATGCCCCATCCGCATTAATTCCGCACATTTGCGCACACTTACCACGATAGATGACATCCTGCCCCAGACCCAATGCCCGCTGCATCCATGCATCGCGCACCTGTGAAAAATCCGCCATGCGCCATTTTTCCAGTGCCCGCATTAATTGCCCCATAACCGCATCACGCGTCACCGATATATACTTTGCCATATACGTTGTTGCATATTCAGATATTTCCGGTGCCGACATAATATTAATCCCAACCCCCAGCACCGCAAAATCCCCAACATATTCAATCAAGATCCCACATACCTTGGCCCCATTGATCAGTATGTCATTGGGCCATTTAATTCCGCATTCAATACCAAAAGACGCCATCACATCTGCCACCGCCACCGCCGCGACATAGGCCAATCGGGCATCACGTGGCACCGCATCGAAAATAAAGCTGGCATATAAATTACCACTGCTTGATACCCAACGCCGGGCATGCCGCCCCCGCCCAGCTGTCTGAACATCCGCCAGAATAACCGTCCCATCAACCGCACGCCCATCCAAAATCATCTGCTGGGCATGGTTTTGCGTACTGTCGACACGTTGCAAAGAAATCAGCTTATAATTTCCCAATGCGATATACCCCACCATCATTAATAATAAATTCCCGCCCAAACAGACGACGCAACTGGGATATCAGTGTATCAATCGTATGCGTTGTTGCACCGGGCGCATACCCCATTGCCTGGCGCAGCTCTGCCATCCGCATCCCCCCAGATTTATATAATAACGTGACCAGACGCGTCTGGCCCCCGGACAATCGAACATCTTTACCAAAAATCTGACGCAGCATCGGCCGATTATCCATCGCTTGAAAAATCGCCGCCTTTAATTCCATCATACTTACCGCCGCATCCAACCCCAGCGCATCCAAATCCACATCGGCCATATCCGGGCTGGGGCAACATGTGGCCCCCAAATCGCCCAATATTTGCCCCCACAATGGATCAGACGTAAAAATCCGAATATTTTTTAACATACCCCCAGTATGTCCGATTAATCACCATCACGCAACGATTTTTACAAATAAAAACATCGCCGATAAATAATTTCACCGGCGACGCCCCCATAATGGGTTGACATGATGTAAAGAACAAGATTCGTTTGATTATGCTTACCTTTGCATATCGTCGTCGTCGATATATTTGGTAAAGTCTTCGATTTTTGACCCTGTCGACGATAGTATCTTTGAAATACTATTCGTTGATGGCCATCTCGGTTGACCTTCTTTGGACCAACGTTTGCTTCTGTTAAAAGTCGTTGGATCCAACCCGCTGCACTTCGCCAGTCCAGAACACGTCATTTTGTGTTCCTTGGCAAAACGCTCTATCGCGCGCCATACATCTTCATGCGTCATCTTGTTTTTCTCCTACTTTCTCGTCAATCTCAGTCCTAGGACTGTGTTCTAATTATGAGTGCTATCCGCATGAAAAACAACCAGAAATCATAAGTACGATTTCCTATGAATAAAGACATAAAAACAACTAAAAACCGACACTTATTGCGGATTTTATTCATTTTTTACCCTTTATTTGACATAAAAACATATACTTAAAAAT
The DNA here is from genome assembly GCA_950096895.1 of uncultured bacterium. Taxonomy (GTDB): domain Bacteria; phylum Pseudomonadota; class Alphaproteobacteria; order Rs-D84; family Rs-D84; genus Enterousia. The sequence goes on along the minus strand of CATNBF010000018.1, from coordinate 10,466 downwards.
TTTTTTGACAATTTATCTTGACAAATGCAATTTAATGTATTACATTTCGATTCGTCAAAGGGAACGAACTTCCCCACGACCAGATGCACAAGCATCTGCTAAGGCCCAGGGTTTCAGACTCCCTCCTACATTCTCTCTCCTCTGGACTGTGGGCCTTAACAAAGTTTAGAATGCCCGTTTCTTTTTCTCCTTTCCTTCCTTTCCTATGGGCATTCGGAAAACCCGCCGGCCCCCCGGCGGTGTTTTTTTATATCCTGTGTTATATGTGAAATATCCGACCCATAATTACTTATGATAGCGATCATAAATAACCGGCGTCTTGTTGGTGGTATAAATGCGCCCATCATTGGGCCGATGGTAATAAGTATAGATAATATTCGATGGCATATTATCCCCCGACCATGGATCCATAAATCCAATCACTTGGCGGCCAGTATTATGCGTAAAGACCTGATGAAATGTGTTGTCAAATACCCGGGTATACACATCATCAAAACTGGGGTGGGTTATCATATTCATCAAAACAATCCCCCCATCGCGCACACAATTACGAATCCGAACCATAAATTCCGCCGTAATCAAATCTTCGGGTACTTGGAAAGAATTCGAATACACATCCAATAAAATCAGATCATACTTTTTTGGCGTATTTTTCAAAAACTGACTGGCATCTTGAACAACAAAATTTTTATTCGGTGATAATTTCTGTCCCAAGAAATACTGCTCGGATACATCTTTTAATGTGCGTTCGATATCAACAAATGTATAGCTGTGAAAATCATCGTTCAACCCGGCGGTAAATCCCCCCGCCCCCAAGATCAAGATATCCCGCCGCCGATCACGCGGCATATTATAAATAAAGTTATCATTGATATAATTAATATAATCCGCCGATGTCCGGGTCTTTGACCGATATATCGACATCGGCAACCCATTCATAAATAAAACCCGTTCTGTATCCCCACCCACAACAGAAATTGTCGAATTGGCGTTGTTAACTAAAATCCCCATCTGACGGCGCAAGAACGTGTTGCTGTTGATATAATACCCCGGCACCAATATCAACATTCCCCATACCAGTGTCATTATCCGGGGCCGCGCAATCAATGCCGCCAAGATTGCCAAACTGCATATCATCAACACCGTATAATTCACCCCAATAAACGGCATCAATATCAATGTCGTCGCCAATGACCCCAACACCGACCCAATCGTGTCCCACGCCATAATGCCACCGGTTGCATTAACATCATACTTGTTCAAGTACCGCGATAATAACGCCGTATTGACCCCAAACAAAAATGGCCCAATTGATAGCAACAGCAAACTAAACACCGCGGTCTGAACCACCCCAGATGTAATACCTGCAATATACATCATGGAAAAGTACGTCGACACCAACGCAAAACTGCCCCCCAGGATTGTCATTAACGCAATGACCAGAAAATTCCGTCCCATCGCCACCCGCGCCCCACGCCGCGGCATACGCATGGCCCCACCACGAAAGTAGCCCACCGACATAAATCCCAAAAAAGACCCCATAATAATGCTGGTAATAACTGCTGCACTGCCGACATAAAATGATAACTGGCGTAAAACCACCAGTTCCAATGACAAACTAACATATCCGTTCAGAAAGATTAGTAAAATTAACCATGCACGTAATTTCTTGGTCATATCCCCGGGCCCCATTTTTAATTGATCTTGGCGCATCATACCAAAAAAATATTTTCCCCCGCAAGGACCATTTATCAATGCGTATTAATCATGCGCACATCATCATATTCTGGCGTCCGATTAAAGACCGCCCGCGCAACCGGACACATGCACATAATCCGACGATTTTGTTCCCGCGCCATCTTAACCACACAATCCACCAATCCCTGATCAATCTGATGATTAAGATAATCATTATGAATTTCGGTATGATCAATTACCAACTTGTCAATCCCAACGCGTATAAACGTAATCGTTCCAGCGCGAAATCCGGCGCACTCGGCATGAAATGCCAACCCGTCGTCTGATAAAAAGTATCTGATCTCATCCGGCATCGCGCCCCCCATGTTTAATTTATTATAGACAATGCATTACCGTATTTGAATACGAAAGATATCCGTATCGCGGGATTGGTTCCTGATGACTTAGAATGCGGTTTTTATGAAAATATAACCGAACCCAACCAAGGAGAAAAAAATGATGCTACGTATGAAAATATGGTTCACCATATTTGCAATATACGAAATTGTGGCAATAATTCTGCTGCATTGCACACGAACATGTGACGCCATGTTTGGCACTATGTTCTGTAACGATCACGCGTTTAAGTACTTTATCTGGTGCGTCGCCGTTCCAACATTGGTCTTTTTAATGGCCATGTGGATCCGTGAAATCGTTATGGGCGGTCGCCGCCGTCGCTTTTTCAACCGCGCCGGACATGCGATCCATGATGCCTATGACGATGTCAAAGAACGTGTTATAGAAAATGTTACCCCAAAAGATATTACCGGCCTGATCAGTGCCGCCGTCTTGCTGGGGATAAAAAAATTATCAGAAAAATATCCCGACGCGACCGGATCTTTACGTCGCGCCATGGGCGACACATCGGTTGCCGACAATGATACCCCGCGCAGTGCCCAATCACGCACCACCAGTATCCGCCGCACAACCGCGTCCCATACATCGACGTCCCAATCACGTCGCAGAAAATAAATCTTATAACGTATATTGCATCTAAAACGCCGCGTTTGCGGCGTTTTTTTTCTAAATATTCATGTTTCTATGGCTCGATTCAAAACGCCTGAATCACACCCTAATTAATCTTTCTCATTCGATCTTATCGGCATGCGATTTGTTTCTTTTTGTTGATTTATGACGTTGATTGCGTTTTGAAATATATGCCTACGATCCAGCGCAACATTCAATCCTGTTAAATTGTTGATCTTGGATACCAAACGTTCAAAGAATTTTTATTTTTCTGTATCTGTTTTTCTTTATTTTGCTCGGGTGTAACATTTCTTAAACATTCATTTATAATAGCATATACCAGCATATTTTGAACTTTCACTGGATTTATTTTTATGGGATATTTTTTGTTTTCAATTGCATTGTATTCTGAAATAACACGTTTTGTATAGTCCCATGGCATAGAACTAGCCGATGCATACGCAACAAAATCACGATAAACATTGTCTATACCTGCCATTTCAAAGTCTAACACAGCCATTTGCCCACTTGCTTGGTCATACATCAGATTGTTTATACGCAGGTCTCTGTGTGTTAAAACATGAAATTCGTCTGAAATATCTGCGTTGCTTAAATATTCTTCTGCTTTTAATAGTTTGGTTGCCAATGTTTTGGGCATGACCCCTTCGTATGCGTTTATCATATCGGTTGCATTATGCAGCTCGGTATTATCAAACATTGTTTTTATAGACTTGTCGGCTGGGGTTATATCACCACTACCGTGCATCGCAACCAAGAATTTCGCCATTTGCTTTGCGATATCCTGTTTTTTCGGCTCACTAATACTATCCCACAATTTACCATTATTGTCAAAGGTTTGACCATTTATTCGTTGCTCTTTGATTATCGATTCCCCATCTTTTTCATGCATTTGAATCAACGTTGGCAATATAACCCCAATCTCATAACCCGAATTTTTTATGCGTTCTATTATTTCATACCCCGCCTTTTGTCGCGCCAGATAATTTCCATTGTCTTTTGAATTGCTCTTTTTGATAATGACACCTGGCTCTTTGGGGAAATATAAACACTGGAATGTGCCCCTTTTGCAATCATAATATCCGCCAGATTATTTATAAATTTTTGCGCTTGGTCATGTGGAACACGACCGGCTTGCGCCATAAATTGCTTATAATCTGAATAATTTTTATCACTTCTCTCGGTTATTACATAGGGTTGCCCCACCATAGAAGGCAATAAATGCTCTATTGTTTTCCCAGGTTGAAAATCCTGATCGCGAATCAGTCTTGTAAATACTCCTGTTTTGGGATTGATTTGCGGCTCTACCATAATCCATTGATTGTCCTCCATCCGAACACAAGGAACTGTATGCCCACTCATTCCATCTTCTAAATGATCCCATTTGGTGCTGTGCAAAAACATAATTTCATCGTTTGAAATTTTACCAAATTCATGTGCAAATGCCGCCGCTACATTTCCACACGATGAAACAAAACCATATTTCATAAATACACCCGGATTGGAATTTAATTTGAATCTTAAATGATCATATTCTCCTAAATCATGCGTACGGATGTATTCTACAGGATTTTTTAATAGATTTTCCCTTATTTCTGCCAGTATCTGCGTCTTGAATTCTTCACGACTTACCGACATGCCTTTTGATTCAAATTCCGTAATTTTCTTAATAACATACAATTGCATATATAACTTGGCATACCGAATCCGGCTTAAAGCATCTATTTCATTTCGCCCCAGATCCTGGGTTACACTATTTACCAACCCATTAAAACCTGTTTGTGGATGATGTAATTTTGTTAAGATGTCTCTTATTGCGGCTAACTTTTTTCGTCATTCATATTTTATCCCTGATTTCCCATGAATTATATCACACCGCATCACACATTGCATCACAGTTTTTTTTGCGTTTTTTGTGGCATGAGGCGGGATTTCGTTGGAATTTCGTGCCCTAATATAAATCAAAACCAACCACCCGCACGCCCCACCACCACAAACAAAATTTAGCACCCCTTAAAAAACAAAAGAAAAAACGCACCAAATGGTGCGTTTCAATCCTGGTGCCGGTTGTCGGACTTGAACCAACGACCCTCTGATTACAAATCAGATGCTCTACCAGCTGAGCTAAACCGGCCAACGGACACCACTATAAACTGTTTTCTATAAAATTTCAAGTCCAAAGTGTAAAAGTTCTTGAACATTTACTTTTTTCGTCCCATCATGGCCCTATGATCAAATTACCAGAACTATTGGCCCCAGCTGGAACGCTGGATGCATTCAAAACCGCCATTCTTTATGGCGCAGATGCAATATACGCGGGACTGCCTGGATTTTCTATGCGCGCCCGCGCCAAAATCACCACAGAAGAAGTTAAATTAGGCATCGATCTGGCCCACCAGGCTGGCCGACGTGTTTACTTGGCCTTTAACCTGTTCGCCCATGATCGCGACTATGCCAATATGGATCGTGTGGGTGATATAATCCGATACCTGCGGCCGGATGCACTGATCGTGGCCGACCCCGGGGTATTTGCATGGTTACGCCAACATTTTCCAGATATGCCCCTGCACATATCGACCCAGGCCAATATCTGTTCTGCAGCATCTGTTAAATTTTGGGAAAATGCCGGGGCACGCCTGTGTGTCCTTGCCCGCGAAGTGTCACATCCTGAATTCAAAACCATCCGCGCCGCTTGTCCCAATATTGGTCTGGAAATCTTTGTCCATGGGGCCATGTGCATGGCCTATTCTGGACGATGCCTGTTGTCCAATTATATCACAGGCCGCCCGGCCAATCGCGGTGCGTGCGCCCAACTGTGTCGATGGAAATATGATGTCATTTTACGGGAACATGAATCCGGCATCGAAATGCCTTTGGACCAAGACGACCGCGGGGCCTATATCATGAATTCGCGTGACCTGTGCCTGATGCCGCGCTTGGGCGATGTTATTGCGGCTGGCCCCGACTCGTTAAAAATCGAAGGCCGTAATCGCAGTGAATATTACGTCGCCTCTACCGTGCATGCATATCGTTCGGCAATCGATGCCTATGCCGCAAATCCTTTGGCATTTGACCCAACACCATTTATGAATGACCTGAATATCTTGGAAACCCGCGGTTATACAACGGCATTCTTTGATGGTCCCGTTGGCCCAGATGCCCATGATTACACCACAACACGCAGTACGTCTGACTATCACGCCGCCGGCGTTGTTACCACCATCCATGATGACCACATTGTTATGGAATTACGTAACGAAATCCGCACCAATGACGAAATAACTTTTGTTCTGCCCGGGACAATGGATAAATTAACCCTACCCGTCCCCCAGGTGATTCACGCCACCAGCCATACACCGGTCCCCCACTTGGCGGCCGGGCAACATAACGCGATTATCATCCCACGATCATGGATTCCTGAACCTTATTGGCACCGCTTGTGCCCCTATGTCATCGCCTATAAACATAAATAATCAAAATATTATTTGTATGCGGGCTTTTTATGTGATATAATACCAGGCAAAGGAAACATTAGGGGGATTTGTCATCGTGAAAAAGTTATTTTTGTTTTTAATGCTGATTGCTTCAACAGGCGCATATGCAGATATCGCAACAGATGTTTATGTAGACCGGATTACAAAGAGTTTGGAATCCACCGTAAACAAGGTGACTGCCATCACTGTTACCGCAACCGATGTGCAATATCCATCGGCATTGGCTGTCAAAACTGCCCTGGACGCTAAGGTATCAACCACCGGTGATGAAACTGTCGGCGGGGTCAAGACGTTCTCTGCATCCCCGATCGTCCCGTCACCCACCTTGCCATCGGCGGTATAAGTATTTTCGAATCCCGTCAGCTGACGGGATTTTTTATATTCCCCGCATTAATATTTTTTTGTTGTGATCCGAAATTTGGCATGATAATGTAAAATTTATGGACATTGCAAAATTTGCCCCTTTTAATGACGATTTTGCTCAAAATCCCGACCAAAATTATGTGGCGGGCCCATATTCTACATTTGATGTCGACCTATCATCTTTGGAAAAACAGATTCAATCACGATTGAAATTTTGTCCAAAAAGTAACCTGTTAATAGCATTGGGGGTTGCCCCAGTGAAAAGAATATCACTGCAAAAAATCGTTTTAACCCATGCGGCGCAAAGATTGTCTTACCAGAAATTATATCAATTTAATACTCTGATAACCCGCGTATTTATTGATACCATAACCTATTCCCCAATACACCAGCAATTAAAACATTTTAACACTGCGTTACCTAAACAACGCCTGCGACTGGCCAAATCTATTGTTGAGTCTATGATCCAGAACCTGGATCGTCATGGTATGCGCCTGCCGAAAATCCCAATCTCTGCATCTGATAACACAGACTTTATGTGCTTTATATCCAATTCGGCAAACCCATATGAAGATGCTATCTGGATTAATATTAATCCGCACACCAACTATACTGTCTCAGAACTTTGCGTCGGCCTGGTCCATGAACTGGTTCACGCCATCGATTATTATACCCCAAACCACAGCCCCCTGGGGGCCCAGCTATCATACATCGCAACCGAATATGCGATTCCGTCCAACTTTCGCTCTTATCATAATAGCCCCAGCGAAATAAACGCCTATTTCACATACGATCTGATCCAAGACATTGTAAAAGACCTGATCTCTCTACCCGAAACGGCCCAGATCCCGTACCCCACACATCCCCATTTTTCCATGTTTAGCAATGTAAAAATCCGCGACTAATAAATCACCCAATTTATTAATAAAGATAAAATCGCCCTGCCCAATCGGACGAATTAATTTATCTAGTATTCACCTTCTTATCAAAAACCACCCTTCTCCACATCTTTGACAAGACGGCTGCAATTTTACTTCTTTTGTTTACCTATCAATAAATCAGGTATAGTTCATGATCTTGATTTATTTTCATCATACAGATTATGGGTCACCACTTTCCTTGGATTAATACCCTGCCCACAATCTTTGCCCGATTGATTGGGTGATCGATAAAATTTAATGATCCAAAAATTTACCCAACTTTTTATCGAATTAATGATGAATTTTCGGTTATAAAATCACTTTGACATGATGCCCCAGATCCCATACAACCTTTTTTTATACCCTGATTTCTTATCTTTCTATATTCTTTTGATTCATATTTTATTTAATAATACCCGCCGACTATGCCATATATCCATTAAAAATCTAACCAAAGGATATTACCGTCTATCTTTAGGTATAATCTCTGACATTGCCCTTTGAATGTCCAACTAACACCGATTCCCCACAATGCGCACATATACCCTAATACCACCTAATGCCCACATCAACCATCTAGTTTTTATTATCGTTTTATATACGCACTGGACTTTATAAAAAAAATCCCGGCAATGCCGGGATTTCTTATTTTTCTTCCAGACCTTTTAATACAATGTCTTTCAGTTCGTTCGGCATCATACCCGTTGTCGAATAGCCACAGTCAACGTGATGAACTTCACCCGTCACCGCCGATGACAAATTGCTAAACAAATATACCGCCGCACCCGACACATCATCCAATGTCATATTACGACGCAATGGTGTTTGATCCGCATTCAGACGCAACATCGCCTTAAATCCACCAACACCACTGGATGCCAATGTCATAATCGGGCCCGCACTGATGGCGTTAACACGAATGTTGTCTTTACCCAAATCGGATGCCAAATAACGAACACTGCTGTCCAAGGCTGACTTTGCGACACCCATGACGTTGTAATTCGGCACAGACTTTTCACCCCCGAAATAGGTCAAGGCCACAATACTACCGCCATCGGTCATTAACTTGGACGCACGACGTGTTAAATCAACCAAAGAATATACAGAAATATCCATCGTATTCTTAAAGTTTTCACGTGATGTATCGGCATAGCGACCCGTCAATTCGTTTTTATCTGAAAAGGCAATCGCATGCAACATTCCATCCAAATGCCCCCATTCTTTTTCAATATCCGCAAACAGCGCATCCATTTGTTCATCATCTTGGACATTGCATTCACGAACAAACTTTGCCCCAATGGATTCTGCCAACGGCCGTACACGCTTTTCTAATGCCGCCATTGCATAGGGCATGGCAATTTCTGCCCCTTCGTCATGGGCGCGTTTTGCAATGGCCCATGCCATCGACCAATCATTGGCAACACCCGTAATCAGAATCTTTTTCCCTTTTAATAACATCTTCCATATCCTTTTAGTTATATTTTTGGACACAGCCCAATATACCACCCCAAAAGAAAGATATCAATAATTAAAAATCTATCCCCGTCATCCCATGGCTTTGGCCTTGATCCAAAAAAATATAAATTTCTGTGGGACTTGCCTGCATGTTTTGGGTTATTACGCCTGGTATTGCCGCTCTTACTTAAACACACCAGTGTTGTGTATAAGAATGCACCAGCCGGATTAATTTTTTAATTCTGCACTTTCGAACACTATGTGATGAAAATTTTGTGACCAAGGTACAAATTATCTTCAATCACTTTCTGACTGGAACTCATTTGGGACTGATATCCACTCCACAAAAAACATCTTGACTTGTTGGGAATGATAGTATATTATTTGCATCGCAATTCGGGCATAGTTCAGTCGGTAGAACAACGGACTGTTAATCCGTATGTCGCTGGTTCGAGTCCAGCTGCCCGAGCCACAGATTTACAAGCCGCCACCCAAGGCGGTTTTTTGTTGGTTCTCCAATACCTGCCGTGGTTCGATAATTTGTGAATTGAAATGGTGGAATTTTTCTGATTATCGAACAAAGTAAATCAAAAAGGCTGGAAATCCAACCTTTTTCATATGCTCGAATTCAAGTTGCATTATTTTGACTTACAGGCATCAAGATTACTAGCTAAATAATATCCCAACTCTTTTTTAGAGTAAGGGTTTAATAATAATATTTTCAATAGATGTGGTCTCATTATAAGCATTTGGATGTAGCGCACCTTTATAATTAGGAGGAACAGTTGTACCTAATCCGGAGTTAACTTCTAATTTTATAATAGTAATTTCTTTATTTCTATCATTTGCAATTTGTTGAGCAATTGCCAAAATATCGTTTAATACTTCTTTTGCTATTCTTTCTTTTTCGTCACGAGTTTTGTTCTCTACAGAATAATTAGATATGTACATCCCACTAAGTTGTTCTCTCTTAAACCCCATATTCGTAGTTATCAGCGCTTCAAATTCACTCTGTAAATCATTAGGAAACGGCTTTACAACAAGTTCAATTGATATACTCATAACTCACCTCTCCTGAAATTAAGTTTAAAGCTTTCATAAAATCATCTGGAATAACTTTTTCACAGACATTGCTACCGCCCATTGTTAAGACTTCCATGTCTGTTATATTATCTACAATAGACAAATCAAATGATACTAGTGCACCTTGTCCACCCAAACACCAATCATTAGGAACGGTTGTTGTTAAAGCTGTCAAACGGTAACGAGTAGCATATTGTCTATTTTTTTGCACATCAACTTGATCATTTAATATGTTGCCAGAAAACTTTTCAGCATTTGGGTCAGATTTTATAATCCAGCCATCATTATAGAGTATACGCTTTATAGTGCCCATAATAGTACTGCCGCCAGAAGACGAAATTGTGATGCTTTTATCTCGAGAGTCGATGAAATCAAAGGCTTGTACATTGGGATGGTTTTGTTGACACCCCAATACCAGCGATAGTGAAAG
>CATNBF010000017.1 GCA_950096895.1 uncultured bacterium | reverse complement strand
GAATGTATTCTACATTCACCATTTCGGCGGCATCGGCCCGCCCCAGACACAGCATGGCCGCCATGCACATTAATGCGCCATATAAAAAGCTTAGAATTCTCTTCATTTTCGTCCCCCACAATAAAAAGCCACCCTTTGGATTAGGCATAGTGGGGTATTAAAAAAAGCCCGGAAAACCGGGTGCGCGATTATAGTAAAATATGCCTAATCCAAAGGGTGGTTTAGATTAGGCATAGGTCTTTTTTGTTCTACGCCACAGATTATACGGGATTCAGACTTTTTTCACAAGTGAATTTTTTGCCCAAAATGCGATTTTTTTCGACGCCACCAAACGACGCCCAACGGGCGCACCGCCCACGATTTTGGTGCATGCTTTCCCATGTCTTCTGTTCATTCTTTAATATCTTTTGATATGCGTTTGAAATATTTTTTGTGGCCGCCCTTAACCCGTAATGCGGCGTTGAATCATCTGTGGAACAAGGCCTTTTTATCCCGGGAAACACCGGGCATATGGCTATTTATAATTACTGTCCTTTGGCGTAATCATGACAGAACGAACGCAGACATGGGGCCACATCTGGATGGGCCAATTGCCCGAATGATCGCCAGACGCCCCGTAGTGGGACACGAAAAATTCACCTGGGCGCAAGGCGCATGGTTTGAAAATTCTGGTCCCGCGCCATGGCGGATTGACGGGAACACGTCCTGGTTCAACGTCCACTACAACATGCAATCCCCACAAAAATCCCGCGCAAATATTTCATGATGGCTGGCACCATTCACACACCAAAAGATTATCCCCACCGGGCCCAAAATTGGTATTTCCCCGCCCGATGTTTTATCGTGGAATTTGCCTATTACTTTTGTATATTACCACCATTGATCGGTGGGCACATATCATGCATCATGGCGCATCCGGCGGCGCATACAAAATAACGCCCCCATACATAACCACCAAAACGAACCAATATCCGAATTTTTATTGGGAATATGTCATGCGCCCCACCCCGGCGTGTCCCACACAATCCCCCAAAAGATAATGCAAAAAAAATCCCGCAAATGCGGGATTGTTACAAAATCTGACGTTTATTATTGGCATCTGGCGCACTGACGATGCCTTCTTGTTCCATCCTTTCCATAAATCCGGCCGCCTTGTTATAACCGATACCCAATCGCCGCTGGATATATGAAATGGTCGGTTTTTTATCCCGCAGAACGCATTCTTTGGCCTGGGTATACAGATCGGCGTCTTTATCCCCCTTGGACGGGGCCGCCCCTGGGATTGGCATGGCCGACGCCATATCATCGGGCCCATCGGTAATACCGGGCGTGTATTCTGGTTCACCCTGGGAACGCAAGAAATCCGCCACTTTGACCAATTCGCTATCCTGGATAAAGGCCCCATGAATACGAACGGGGACACGACCAGCCTCGCTGAACAACATATCCCCACACGCCAACAGATTTTCTGCGCCACCTTCGCCCAGTGTGGTACGCGAATCAATCGCACTGCGGGCCTGGAACGAAATACGCGTCGGGAAATTCGCCTTGATCACCCCGGTAATTGTTTGCGCATCTGGTCGCTGGGTCGCCATGACCAAGTGAATCCCCGCCGCACGGGCCTTCTGCGCCAACCGCTGTACCCCCAGTTCAACTTCCTTGCGGGCAACAGACATTAGGTCGGCCACCTCGTCTATGATAATGACCAGGTACGGCATGTCAGACAAATCGACTTCTTGGGTTTCAAATTGCAATGCACCGGTTTCTGGATCTGTACCAACGGCAACCTGGCGCGTGACCACTTCACCGGCGGCCCGCTTTTTCCCAACGATATCATTATAGCTTTCGATATTCTGGGCCCCCATGGTTTGTAACCGCTTGTACCGGTTTTCCATTTCATTAACCGACCATTTTAACCCGTTAACCGCCGCCACAGCATCCATTTTGATAATGGGCGTAATCAAGTGCGGGATATCATCCCACATGGTAAAGTCAACACCCTTTGGATCAATAATCATCAGCTTACATTTATCCGGGGTAAAGTGATACACAACCGATGTAATTATCGATTGCACGAATACAGACTTGCCCGACCCTGTGCGCCCCGCAATCAACATGTGCGGCATCTTGGCCAGGTCGTAATACATCGCATTGCCCCCAATATCAACCCCCAACGCCAACGGGATTTTATATTTAGAATTCACAAAGGTTGGATTATCCATCAACGACTGGTACCGAACTGTTTGACGGTTAAGATTTACCATTTCTACCCCAATATATTGGGTGCCGGGAATATGCGCGATACGAATATTCTCGGTCGCCATGGCGCGGGTCATATCTTTCACAGTCCCAGAGACGTCATTCATACGCGTCCCACTATCGGGTAAAAATTCATAAAGTGTCACAATCGGCCCAGGCCGAATTCCAACCACGCGCCCACGGACACCATATTCGGCAAAATGCACCTCCATCGCGGCGGCATTACGCTTTAATTCCGGCGTTACAACATTTTTACCAAAGTTTGATCGTTCCAGTAATTTTGGATCTGGTAACGCATAACATGCCACCGATGCAACCGATCGACGACGCGACCGCGGACGCGCCGCCGGGGCGGCGGCCACCGAACGGCGACGGGGCCGCGGGGCATCGACCACTTGGTCGGCATCATCGTCATCTGTTACATCTTCATCATCAGAATCATCGTATTCAAGTTTTTGATCCCCCAGATCATCATCAGAATCATCCGTATCCCCATCTGTATCATGAACCAGATGAAACGCCGACAAGACAACATGCATTGCCCGACGCAAGATATGTCCCACTTGAACCACATGAACCCATTTGATATGCAATAATGTCGCGGCCATCATGAAAAATACAACCAAAACCACACCCCCCAGGGCCATGGTTGCCGTGTTCCCCATAATGGTTACCATATCTGTCGCCGCAATCACCCCCAGCATGCCGCCCATCACGCCCCCCGGCACAATCATTCCAAACCCAGCGGAACCGGCACATACCGCAATAAAAACACGCAGCAAGTTGTATTCTGGGGTTCGGCCATCGGCCCGATTTAACATCAATGATACCCCCGACCGCATCATGCACAGTCCCAAGAACAACGTCGGAACCACCCCAATACCAAATCGGAAAAATGCAATAATATTACCCATGATTCCTTGGTCACCAAACAAGGATGCGGCCCCAAAACCATCCAGATATGGATTATGCCAAAACAAGGCCACCACCATCCACAGGGCAAATAACACCAAGGCCGCCCCCCCCAGGCGAACCGTCAAATTCTTTAACGCGCCGGAAACCCGTTCCGGAACCAATCTTATATTTCTTTCCATGCGCGTTATTATATCACAAAAAAAGACAAAATCATAGATCGATTAATAAAAAACGGGCCAAATGGCCCATTTTTATTGAAACAAACGCCGCACCAACCGTGATTTTACCAGATCGGCCGCCACCATCCCAATAAACGCCCCCAAAATAACATCTGATGGCCAATGCGCCCCGACACAGACACGCGACACACCAATCAGCCCAGCCAATGTCCACGTCGCCCATTTCACCCGTGGGGCCAACATACCAATCATCACCAGACCTGCAAATGATGCCGTGGCATGCCCCGATGGCATAGAATTATAAACCCAATTGTTGGTAAACGGAAAAAAGCCAACGATATTTAATCCTTCGAAAAGAACCGGACGGGCACGCCCCAGGATATACTTTAACACCCCTGTCACAACACATGCAGAAAAGATAGAACAAAATGTAAAAAATGCATAACTACTCTTTGTTTTTTGCAGAAAATCATTGAAAATCGCACGAATCTTGAACTGTTTTATATTATTCCATAAATTATTATTTGATTTCACTGTCTTTTTAACATAAAACATAATAACCAAAATGGCGGTAACGATTAACCAAACCTTGGCCTGGAAAATCTTGCCAAATTTTTGGAACAACCAGCAATCGCCCCCCCGCATGGCCATGAACAAAGGCTGGTCAAAAAAGAAGACACCGCCCAGACACAGCACCAATGTCACGAGACCTGCAAATGCCAATAAACGCCATTTAATTTGATTATCTTTTGTCAGAAACATACCCAACCCATCCTTTGGTGATTTATAATGGCTCTTGATTATTGGTATCCATGCTGGCCATTAATTGAGCATAGATTTTTTTATCCATCAGAATTTTTACCGCCACCGCCGCGGCCGCCGCATCTTCGTCGGATCCGCTGGTGATTGTGGGGCAACCACGGCGAATGTCATCCACCGGAACATCTGTCGCCCGATTAAAATCTGTTGCCCGAAATTCATTATTAATAATATTCAAGAAAAAGGCATCGCGTTGAACATCGCTGCGTATATTTGATAAACAGACAATCGGAAATACCCCGCGCCCATCCAATGTGCGCCCGCCCCCGGTCTTGATAGATTTATTTAATAATTCCAGCGCGCCACCGTTATCCAGCGCGATCCGCGTCGCAATACGGGCATTTCCCGCCGTCGGCGTTCCCACCAATACCGCCCGATGGGCGTCATAAAGGGATGCCGCAATCGCTTCGGCGGTGCCACGCGTCATATTCGATACCAATGCAATCATCGGGGCCTGGGTTACGGCATCGCCACCGGGAATAACCTCTAACTCGCTGCCGGCGGTTTCTATGATACGCATCACAGGACTGCGCCCAATAAACAACCCCGCCAACTTGGCCGCCGCCCGTTCATCATCACCGCCACAGGCACGCATATCTAAAATAATCCCATCGGGGGAATATTTGGCCAACGCTTCGTTCACAATGGCCACCGCCCCATCCGAGACGTGATGAACAATAATTTCTAAAATATCTACATCATCGTCCCCTTGGGCCTGGCGATGAATAACATCTGCATCGGCCAAAACAACCGACGCCCGCCGAACAACCACCGGACGCGCCCCCCGGGGTGTCACCAACATTAATTTCACCGTCCCAGAATTAAAGCCAGCCATCACCGCCGCCAAATCAATGTCTGACATCGTGGACACGGGGGTACCGTTAATCTCGCTAATTAAATCACCGGCGGCGATACCGGCGCAATCCGCACTGCCCCCTTTGTATACGCCAGAAACCCGGTAGTTACCACGTTCATCACGTGAACCGGTGATCCCCAAACTGGTTAACAGACGTTTATCTTGGGCCCGCATTTCATCCAAAGAAAAAATATAACGCCCATTTTCATCAATCCCACGCATCAAGCCGTCAACAACAACACGATACAAATCACTTTCATTCATGTTTTGCAATACCGGATCGTGTTGCCGCATTTTTAAGATCAATGCCGTGGTGATTTGCCCATATTCATCCCAGTCACGCGTCGCCGGCCGTGGGAAATTTGCAACGATTGCATCCCCCCATACCAAAACAACTCGTTCATCGGTAACGGCAACATGGGCCGCTGGATTCAAATTTTCCAGACTTTCAATCGCCACAGCAATATTCTTGCCGCCCCACCGCACAGAATCCAGGCGTTGATAAATATCACGGAATGTCGCCGACATATCCATTACGTTCAAGCCGTCTTGCACCGGTTCATCCGCCGAGAATATTTCCACCGCCGACGCACCCTGTACGCCCCCCAGCAGTATGCACACACAAATTAAAAACTTTTTAATTCCCATGCGGATTCCCCCGGCTGTTCATTTTTTAATATTGCGTTTCACGCAGGTTAAAGTGATACAAGATCACATTCGAGATATAAATACTGGTCGCGGTCCCCATCACAATGGCGAACGTCATGGCAATGGCAAATTCTTGCAGCATTACCCCCCCAAAGATATATAACCCCACCATCGCCAAGATGGTCGACACACTGGTCATCACTGTACGACGCAGCATTTCATTAATCGACAAATCGATCAAATCCGTCATGGGCATCTTGTGATATTTTTTAATATTCTCGTCGATACGGTCGTAATTAACCACCTTGTCGTTAATCGAATAACCAATACCCATCAAGATCACTGCAATAGATGTTTGATTAAATTCCAACCCCATTACAGAGAAAAAGCCAAACATTAATATAAAATCCAACACCAAAGACACGAATGATCCCACGGCATACCCCCCGCGATAACGAATCCAGATATACACACTCATTAACACAAAGGATACCAAAATCGCCAGAATTCCGCCACGTACCAATTCACCCCCGATCTTTGGGCCAACAATTTGCACCTGGGAATAGTCGACATTATTGCCCAAGATATTCTTGATCTCGCGCACACGTTCGTTTTGTTGGGCATCTGTGGCCCCTTTGGGTAACCCCACACGCACCAAGACAGAATTGCCATCGACTGTTTGTAACTCTGGACTAAATGGGGCCAAGGCGGTACGCATCTTGTCAATGGTATATTCTGGGGTTGTGGGCGTCACCTCCATCGATATTCCGCCGGCAAAATCAATCCCATAATTCAATCCACGCGTTGCCAATGAGATAATTGATAACGCCACCAAAATTCCCGATACCCAATACGAGAGTTTCCGATATTTCATAAAATGCAGCTTCATAACAAACTCCTTTGACATATGCCGCGATTTATTTGATATAACTAATTTTTTTATTCTTGCCGTTCATATACCAATCAATCAAAACCTTGGACAGCATTAAACACGTAAACAATGTTGTCGCCACCCCGATCGATAATGTCACCGCAAATCCACGGATTGGACCGGCCCCGAACTGGAACAAAATCAAAGAACAAATCAAATTCGTTAAATTACCATCCATGACCGTCTTGGTCGACCGGTGAAATCCGGTATCAACCGCCCGCAACGGGGGCACACCCGATCGCACTTCGTCACGAATACGTTCATAGGGTAAAATATTCGCATCCACCGCCATCCCCAATGTTAACACAATACCGGCAATCCCAGGCAACGTTAATGTCGCCCCGAACAAGGCCGATACACCGATAATCATGGCCAAGTTAACCAACAAAACAATATCGGCAATCACACCAAATCCGCGATAGAACAATATCATAAAGATCATCACAAACAAAACACCCACCGCCGATCCAATTTTACCAGACGCAATGGTATCTGCCCCAAGGCCCGCCCCAACAGTGCGTTCTTCGATAACCGACAACGGTGCCGGCAATGCCCCAGATCGTAACAAAACCGCCAGATCCTTGGCCCCTTGGATGGTAAAGCCACCAGAAATCTGGCCACGTCCACCCGGGATCGGTTCACGAATGGCCGGGGCGGATAAAACACGTCCGTCCAACACAATGGCAAAGCGTTCCCCCACGTGTTCCGTGGTCAAGCGTGCAAACTTACGCGCCCCCGTTGCATCAAACACTGTTGTCACAACCGGCATATTATTTTGATCAAAGTCGGCCTGGGAATCTTTCAAAGATTCACCTGAAACCTCTATCCGGGAATAAACCGGCACCATCTGGGACGGTGCATCCATATACGGCATAAATTCTGTGCCCGCCGGTGCACGTCCCGACGCCATCTGATCTGCGGTGATATTTTCATTAACCAAATGGAATGTCATTTTTGCCGTCTGGCCAATTAATTCCTTGATATGTTCTGGGTTATCAACACCCGGCAACTGAATCAAAATGTATTTTCCGCCCTGGCTCTGGATAGATGGTTCCTTGGTCCCCAAGGCATCAATACGCCGGCGTACAATTTCAATACTGCGGGTTAAGGCATCATCAACCATTTCGGCCTTTTGCTTGTCCGAATAGGCCAATGTAATCACCCGCCCGTCTGATTCAATATCCACAGAATTCCCCAAAACGCTTTTTAAGCGACCTTTGGCCCGTGATACATCATCGGCATCACGCACGACCAGAGAAACCGTTCCATCAACATGACGCAGATTAGAAAAACGAATAACCCCCTTGTCCCGATCAATCAACGCGGTGCGCACTTCGTCATATAGCTGCGCAGACTTTTCCGCGAACATGGTTTTAGTATCTACTTCCAGCAGCAGCTGCGCCCCACCCTTCAAATCCAATCCCAACGGAATCGGACGAATCCAAGATGGGAAATATGGGGCCAAACGTGGCGAAATCGTCGGCACCGCCAGCAATACCCCAAAGACCGCAACAAACACAATGGCCAATTTCTTAAACATGTTTTCTTCCCTTTTTGTTTACACAACGCTTACTTTTCAATACCAACGACGGCGTTCTTGCTAACCTCTATCACGACGCCTTTGGCGATTTCCAATTCAATTGTCTGATCACCAATTTTTGTAATGGTTCCATAAATACCCGCCGCCATAACGCGATTTCCCACACGCAATGAATCCAGCATTTTTTGATATTCAGCCATACGCCGCCGTTGCGGACGGATCATAAAGACATATAAAATTCCCAGAATTAAAATACAGTATCCCACTGTGAACCAAATATTACCCGATGGGGCCACCGCCGACACCGTATCAATTGTTGCGCCATTCACGATAAAACTCCTTTTCTTCAAAAGCCTTGATAGTTCTCAGCGTAATAAAAATTAAAAGTTATGTAAAGGAAATATTACGGGCGATCAAATCCGTTCAAACAACGCATCCAGTTGCCCCAGCGGGATTATTTTGTACACTGGTCGACCATGATTACACTGGGCCGCACGGGGCGTTGATTCAATATCACGCAGCAAGGCATCCATCTGTGCCCGATCCAACTTTTGCCCCGCCCGCACCGAATGATGACAGGCATAGTTCGCCAGCTTCAAATGCAACCGTTCATTTAATTGCGATGAATGCCCGGCGGCACGGACTTCGTCGGCAACCGTACGCAATAAATCACCCCAATTTAATTCCCAATCTGCCGGCCGTTCAAAAATCGCCACGGCATTATCCCCAAACGCATCCAGATGCAATCCCACCGCCCGCATTTCATCCGCCACAGTTAAAACAGCCACCACGTCTTCGGGACGCATATCGACCACAACCGGGGTTAAAAACGGTTGGGTCCGCAAGGTGCGTGTCCGCATCCGTTCATAGGTGATGCGTTCATGGGCGGCATGCTGATCAACAATGACAAAACCATCGGCGCATTCGGCCAAAATATACTTGTTCCCCAATTGCCCGATCACATGCCCCAGCGGCCGATCATCAATCCCCCCAGATGAAACAGACGACGCAACCGGCGCGCGATCTGATACAGCGCGTCGCACAGCACCGTTAAAAATATCAGATTCGGGACGATTTTCCGAACTATGTACCGCCATCGGGGTCATCGGCACCGCGCGGGGAATTTCTAATTTCTGTTGAACAGCAATTGGGATGTGCATGGGAAAATCCGGCGCATAGCCAGAAATGGCTGCCTGATTTTCGTGGGGCGTATGATCAATGGTTTCGGCCAACACATCACGCAGACCGCGAATAATAAACGCACGCACATGGGCCGGTTCCAGAAAATGCACCTCTGTCTTGGCGGGGGATACATTAACGTCCACATGGCGCGGATTTAACGTCAGATATAATGCACATAATGGAAATTCCCGTGCATGCATGACATCCATATATGCCGCCCGCAAGGCCCCAACCAACACCTTGTCCTTGACCGGGCGACCATTAACAAACAAATACTGATCCACACTGGATGCCCGACGCAGTGTTGGTTCCGATATCAATCCCATCATGCGCATCCCATCTGTTGATGATGACGAAATATCAACATTACGCATGCGCCCAGAAACATCGGCCCCCATTACCGCAACGATGCGGTCGGCCATATCTTGATTCTTGGGAAATCGCCATTTATTATTTAATGTAAATCCAACATCCGGTCGTGACATCGCCAGCCGCTTGATCACATCAACAATCGACATTAATTCTGCCCGATCGCCGCGCAAAAATTTTAATCGCGCAGGCGTCTTGGCAAAAAGATTCTGAACCCGAATTCGTGTGCCACTATCCCAATCACTGGGCCGAATATCCATGGTATTGCAATCCAGATGCCATCCATGTTCTGACCCCACGCGACAGGTATCAATCGTCATATCCGCCACAGATGCAATAGATGGTAACGCTTCGCCCCGAAAGCCCATAAAAGAAATATTTAATAAATCATCATCGGGTAATTTTGATGTTGCATGACGGGTTACACACTGGGCCAAATCATCGCGCGTCATACCCGCCCCATTATCAATCACACAAATCATGGTGCGGCCGCCATCGGCAACATCAACAGTTATTTGGTCTGCGCCCGCGTCCAGCGCATTTTCCACCAATTCTTTAACCACAGATGCGGGACGTTCCACCACTTCACCGGCGGCGATTTGATTAACCAAATAATCAGGCAAAACCCGTACAGACATAGATTATTCTTTGAATTTTACGTCCAAAACTTCATACTCGCGTTCGCCCGATGGCAACCGTACCACACACGTGTCCCCCACACATTTACCAATCAAGGCCCGCCCAACCGGTGACGTACATGAAATTATTGTACGCCCATCTGATTCAATATCTGACAGAATCTGACACTGCATCCGGTTACCGTCTTGATCTTCCAGGTCGACCCGGGCCCCAAAAATAACCCGATCCCCAGACAGACTATCGACATCGATAACCGACGCATTTTCAATCACGCCTTCGATAAAGGCAATCCGCTTGTCAATCTGGCGTTGTTTTTCTTTGGCCGCACTATAATCTGCGTTTTCAGATAAATCCCCCAAAGACCGCGCCCATTGAACTGTTTTCAAAATCTCGGGACGTTGTACTTCTTTCAAATCTTTTAATTCTTTGATCAGCGCATCAAATCCTGCGCGTGAAATTGGCCGTTTTTCCATTTCCTTTGCCTTTTTAATCGTCGTAAACTCAAAATATTCCCCCATAGTATTCATTTTAATTTTGCAATTGTCAATTCAACAGGTTATACTTTTATATAATATGTTTATGCCAAAGATTTTATCCCGCTTTTTATTGCGCCGATTCTTTTCGGGCGTGGGGTTGGTCATGCTGGTGGTGTGCGGGATTATTTTTGCCGTCACCTTTGTCGAACGATTGCCGTCTAATCCATCGGCTTGGGCCGCGATGGGTGATGCATGGGTACGCTTGCTGGAATACGTGCCCCTGTTTTTACCACCGGCGGTGTTTATGGGAACGCTGCTGGCATCTTATAATTTAACCAAATCATCAGAAATGATCATCGTGTCCAGCGCAGGGCTTAGCCCGTATCAAGCCGCACGTCCATTTTTGTTTGGGGCGGCATTAATTGGCATTTTTGCATCGACTGTTATTAATCCTTATTCCGTCGGGCTTAGCACCCAGAACCTGACGCATAGTCAGTTGAAATTGGTCGATGACGCCATATGGTTGCGCGATCGTGGGGAAAATGGCTATATCACGATGCAGGCCCGTGGTATGTACATTGCCAATGATGATTTGATCTTTACAAACGTTTTGCTTTTAACCCAAGATTCGACCTTTCGTCTGACGCGGCGCGTTCGCGCGGCCCAGGTGCGCCTGGGCGATGATGGCCTGCATGCGGATGCGGCAGACACATGGGATGCCACAGGTATGCATACCCACGGCCCTTTTCATGCGATCACCCGATTGACGGCGCGAACGGTACTGGACCGTTATATGCAACCAGACCAGATTTCGTTTTGGCAATTACCCGGCTTTATTTACAAAATGGAAATGGTCGGCGTGCCGATGCGGGGCCACTGGGTTCAGTTTTGGACACTGTTGTTTCTGCCGCTAACAATGATATCTATGGCCACATTGGGGATCGCTTTTTCCCAGACGAAACAACGCCGCAATTATAGTTTTGGGGTAAAGTTTAGTATGGGCGTCATCACCTGCTTTGCGGTTTATTTCCTGACTAATATGTTCAATGCCCTGGGGGCGACGGGGGCATTACCGGCCATTTTGGCCATTGTGGCACCGCCACTGATTATTATTGCCGGGGCCGGCGTCTTTATGGCGACATTTGATACAATTTAATTAAATCATTAATGGGGGGCATACAATGCCAATAAAAAAGAAAAATACATTGCGTAATCGTATTATTTTGTGGGCACTGATTATAACAGTGGTGGTGCTGATGCTGATTTCGTTTGCACCCGCGCCACACATGACAGAAATTGTTTTATACCCATGAACCACATTGACATTTTTTTAGAAGCCATGACCGCCGAACGTGGGCGCAGTATGAACACCATCACCGCCTATGGCCATGATTTGTATGCGGCGGCGGATGCCATTGGGGATTTAGCCAGTGCATCAACAGAGACGCTGATGACCTATATTGCCGGTCTGGCCGATGCCCCATCCACCATTGCCCGCAAGGTCAGTACATTGCGCACATTCTATAAATTTCTGATGCTGGAAAAAATTATTGATAAAAATCCTGCCATCGAACTGGAAGTGCCACGGGCGCGACGCCCTCTGCCGAAATTATTAAGTCCGGATGAAATCAACCTATTGATCTCGTCTGCGGGGGATGTGCGGCATGCATCACGATTGCGCGCCATGATTGAATTAACATACGCATCGGGATTACGCGTTTCTGAACTATGTGAATTACGGGCATCGGCGGTATTGGGCGATAAATTATTAATTCATGGCAAAGGGGCCAAAGAACGCATGGTCCCCATGCATCCGGGGGCTATTCATGCGCTGCATCACTGGATGGAAATGGCCGATATTGATCCGACAACAAACGCCTATGTCTTTGCATCCAGCGGCCGCGCAGGTCATATAACACGTGACGGTTTTTTCAAGATTTTGAAAAAATGCGCCATCTTGGCGGGTATTGATCCCGCCCGGGTCAGTCCGCACGTCTTGCGTCATTCATTTGCATCCCACCTATTGGCGGGGGGCGCGCATTTACGCGCCATCCAAACAATGTTGGGCCACGAAGATATTTCAACAACCCAAATTTACACACACATTATGCCAGAAAAATTGGTCGAAACTGTGCGCGATCATCATCCGCTGGGGAAAAAGGATTCTTCATCATGATAAAAAGATGTGATCACCCTGGATGCGGCAAGGCCGGGATTATACGCGCCCCAAAGAATCGCCACTTAACCGAATTCTGGATGTTTTGTCGGACGCATGCCGCCGAATATAATAAAAATTGGAATTATTATGCCAATATGACCCCGGCCGAAATAGAGGCAGATTGGGAGCGTCAAATGTTTGGCGATACCATTAATCGGGCCGGATCGTCCCCAAACCCGCACCAGGTAAAATTTATCAACGATTTTGTATTGGGTCGCGATACCTCTGGTGATCAATATCCGGTTTCACGCCCGCTGCCCACGGGGGTCGTGACGGCATTAAAAACATTGAACCTGCCCTTAACCGCCACTTTGGGTGAAATTGGTAATCGGTACCGCACACTGGCCAAGAAATATCACCCAGATATCGCAACTGATCATCACGATGCCACAGAATTTACCAAGATTTCCGACGCATACGACGTTTTACGCCGCCATTTTTCATCCAAAAAATAAAGACGCCCAAAAATCTATACACATGGTGATTGGGATTAAGAAGCCATTCAGGAATGCTTGTCATATTTGCAATTTCTTGCTTATTTTGACACGCCCCAATCATGCGATTGGGACCATTTTTTTACATGGGTGACACGGTCCGTATATCCCCCCAACCTGAAGATGGCCCTTCTTAAAAGCCACGCAGACAGCCGCCAGCGCAGAAAAAATTCTATCAAATTATCCGAAAATTTTCAATAACTTATTTCCCCTTTTCGGCTGAAATCCGGCACTTTTCTGGTTATTTTTTCCCGGGATATTGTCGAAAAAAGCAAAAAAAATCACTTGTAAAAAAATGCGCCACGGCATATAATCCGTGGTGTTGCGGGAATTTTACCCATGCCTAATCCAAAGGGACGTTTTTCTGGCATAGTACGGGGGATAAAAAAATGCAGAAATCTGGGATTTTTAATATTCAAAAACTATGCCAGAAAAACGTCGTTTTTTTATGCGGGGCTATGCTTGCCTTGGCCCCATCATCATGGGGGGCATGCACAATAAAAAATGGTGAAACATTAAAAAATATAGAACTCAACAGGATTTTTATTGGAATATTTGATCAAACATGTGCCGATATGTCAGATAACACTGGCACCTATACCAAAATTATTTGCCCACAGATGACGGTGCAATCTTTTTGCGGAAAGACGGGAACGATATCCAATGTAACCAAAACAGGATACACTGTATTTACCATAGAACCAGACGAAGGGCCCTATTGCTATTGCCGGACGGTACGTCTGGATAATTATGGTGAAAATGGCACAGCGCAGCATGTTAACACAACAACACATAAGTGGTTTTTAGCCATTCATTCCAAAGGCACACCCATACGATACGGTACATTCCCCACGCCCCTAAATACGGTTGATGAATGCTGGGCAAATTGCCCGTCATATTGTATACAGGCATTAACCACCGGCGATGGCATAATCCCCTTTCTTATGGTTTTTACCGAGCAGCTAAATCAACCATAAAAAAACACCGGCGATGCCGGTGTTTTTTACGCAATCCCCGTTAATTATTTAACAGTTGTTGTTGCGTTACGATTCCATTTCCAAACGGATTCGCCGGTTCCTTTCTTAAACGGGCGTTCCTTGCCATAAGAAATGGTGGAAATACGTTTGGCATCGATCCCATCTTTGACCAAGACATCTTTGGCCGCGTTGGCACGACGTGCACCCAAGGCCAAGTTGTACGCAGTGGATCCGCGTTCATCACAATTGCCTGCAATTTGAACCTTAACATCTTTGTGGTTCTTCATGTACAAAGCCTGGCCCAACAGGTTGTCGCGCGCTTCGTCAGAAATTTCCGCCGAATTAAAACCAAAGTATACGCGTTGGTTATTCAAATCCGCCGGTTCAACAATATTCGAACCGCCACATGCCGCCAATAAACCGGCTGCTGCCCCCAGCATGACAAAATTTTTGATTTTCATAAAAATACTCCCTTGTATTTCTGTTGTTCGTGGTTTAGTGTATAATAAAATAGGTGCAAAATCAAGGGGAATCATCCAAATGAATATCGATGCATTACGTGATTTAGAACGGGCCGGGGTGCGATGGGAACTGGGCGAAACACCGGTGGGCGCGCGCACATCAACGGCGACAAATGCCCCATCGCCCGCAATGACGACCGACGTGCCGGGTATGCGCCCCGGTCCAACGGTTGTCCCTGCATGCGCCCCCATTACCCCCCCAGATGCCCAAATGGCGGCAAACGCGGCCACAGATATCAATGCCTTGGCGGCGGCGATTGGGGCGTTTAATCACCCGCTGCGCACGACGGCGGGCCATGTTGTCTTGCCGCATGTTGGGACGCCTGGGGGATTAATGATTATAACCGATACCCCCGGCGCAGAAGATGATGCCACCGGCCGCATTTTATCGGGGCCGGCCGGCGATATGATGGATAAAATGATGGCGGCCATTGGTCTGGGGCGGGATGTGGTATCGATTGTTCCCTTGGTCTTTTGGCGCACCCCGGGGGGCCGCACCCCCACGCGCGAAGAACTGGATCTGGCGCATCCATTTGTCGCACGCGCCATCGATTTGATCGGGCCGCGTGTGATTTTAACACTGGGGACCCTGCCCGCCAGCGAGATTGCCGGGCGCAGCCTGCCGCGGGAACATGGAATGGCAACGCAATTACCATCGGGCGCATTGGCCATGCCGATATTCCACCCAAACTATCTGTTGTTAAAGCCAGATGCCAAGCGGGACGTATGGACGGCATTGCAATCCGTGCAAAATATGTTGAAAGATCCAGAAAAATAGTTAATAATGACCACATGTCTTAATCAAAGGAGCAGACAATTAGACCGACATTTAACCGTGATACGCGCCGCGATACAGGGCCGCGCATGAATAATAAAATCTTTGCTAAAACCGTCCAAGTTATTAGTGCGACGGGGCAAAACTTGGGACTGATGCCGACATCGGCGGCGATTGCCATGGCCGCAGACGAAGGAATGGATTTGGTTGAAATTAACGCATCGGCCACCCCACCCATTACCAAAATTATGGATTATGGTAAATTTAAGTACGAACAGAAAAAGCGTGCGTCAGAGGCCAAGAAAAACCAAAAAACAACCGAAATGAAAGAAGTTTGGGTCAAACCGTTTATCGAAGAAAACGATTTGAATATCAAAATGAAAAAGGTTTTGGAATTTCTGGGCGATGGAAACAAGGTCAAGATTTCTGTGATGACCAAGGGATCTAAAAAGGTACTGGCCCGCGGGAAAGATGCCATTCCTGAATTATTTGCCCGCATTTTAGAAATTGTTGGCACCCAAGGAACCTTGGAATCAAAATCAAAACCGGATGAACGAACAAAATCAATTATTGTGGCACCGGCAAAATAAAAAATCCCGCATTCGCGGGATTTTTTTTACATAAATGCCATCTTTTGTTCTGGGGCCGCCATTTCATCACGAAATAATTCCGGCTGGGCCTTGATACGTTCAAAACTTTTTACAAACAAATAATCACTTAATCGGTTCATGTATTGCAGAACCGGGGTAAAGTTCATGCCATACTTTTCGGCCGGATCACACAGACGGTCGTTTTCTGCCATGGCCACAATCAACCGTTCGGCCCGACGACAAATCGCCCGCGCCAAAGACACATATCCCCGCGGGTTAATAAAGTGCGGCGGAATTGAATTATTATGACCGGTGATATAATTTTCCAGTTCCCATAAATGGGCCGCCACCCGTCGTTCATCCACATTCTTGTAATAGAAATAGCCCATCAGTTCCGATAAAAATGTTTGAATTTCATCGAACTGGTCCCCGGCCACCCCCAGCGCACAAGACAATTCATCAATCGTTCCCATAATTTCAATGATGGGATGCGTCTTGCTGGCGATGCGGTTCGGATTTAATTGGGTCATTCCTGTATCGCCTGATTTGGTCGTAATTAATGCCATGACTTTTTCTCTCCACTTGGGGCAGATGGGCACAGATCAATCATCTGCGCCCATCATCGCCACCTTAGATTAATTCGCATCCACCTGCGCTGCACGCGGCTTCGGCACCGAAATTAACAAAGTTCTTTTCTTCTTCGATTCTTTCCAGATGCAAATCGCGAACATGTTCGGCAAAGGCACGATAAACGTCTTCGTTGGTGTCTTCGAACGGGGCCTGGATGTATGTCGCATCAGAATACGGCAGCAAGGAAATCCCCGTGTATTTTTCACGATTTTCCCACATCCATTCACGCACTGCATCCCATTCATGATTCTTGACATTGCATGTGCACGATACGTTGTTGTAATTTTCACCACGAACATGTCCCGGCACAACCCAGTTTTCAAAAATAAACTTAACCCGTTCCAAGAAATCGATCGCGGTTTCATTACGCCGTGTCACAGCCCCATCGGGTGCACGAATCACCATAGAGATGACGCCGTTTTTATCCGGGTTGGCCTGTTCGTCTTCGATCATTTCGGGGAAATTTTCCACCATGTAATTATAGAGCGGTTCAATCTTGTTCACACGCAGACGCCGGATATAGTGCTTGG
>CATNBF010000016.1 GCA_950096895.1 uncultured bacterium | reverse complement strand
CTTCTTGTCCAACCTCGTATTCAATATCATCAACGGCAACCGCCCCTTCTTCAACCTGCTTTTGCAGACGCCGGGCCTCATCTTCACTAACCGCGATCGGTTTATTCTTTTGACCCAAGAACATAACCACCTGGGGCATTAACTTTACCAACGAGAATGTTTCGTTATTCAAAACCATTTGAACAACGATGTAACCTGGAAAAAACTTTTTTTCTGATTTAACGCGTTTACCGGCTTTAACTTCTGTTACTTCACGGGTCGGCACCAAGATTTCCCCAAACAGCGCATTTAACCGCCGTTTATCAATCTGTTCGCGCAAACCGCGCGCCACCTTGTCTTCGCATCCCGTGTGAACGTTAACGACAAACCACTGCATTTTGTCTTCCATCATGAACTTCCTTTGCCCGTTATTTTTTTAGAAAATCCAACCCACAATCGCGTTCAGCACGCTATCAACCACAAAAAAGAACAGCGCAGCCAACCCCGAAAACACCAAGATTAAAAACGTTGTACGAATAACAGTGTCACGTGACGGCCATACAATCTTGAACCATTCACCCCGTACAGATTTAATATAATCGAATACTTTCTTCATAAAAATCCACCGTTATGTCATACCCCATGACTATTAAATATCCCAGATTACCCAAACCTTTAGACAATCTGGCAGGAACAGAAGGAATGTCAGCCTTGCTGACCATTCGTATGGATTTCGCCGCGCACAGCTTGCAAAATCCAACTCATAGTCGAGCCCAACATTTTATCAACCCCGGATTCAATTCCATCTGCCCCAAAATCCGTTTCCAGATTACCCAAAAGAATACAACCTTTTAGACAATCTGGCAGGGGCAGAAGGAATCGAACCCTCATCCGCGGTTTTGGAGACCGATATTCTACCGTTGAACTATGCCCCTACGTGAACTCGTTTCGATTTATCGATTAAACCGTACCGCGAACCCCAATAGTCCGCAATAGAATAACACACACAAACCAGAAATCAAGCAGAAAGTATTATAAGACTTTAATCAATCGCACGCAAGTGTTTTTTCCCGCCGTATCCCCCGGCCTTTATTTTGATGTCATAAATTAAACTTTTTACTTGCGTCCCATGTACATTTTTGTCTACAATTTCACCAAAACAAACGGGAGAGAAGCACAGTGTCCACACGCATTGAGCCGCCGATTTTATTATCCAGACTGATGACATTCGTGTTTTCGGGCGCGTTGGTGACGTTGATCGTCTTGATCGTCACCTTGACCCAGATGTTCCCCTTAAACCGGCCCCAGGTGTTCTTTTTAACAACCCAACCCCGTTCCGATTTAGAAATCCGGTTGTTTAGTATGCCCCCAGACGCCGAAAACATTGATATTTATAAACGTTCTTTTATCAAAGAATACATCAAGGCCCGTAACGAAATTATTCCAAACGTCGGCGTTATGCGCCGCAAATGGTCACGTACCGCCGATGGGGTGGTCAACACATGGTCAACGCCCGATGTTTACGCCGGCTTGACCCAGACAAACATGTGGACGGCATACATGAACGATATGCCAGACGCTGAATTTTACTGTCCGGTGGAATTTAATTCGATTGCCCCACGGTCAGATAACACCTATGCGGTTAATTTTACGTATTTTTGTACAAATAATAATGGACAGACCGATAAAAAAGATTATACAATCATAATAAGACTAGAATCTGACGACAACCCATCAATTAAATGGGGGGACCGGCTGGTCAATCCGCTGGGGTTACGGGTGGCTGACTATCAGATTGAATCTGGTGGGGGCGATCCGTTGGATTTTGAATAACGGTTGCGTCTTTGGTTTATACAAGAATAAAACGAAAGGAAAGGGATTGGTTATGACGTTTTCAAACGCACTGCGACTAAATATATCTTTACTGTGCCTGGGGATGATCTGCTGTGTGCCGGCCCGTGCCGCCATACAAGAGGCATGGGACAATCCCACCGCCAACATGGCCGCCGGCAGTGTAAAGCCTGGCTATGCCCAACTGGCCTGGTCAGACGGCAACGTCTTGCCCATTAAATTACGTAATGGGATGGTCACCATGGTATCATTGCCCAACGGTGAACAAATCGCCGATGCGGTTGTGGGTAATTCTGGCCTGTTTACGATCGACACAACCCAGGGTGATCGCACCATGTTTATTTCACCATCTGGGGATAATATGGGATCTGATACAAATTTAATTGTCACTGGGAAATCAGGCAATAAATATGTCTTTTACCTGCGCAGTGAACCCTCAAACTCCAGTGAAATCACCTATTCTCAGGTTGACGTTGTTATCGATGGCGGCGGCAACTTGCCAATGGCGTCCACCCCGACCAACACCGGCGGTGGTATGAATTCTATTTTCAAGAAATCTGCACAAACGCCATCCACATTGGGTGTTGATGGCGAAGATTACGGTTGGATCAAATCAATGAAAATTGATCCTTCGGAATTCCGTTTTGATTT
Source organism: uncultured bacterium (assembly GCA_950096895.1). Lineage (GTDB taxonomy): Bacteria > Pseudomonadota > Alphaproteobacteria > Rs-D84 > Rs-D84 > Enterousia. The sequence goes on along the minus strand of CATNBF010000016.1, from coordinate 19,133 downwards.
GGATATCTTTGTCCCCAACCCTGATGATTATGTCATTGCCCCAGAACGCGTTTGGCGGGATCGTATCTTTACATATATCGATTTTGGGGACAAGGTAATCGCCATGACACAACGACCGGTTGTCTCGCTCTTGGTCGAAGGGGGCGAATCCCCGGTCGGATTCCGCACCGATGGCGAAGATGGCCGTCTCTTAATTGTCGAAGCTGTTGGTGACATGGTCTTGCGCAGTGGGCAACGCATTGTTTGCATTAAAAAGCGGGAAAAGCCGTTCTTGATCACAGATACAGCATCGGTTATGGCCCTGGCCGAGGCCAATGTGGCCCAATCCATGCTATCAGGTCAATCATTAAACAACATCGCCTATAACGCCGACCTGGCCGCGATGAGTGGGAATATGGGCGGCTATTCAACAACACCGATGTATGTGTCAAATACGACCAATGCCAACGGTGCGGGGTATTATATGCCGGCCGGCTATGGTGTTCCGACACAGTCCGGATCGGTCTATGGGGCCGCGGGGGCATCTGGGGTAAATATGATGCCGACGGCGCGTAACACGGCGGGATCATATTTGCCACAAACCAACATCCCTGTTATCACCAGTAACCAAAGCGGGGTTGCCATCGAATTAAAATCAGACACATCGGTCAAGGCATTAAATGATTATTGGACAAGCTTGCTGGCCAAATTCAGCGGGGCCGATGGCCAAGGTCTGCTGACCCCTTATAAAGACAGTGTCTTTTTCGCTGTTGATGAACAAGGTGTTGGTGAACTGGGTGCGGATTCCGCCACGGCGCGGTTGTATCGCCTGCGGATCGGACCACTGGCCAATATCGACACCGCCCAGCGGCTATGCGACCAAATGTTAAAGTTCAGCGGGGCCAGCTGCCACGTTGTTCGGATTCAATAACGGTAAAAACAACGCGCCGGTTTTTCCGGCGCACCTAAGATGTACGGTATCACATGAAAAAACTATTGGTTCAGTTTTCAGATTTACGTCGTAATATGCCGCGCCATGTTCAATGGCTGCTGCTGGGGGCGGCATTTGTTGTGGTCTTAATCTTGATGATACTGTTATTGCGCGGTGACCACAAGACGGACATTGCGGTTCCTGATGATACCACCGGGGCCGAAATCACCATTACCCCCGATATGGTTGATTGGGGGAAAACAAAAACAGGCACAACCGAAAGCATGCGTATCGCGGTTTCTGCCAATGCGCCGGTGCGCGTGATGGCGGTTCGTCTGACACGTGAAATGCCTGGGTTGGCGACCCCAAAAACCACATGTACAAACATTGGTGAAATTAATGATAAAATTTCTTGCACCATCAGTCTAGAGTATGCCCCAACCGCCGCTGCCGCCCCGCAACAGGTTCCGTTGCAAATCGATTGGCGCGGTGCGGCCCAGCCGGATGAAATGATGCGGACCAATGAAATTCTGATAACCTTGGGGGCGGAAAAAACAGATCCTGTTGTTGTGCCAGAGCCGAAGACACCGACCACACCGGCCCCAGATGTGCCCGTTGCCGCGGTGGCAAATAATCGAACACCTGATCCAGAACCGGTCGTTAATACAACACGTGATGACATTCGCCAAGATATTGAAACGATCGCCCCGGACATGTCGTTTATTGCCCCCAGCCCCAGTATTATTACCCCGGCCCCCGGGTCAGATGTGCCACAATTGCCATCCGATGTGACAACCGACACCTATACCCAAACAGCAGAAGCCTGTTCAGATTTCGCCTTTCCGGGCTATAACCAATCTGGGCAACAAATCGGTTGGATCAAGCCGGAAAGTGGGGCCTATTACTTTCATCCTTTTTCTGATCGCGATTGTGATAAACCGACCGGGGTATACAATCCGGATAATGGGATTATTACGGCCATTAATAATCCATCGCAAAAAATTGGAACCGATGCCGATAATATCGGCTATACCACGATTAATGATGGGGCCATCCCGCAGCTGTCTAATCCTGTGACGGCAAAGCGCGTTAATCGCGCCACGCAAGCAGATACCCCAGAACCTGCGGCGCAAATGGCCCGGATGAGTGCGATGTGGGCCCCCACCGCCGCCAGTATTGTCCGCGCGGCCCCACCGACAGATGTTGAATTTGGCTCTACGGGACAAAATACTGTTACATCAACGCAAATTTATGACCGCACGTTTATCTTGCGTCAATATAAACCAATTCCAGCCACCATTGTTTCTGACGTCCGGGCCGACCCATCATTGTATAAAGCAGGCAACTCTTTGCCGGTACGGGCAACCGTGGACAGAAATGTGTATTCTGATAATGGTCGGACGGTTATTATTCCGACGGGGACACTGTTATTGGGTTATCTGACGGGAACAATGCCGGGGCCATATACCGCCATTGGCCGTATGGAAATCAAATGGTACCAATTTATTTTGCCCAATGGTGTTGAATTTAACTTTAACGGGTCCAACGATCCTTTTTCTGGTGACGCCCAAGGACGTGTTGGCGTTCCTGGCCGGGGCAGCACGGATTACCTGGAACAATTTGTTATGCCCATGTTAACTGCCATTGTACCGGCGGCGGTAAATATGATTGCCCCCATCGCAGATCGATTTGTAAACCAGATTGATTTAGATAACAATACCGTGGTGCAAAGTGGGACGGTGCGATCATCAGAACTGGCCAAGAATGAAATTATCACCGCATGGAACCAGGTGGCACAAAAATTAATGGTCGACATGATGGATAATACAACCCCGCCCTTTACCATTGCGGCCGGAACGCGTATCACCGTCTATTCTCCGGTTGATCTTCAGGTTACATGTGGTGACAAAGGATCCAGCGACAAGAAATGCGCCGTTGCGCCATATGGCAACGCCCAGCGTCAAAATTGGACGCACCAGGCCACGCCAGATTACAAAGACGGTTCATGGGTTGGTCAATCACGTTCATTTGATATGCAAAAATTCTGTACCCAAGATATTAATGGCAATTGGGAGGTAAAATCATCCGCGGCCGGGGAAATTTCCAACAGTGGCTATTCATACAGCACGGTTGCCTTTTTCTGTCAGTCATTGAATTACCAGGCAATCAATAATGCCCGCCAAGATGCCGTCTTTCAGAATCAGCAGCAGCAGTTTCTAAAGAATGATTATCAAACATCAACGATTACGGGCGTCTCTGGTCCAAATAGTGGGATTATTGGTAATCAAAAATATAATGAAGAAATTTTGGACTTGAAATATGATGACGATGGCACTATACAAAATCCATTCCAGACACCGGCCGTCGAAGAAGTCCCGGTCATCACCTGTGAAGATGGCAATGTACCAGATACCAATGGATGTTGCACGGGCGAAATCTATACCGACATGGGCGAGCAAGGATTTAACTGCTGTCCGGAAACGGGGGGCGATTGCTTTCCGCCAATAAAATAAACCCGCATCATGCGGGTTTATTTTATCTAAAATTTTATGGGCGTATATCTCGGGGGACGCATAAATTTATGCGCCCCCTAAATTGCTTTATACGCCCCGCACAAAACCATAGGAAACAATTCGATTCGATCGGCATCAAGGAAATAGCCGTTACGAATCAGAAATCCGAATCGATTTTCAACTATCAGTTGTAATATTTTGCGGATTTCTAACAATGATTTATAAATGAACCAACCAACAAAGGAGAGGTAAAATGACACAGCCGAAAAGCATTGACAATCCGGAAAAATTTAACAATGCAGAACAATTATGGTTCTGGTTTTTATATAGCCGGTCTGTCCGAAACGGATTTATGCGTGGTGGTGTATCCCGTCGCCGGCCGTGCGAGTTATTAGATGTAGAGACCCTAATAACAAAACTATATCTGTCGGGGCAATTATCTGATGCCCAATTATCAGTAATCAAAGAATTTGGTGATCGGCGGCGTGCCCCACACCAACATATTTGGTCTGAAAATCGGGCCGCAGCCCTGTGGCGTGATGCGATGCATATCTTGGGTGTTGCAGCACAAAAACGTGGCTGGATTGAATAACAAACGCAAAGGAAAAATAAAATGGTCATTATTGCATTTGCAAAAAATACATCTAAACTTTTTCCGCGATTGTTTTGTCGCCACTTTTACCACTGTGCATTGATTGTGCCCGCGGGGGGTGCGTTAATGCTTTATCAATTTACCCGTCGGGGACACGTGACCAAAATTTCATTACGCCCACGTGATCTGCGCGTTTTACGTGCACATGGATGGCGTTTTATCTATGTCACGAAAAATGTCCCGTATGATATCGATGTCACACAATCCTGGACCTGTGTCGACATGACCAAGCGGGCACTGGGGATCCATGCACCCCTGATTCAGACCCCATACGGCTTGTATAAATATATACATCGTCGGTTATAGAAAAAATCCCGGTTAACCGGGATTTTTTATTAAAGTGCCACGGATCGTTATGATCCAAAAAATCGCTTGTAAAAAAACGCGCCACGGCATATAATCCGTGGCGTTGCGGGGAATTTAACTATGCCTAATCCAAAGGGACGTTTTTCTGGCATATCATGGGGGATAAAAAAGTGCAGAAATCCGGGATTTTTAATTTGCAAAAACTATGCCAGAAAAACGTCGGGTTTTTATTACTGATGGGCGTAATGATAACCAGACCGGCACCCACCCAGACACTATGCAGGGCCCCAACCGACCAAATCACTTTTGGCCAGATACAACGTAACCCCTATCCCAATGGGGATATTGTTCAATTTACCGCCAACATATCATGCGACGCCGATACAGATGATTCTGGTACATATATTATTAAATCTTGTCCCACCCCTGGGGCAATACAATCAACCTGTATCAGCATGCAAAACGGTCCCAATGATATAAAAATGTTATTAGATCCCGAAAATAAATTTATACATGACGCAACAGGTCCATACTGTTGGTGCCGCATGATGACACTGGGCAACCTGAACTATACCCAGACACAGGGGCAATGGCTGGGGGGCGGTCCCATGTACACCTATTCTGCAGCCGCGGGGGTGATCGCCTGTCTGCAAGTGTGTATCACCAAATGCATCGACTATTACAAAAACACCAAACTAGAAATAAACAAAGACTTGCTGATGAATGCATCCTAAAAAAAAATCCCATTCAATGAATGGGGATTTTTTTTAACGTTTTGATGTCCGCTTGATGATATACATCTGAACAATACCAAACACATTTGACACTGTCCAATAAAGCACCAATCCCGCCGGCATCCACGCAAACATGATGGTAAACAACAATGGCATCCAACGCATCATCTTTTGCGTTTGGGCCGCAACATCATTGGAACGTGCACCGGATGTGGCGGCGGTTTGCAAATGCTGCTGCCACCACATGGTGGCCCCCATTAATATCGGCAAGATAAAGTACGGATCCATCACCGCCAAATCAGATATCCACAAAAAGTGCGCCGACCGCATCTGAACAGATATTAGCAAGGCCTTGTACAACGCAAAGAAAATTGGAATCTGGATCAACATCGGCAGACATCCAGACATTGGTGACGTCTTGTGCGTCTGGTACAGGCGCATCATTTCCATTTGCATACGTGCCTTGTCATTGGCAAATTGCTTTTGAATACGGGCCATTTCCGGTTGCATCTTTTGCATGGCCATCATCGATGTAAATGATTTCCGTGTCAATGGCCATATCAGTAACCGCAATCCAATCGTCAGCAAGATGATCGCCACCCCATAATTCATCACCAACGCATTCAATGCATTTAACGCCCATAACATTGGTCGCGACAAGAACCAAAACCATCCGTAATCCATCGTCTTGGTTAATCCAGGAATTTCGGCCGATGCCGCCCCCAGTGTCGATTGCGCCCGTGGCCCAGCATACAGGCGGGTCGTCAACGCGATTTCTTGGGATGGGGCAACCAGACGGGCCGCGGCGGCCGAATCAACTTGGTAACGGGTGACATCTGGGTTATCATTTAATTTTTTCATACGCATGGTCTGATCCGGTGAATCCATGGCGACCACTGTTTCCCAGTACTGATCAACAAAACCAATAAAGCCCGATTGCGTGTCATAGGCATAGGTGCGCCGATTCAAATCCCGCCAATCATTTTCCATCATGTCATCATTAACACGGGCAATTGCGCCTGCAAAGACACCTGCGGTGTGGGGATCCGCATTTTCGCGCACAATCCGTACATAGGGGGCAATATGAATGTCATGGCGGCTGTTGTTACGCACGATATCGGTGGTTGTAATCATATACTGATCTACATCAATAACACGACGATATTCAACGCCATCATTATTTTTCCATTTCATCACATTGCCGTCCGTGGTCCATACCGTCGACGCCGTCGGTGCCGTTGACCCTGTGGCCAGCAGCCCCACCTCTGCCATATCACGATCATTGTTTAACAAGGTTACCGGTTCATCGCCCCCAGATTGTTTGAAATCACGCAAGGCGATGTGATTAATCCGTAAACCTTGGACATCGGCTGTTATAACCTCATTACCGATATGGGTTACCGGGACATGCGATAAATCTTCTGTTACCGGGGCCGAATGCACATCCCCAGACACAACATTCTTGGGGCCTGACCAAATAGAAATCAGCCACCACGATGCCATGAAAATAATAACCCACCACAAAATCCCCCCCAATCGTGACCGACGTGATGCGGCATTTTTATTGGCATTCCATTGGGCGAAACCCGAATTCTTGTCTAAAAATTTTACCATGATATTTTCCTTGTTATACTATATATTAACGTTGGCGAATGCATTGACGCTTGTTCATGTACCAATTGATCAGATACAATCCCACCCCACACACGATAAACATATCGGCAACATTGAACGCCGGCCAATGCCAACCCCCAATATGAAAATCCAGAAAATCAATCACCGCCCCAAACCGCACGCGATCGATCAGATTTCCCAACGCCCCACCGATAATTAACGCAATCGGCCATTGTTCAAAACGACACGCGCATCGCATGACATAGTGTCCCAAAAATCCGACCACCGCCCCGGTGCCAACAATTATGAACATGGGCGCGTATTCCCCCACCCCGCGCAGAATAGAAAACGCCGTCCCAGAATTCCATGTGAAAACAATATTAAAGAAATTCGTTACATGGGCCATTAAATACGATACCGGCACCAAGTCCAGTGCATCGGCCGTCATCGGCACCCCACCTGCAATCAGATATACCAGATAATCCTTGGTAACCTGATCCAGAATGACAATTCCCAAAATAACAGATGCAAAAACAAAAAAACGTTTCATCTTCTTTTCCCCTTTGATTGGCCCCAGTGTACCAAGCGCATCCCGCAAAAGCAATTAAAATGTCCCCATTTTTTTGGGGACATTTTCAAAACATGCCAGATTTACTTTCTATCACTGTCTGAATTTAATGCCGCGTAATTGTCGGCCCGCATCTCGTCCAGCAATTTATCAATCACACGTTCTGATACCCCCATGCTATCCAACACGTCGTACCCCAAACGCAACGATGATTCAATTGTTTCCGGCTGGGCCGCGCGTACGCCCAACGCCAACAGTTCACGCGATTCGGCCATATTTCTGGCCCGTGCAAATATCTTGATCCGTGGCGTAATTCCCAAAACACATTTGATCGTATTTCGCGCATTGGTCGTGTTATCCAGCGCAACCACCACCGCCCGTGTGTGACGCGGTGCCAACCCAAATTGTCTCAGGACGCTTTCACTGCTGGTATCGCCATAATAGACATTAAAGCCACGATCACGCCCCTGGATAACGGCATCAACATTCAAATCCAACGCCGCATATGAAATCCCACGCGCATCCAACATTTGGGCCACAATCTGGCCCACACGCCCAAACCCACAGATAATAACATCGGGCCGTTGGGCTGGGACAGACTTGTTCACTTCGCGTTGTAACCAATGCGAAAACAGTCGCCCCGATCGTTGCAACCGATCATAGATCGCCAACATAATAGGTGTCGCAATAATTGATAAAATAATAATAGCCGTCAGGATTTCTTCATGCATCGCAGGAATCGCGGTAATACCACTGTTCTTCATTGTCTGCAAAATCAACAAACCAAATTCCCCGCACTGGGCCAAGATCAAGGCAATCATCGCCGCATCTCGCGACAAGACACCCCGCACACGCGCCACGATGTAAATCGCACTGAATTTAATAAAGATCAATGCCGCCAATCCACCCAAAACAATAAACCAATTACGCATCAAAAATGGCACATTCAGCCCCATCCCCAAAGACACAAAGAACAACGCCATAAACAGCATCGCATACGGCCCAATCGCGGCGCGAATCTGATGTCTGTAAATTGTTTCCGACATCAACATCCCCCCCAAGAATGCCCCCAACGCCGGTGGCATCCCCAGAAAGTCCAACGCCACCGCCCACACGACGATGTTTAACATGATGGCCAGCAAAAATGCCTCGGCTGATTTTAGACGGGCAACCATCCGCATCACAGGGTTCAAAATCAAGCGTCCTACAATCAAAACCCCCAGCACTAATCCCACCGACAGCACCACAACATCAATCACTGTGGCCCCCAGATTAAATGATTTTCCCGCTAAGACTGGAACCATCGCCAACAGGGGAATCGACAATAAATCTTGGAATAACAATATTGAAAACGTCTGACGGCCCATGGTTGTTCCCAATTCATTACGATCCGCCAGTAATTGCAAATCTTCGGATGTGGATGACATCGCCAGAATTAACGCCACCATAATCGCCCCTGTGATGGACCAAGATGTCAGTCCAAACAATATCGGGAATAACATTGCCACCACCATCAAGACCTGGGCTGCGCCAAATCCGAATATGGTGTGCCGCATCTGCCACAGACGACGCATATTAATTTCCAGTCCGATATTAAACCACAAAAACATAATGCCCAATTCGCCCAAGAATTTCCATGTGTCTGTCAATTGAAACAAATTCAACACATAGGGGCCCGATATAACACCTGCAAATAAAAATGCCAATAATGTTCCCACCCGCGCCAAACGCAAGATAAAGACAAACGCAAATGCAATTCCAAAGAACGCCAATATCGACAGTGGCATAAATAAACTCCCTCGCTCTACTCTCTCTGACTTGTTTTTTATTATAACAAATTTGCCGCCGCCAATTCAGCAAATTTTTCCGCCCCCAGGTTTTCGGCCCGTTCTGTCCCGTTCAGGCCAAATTGCGCCCAATCCACCCCCGGGATAATGGCGCGTATCATCTTGCGCCGCTGGCCAAACAGTTTGGCGGTTATCTTTTCTATCGCGGCCAAATTATCCAAGCGCGCAATTTTTTCCCCATTGGGGATAATTTGAACCACCGCCGATGTAACCTTTGGCGCAGGGGTAAATGCACTGCGCGGCACATCAAATAAAATCCGCGCATCTGCAACCATTGCGGTCAAAACCCCCAGACGTCCGTAATGTTCATCGCCCGCCCGCGCGGTGATGCGTTGGGCCACCTCCTTTTGAAACATCAGGGTCAATGATTGAATACCATGGCCATCATGCTGCGTTGCAATTTTATGTAACCATCCAATTAATAACCCGGTCCCAACATTGTATGGCAGATTAGAACAAATCGCATAATCAGACAATCCGATTGCATTCATATCAACACGCATCGCATCATCATAAATCACGCACAACCGCCCAGACGCCGCATCTTGGATGCGTGTTAAAATCGGTTCTGTCCCTGGATCTTTTTCAATGGCAACAACGCGCGGCGCACCCGCATTTAACAAGGCCCGCGTTAATCCACCTGGACCCGGACCCACTTCGACCACAGGAATGCGTGTGATATCCGGCACCGCCCGCGCAATACGCCCCGTCAGATTCAAATCAAACAAGAAATTCTGGCCCAGTTGCTTTTTCGCAAACAGCCCCGCATCCCGCATCATTTCGGACACCGGTGGCAATGTGGCCACCGCATCAGATATGTGAACGTTTACCCCTGAAACTTTGTTCATAATGTCTTGCGCCCCCCAAATGCCAATGTCAATGTCCCATCATCTAAATAATCCAAATCCCCGCCCAACGGCACGCCCGATGCCAATTCAGAAAACATAACCCCATCACATGCCCCAATGACCGACATCACATAATGCTGGGTCGTTTTTCCTTCGACCGTGTTGGGCAATGCAAAGATAATTTCCCGAATACCTTCGCCCGTGACCCGCCCAGGCAATGACGAAATATTTAGATCATCTGGTGTCACCCCAGACGCCCCCGATAATTGCCCCCCCAGAATATGATAGCGACCGCGAAAAACACCAGACTTTTCAAGTGTCCAAACATCAGATAAATCACGAACAACACACAATTGCCCATTGGCACGATTATCATCCCGGCAATATTCGCACATCCCCAATTCCCGATCTGTTAATATGCCACAGTTGGGACATGGGCGCACATTTTCATACGCATCCGCCAGTGCCGCCGCCAGTGCCGCTGCCCGCCCTGATTTATCTTGTAACAATGCCAAAACCATTCGACTGGCCGCGCGATTTCCCACACGTGGCAATTTGGCAAATTGTTTAATCAATTTTTCAATTTTCGAATTCATTTATTTTTTTCTTTTGCCTGTACTAAAATTTTTTGACGCGTAAAATCGGCCACAGCCACATTCATGGCATCCATCCCGTCCGCCACCCGAATATCAGGCACAAAGCCATTGGTTTCAAAATTATCCCATTCCAATTCGCGGTATTGAATTCCCACCCTGACGACAATACGACTGTGCGGTAAAAAAACAGTCCCCATATTGCCAAAGACTTCGCATCCCTTGGTATTTTCCCCAACCAGGCGCACATGCGGATGTTGCTTCATCCGGGCGACAAACATTTCCGCCGACGATGCTGTTCCCCGATTAGTCAAAATATATACAGGCCGATTATATCCCCGTGTCATGTCCACCGGGACATCGGCCGCATTATCAAAACGCACCGGATCAGAATGAAAATGTCGGTCACGTATATCATCTAAGATATAAGGATTAGATTGTATGACCCGTGCAGCATCAGGATTATTTCGAATAAATACCGCACGTGCAGATTGAACCTGCGCCCCACATAATTGCCACGCCAAATGATCAGAAAAATAACTGTTTCCGCCACTATTGCCCCGAACGTCCACAATCAACGCATCCGACCGACGGATATCATCCCTAAAATTCTGCAATATCTGACCGACCTGGTCTATATTGCACATGGCGGCAAAACCAATTACAGCAATATTGTCAGCGCGCATCATTGTCTTGACACATGATTGTTCGCCCCGCGCAATATTGTCACCAACATTGGCCCCAGGTTTTTGCATCCCTGTGCGCGCAACCTGTTTGTCCAATACCATGCAAATATGATTATCGGGAATATCAACCAAAACATCTTTTATCAAACTAAAATACGAATTCGATGACATATCATGGGCATCTGTAAAAATACGGTCCAATATCATCAAGACTTTACGCTTTACAATTTCATCATGATAGGGCCACCCGCAATATCCATTAATCAAAATCCGTCCCAAGACCGCTGTGTCATGACGCACATCCGCAGCCGTCATTATTTCTGATGCTTTCGGGATAATGGTAGCGGTGTTCCAGTTGCATAAAACACCAATGTCATCAGTTGATGACACATCCAGAAACTTTTTTTCCAAATCGGCAATGGCGGGAATGGGGGACATATCTTACCTTTAATGAAATATAAAACTGTCGATGCCGTGGGACATGGCGCGGGATTTTAAATCCGCGGCCGCCGCGTCGGATAAATTTTTAACCCGCACGCGATGCATCCCGTTGGGCGCGGGTTCCACGACCGGCGTCACGTTCAAAATTTTTATAACACGTGCCACCTGGGTATCGGCCGCGGGGCGCGACGAAAATGCCCCAAATTGCACCCCGGCCGTCCCTGACGCCATAACCGGTGCGGACGATGCCTTGGGCGATGCGACGCTTTTTACCGCCGACGCAACTGGGGGCGTCCCCACGGCGGCATAGGATACAGATGCCGCCACTGGCGCGGCGGTCGGTGCGGCATCGGTCGCGCCAATCATCCCAAATCCTTTGTTTAATAAATTTGTTGATACCGCGGCGCGAATATCCTTGTCCGCCGCACCCAAGACCACCGATATCAATCGCCGATTTCCCCGCGATGCCGTCGCGACCAATGAATATTTTGATTTATTTGTGTACCCTGTCTTCATCCCATCGCACCCCGGATACACCCCCAGCAATCGGTTCCCATTGGTGTACGTCTTGCCGTTATATGTCCACGTTTTAATCCCGAAATATTTCCAGTATTGTGGGAAATGTTTATACACCGCCATCGACAGCAATGCAATATCCCGTGCGGTCGACATCTGATCATCATTGGGCAATCCGGATGAATTTTCAAAATTCGTTTTCGACAAACCAATTTCCGTCGCAACACGTGTCATCAGTGATGCAAAGTTCCCTTCTTTGCCCCCTTTTAGATTTTCGGCCAAAACCCGCGCGACGTCGTTCGCACTAAGCACTGCCACGGCCTTGATCGCATCTTCGACCGTGATTTTAGACCCCGCCGCCAGCCCCAGTTTAACCGGCGACGCCGCGGCCGCATAATTTGATACGATCAAATAATCATCCAAATGCAACCGCCCATGTTCCAACGCGTCAAAGGTCAGATAAAGCGTCATGATTTTCGTTAAACTGGCCGGATAATTCAAATCCGTTGCATTCTCGGAATACAAGACGCGACCTGTATCCATATTGGCCACCAATGCCGCACGATACCCGGCTGCATTTGCCCCCCCAACAAAACACATCAATAAAAAGAGAATTCCACTAAATTTCATACCCCTATCCTACAAAAAATCCGCCCCGTGGGTCAAGGGCGGATTCATTCTTAATATCGCGGGAAATTAACCCAATTTGTGCAAGGAAATCTTTTCCCCATCCACAACAACGATAATGCCTGATTCCAAACCAAAGTGTTTGGCCACAGCGACCGCGTCGCGTTCATCAAACATCTTGGCATCGCATACCGGGAACACACCGCGCGACAGACACAGCTGATTCGCAACAACTGTTTCTTTGGCAACCGCATAAACCGGCACATCCGGACGACGGCATGAAATCCATGTCGCCGCATTTGTGGACGATGCAAAGACAACGATCGCCGCGGCCTTGTTTAATTCTGCCATCAACGTTACAGACAATGCCCAATCATTTTCCGGCAATTCTTCGGCATCAGACCAATCTTGGCCATTTTCAATAGAATCTTCGTCGGCGTTTCTTAAAATCTTGGCCATTGTTTCAACAACGAATGCCGGATTCGCACTGATGGTTGTTTCTTCGGATGTCATCGTTGCGTCAACATGCAGATACGCCGCCGTCGCAATATCAGAAATTTCTGCACGGGTCGGGAAATCACTGTCAACCATGGATCCCAACATCTGGGTCGCCATAATAACCGGCTTGTTATGTTCACGGCACAGGCGCACAATCCGACGGGAAATCGCCGGCACTTTTTCAAACGGCACTTCGACCGCCAAGTCGCCGCGCGCGATCATAATACCATCGGCCTGTTCGATAATTTCTTCGATCTTTTCTACGGCCTGGGGACGTTCAATTTTCGCAATGATTTTTACCGGATGCGATGTCCGCGCCGCGATAAATTCACGTGTTTCGATAACATCTTCGGGCTTTTGCACAAATGAAATCGCCACAAAGTCCGGATTTTTGGTCAATGCATATTCCAAGTCATTGCGATCTTTGGCGGTTAAAACAGACGTTGCCACTTCGGTATCCGGCAGATTAAATCCACGACGTGACCAGATTTCTGTCCCGCGAATCACCTTGGCTTCGATACTATCAGAATTAACTGTTTCGACCTGCATTTCGATTTTACCATCGTTTAACAAGATACGATCACCCGGCTTTAACGAATGAATCACATCCATATCCGGCAATTGAACGCGGGATGAATTACCCGGGGTCGGATCGGAATCAAAAACGAACTTTTGACCCGGGGTCAACGGAAAGCGATCTTCGGTTTCAAAAACACCAATGCGGTGCTTGGGCCCTTGCATATCGACCAAGACAGCCACCGGCGTTCCTGTTTCTGCAGAAATTTCACGAATATAATCGATTTTTTGCCCCTGAACATCACCGGTATCATGGCTAAAATTCAAACGGCATACGTTCACACCCGCTGCAACCATACGGGCAAGTGTTTCTTTGCTTTCGCTTTTCGGTCCGATAGAGGACGTAATTTTTGTAAATTTTTTCATTTTTGTTTCCTTGATTTTTGCGTATATTCATATATCATAGAATTTTGAAAGATACAAGGAGAAATCACAATCATGATGAAAAATCCAAACCATGGCGCGATTGATAACCAGCAGCTGTTGACTATTATTCAGCGCATTGAAAAATTAAACGAAGATTCTGCCGCCATCGCTGCGGATATCAAAGAAATTTTTAGCGAGGCGAAATCCGCCGGCTATGACCCGAAATATATTCGCCAGATGATCCGTCTGCGTAAATTGGATCCAGACGAACTGGACGAAGCAGATGAATTAACCAAAATGTATCGCGACGCATTGGGGATTTAATGAAGAAATTCACGCGACGCGTCGAAGATTTTGACTGTGCCCATTGTGGCACGCACGTTTCGGGCAACGGATATACCAACCATTGCCCGAATTGTTTATATTCCCGTCATGTGGATACCACCCCCGGCGACCGGGCGGCCACATGCCATGGATTAATGCGCCCAATCGCCGCAGAACCGGCCGGGGCCCGCTTTATTATCACCCACAAATGCGAAAAATGTGGTAAAACCATACGCCAGCATAGCAGCCCAGACGACAATATCGATGCGATTATTGCCTTGATGCAAAATCCTGAATTTATCTTTGGGAAATAAATTAATCACCCATAAAAACGCGTACGCTGTTATCCCCGTATGCGCCGCAGAACCACCATTATCCCGGCCGGTGTCATTCCCGGGATGCGCGATAACTGGGCAATATTTTCAGGCCGCGTTGCATTTAATTTCTCGATCAATTCGTTCGTCAGTCCTGGCAAGGCGCAATAATCAAAGTCCAATGGTATTTTCATATCCATATCACGACGATAGGTCTCTATCTCGCGCTGGGCACGCATAATATATCCCGCATAGAATTTATCATTTTCGGCAATGACATGGCGACGGGCCGCCATCACGACATCAAAATAATCCGGGGATAACAACCCCACGTTCACCCCCATCGCCCCCAAGCGGGAAATCGCATTATCTGCCCGCAGATGCAACCGATATTCTGCCCGCGATGTAAACATCCGGTACGGTTCATCAACCCCCATTGTCGTAATATCATCAATCAAGACACCAATCATGGCATTGGTCCGATCCAGATCCAATGTCGCGCCCCCGCGCGCGAACGCGGCCGCATTGGCCCCGGCAACAATGCCTTGGGCGGCGGCTTCTTCATAACCAGATGTGCCGTTAATTTGGCCGGCAAAGAATAGACCCGGAATATCGCGCGCCATCAGGTGCGCATCCAACGCCCGCGCATCAATCGCGTCATATTCAATGGCATAGCCGTATCGCGCAATGCGTGCGTTTTCCAGGCCGGGAATTGTCCGAATCCAAATGTCTTGGATATCGGCCCCAAAACTGGTCGAAATCCCGTTGGGATAGACCAAGGGACTGTTCAATCCTTCGGGTTCGATAAAAACATGATGCGATGCATGATCGGCAAAGCGCATGACTTTGTCTTCTAAACTGGGACAATAACGGGGCCCCGTTCCCTGAATATCCCCATTATACATGGGGGCATCGGCAATATGATCGCGAATAATTTGATGCGTCGCCGCGGTCGTATGCGTGATATAACAGTGTTCGGCATAACAATTTGTTTCATCCCCCAATCCGAACCAATCGTGCGGGGCGTCGGGGGCCTGGATCTCGCATACATCAAAATTAACAGAATCGCGCCAGATACGGGCCGGTGTCCCGGTCTTTAACCGCATGATACGAAAACCCGCATCCCGCAACACG
Source organism: uncultured bacterium (assembly GCA_950096895.1). Taxonomy (GTDB): domain Bacteria; phylum Pseudomonadota; class Alphaproteobacteria; order Rs-D84; family Rs-D84; genus Enterousia. Next base: position 3,066 of record CATNBF010000016.1, on the reverse strand, counting down.
TCTGATAAACGCATATCAGGGGCCTGGTATGTGCCATCATCTTGCAGACGGCCCGACGGGATTTTTTCCGCGCCACGCGTAACAACACCATTCAAAAATGTTCCCGTGGTCAGTACAATCGCCCGCGCCTGATACCGACCATTCACGATTTTCTTGACGATATCTAATGATTCAACCGTTTCATATACAATACTCAAGTTTTCATATTGCCCCAAAAGATCCACAACCGCCCGATGATACAGATCACGATCAATCTGGGCCCGCAGGGCGCGTGTCGCCGCCCCATGCGTCGCGTTCAAGGTACGCCAATGAATGCCCGACCGATCGGCGGCGCGCCCCATCACGCCCCCCAAGGCATCAATTTCCGCCACCATCTGGGATTTACCAGGCCCGCCAATACTGGGGTTACATGACAATGCCCCCAAATCAGATTCGCATTGGGTCAAAAGTAACGTCCGCGCCCCGCGCCGTGCCGATGCCGCCGCGGCTTCGACCCCGGCGTGCCCGCCACCAATAATGATAACATCAAATTCGGTCATTTGTGCATTCCTGAATATTCTAACCGACACCCCGCCCTGGGGGATAGCCCCACTTGTACATGCGGGGTGTCGGCCCGACGCAGCATTAGCAAATACGAACGCCAGGCTGTCGGCATTCATACCTTAGAACCGGCCCATACCCCCGTTAACATGCAAGACCTGGCCATTGATATATGACGCCCCGTCAGATGCCAAGAACACGCACGCATTTGCAATATCGTCCGGTTCACCAAAACGACCGGCAGGAATCTGGGCCAAATAGGCGGCCTTTAATTCATCCGACAACACGTCTGTCATGGGCGTTTTGATAAAGCCCGGCGCAACACAGTTCGCGGTGATGCCACGCGATGCCACCTCTGCTGCGATGGATTTGGTCATGGCAATCATGCCACCTTTTGATGCCGCATAGTTCGCCTGGCCCGGTCCCCCAATCGCGCCAATAATGGACGCCATATTGATAATCCGACCAAAGCGGTTTTTCATCATCGGCATAATCGCCGCACGACACATCTTAAAGCATGACCGCAGATTAGTGTTAATGACATCGTCAAATTGTTCATCCGTCATCCGCATCAACAGGGTATCTTTCGTAATCCCGGCATTATTGACCAAGATATCTATTTTCCCCGCCGCTTCAATCGTGTTCATAACCAATTCGACCGCCCCGCCATCTGCCGCCAGGTCGGCGGCAATCTTGATATATTCGTCGCCAAATTCCGCGTCCATTTTGGCCGTGTTACGCCCCGATACAACAACAGTCGCGCCAGCTTGCTTCATCTTTCGGGCAATCGCGCCCCCAATGCCACCCGTGGCACCTGTAATCAAAACAACTTTGCCTGTTAAATCAAACATTATTTCTTTCCTTTTTTCTTTGTTTTTCGAAACCAAAAATTATACACCCCCATTATATAAGACAGGGTGTAAATAACACTAACTGCGAAAATGCCCCATGATTGGCTGTCCCACGCGCTTAGGAACCAGAACGGTTCACTTAACAACCCCAAGATAGCCCCATATTTGGACCAGCGACTGTTGGTGTTCAACAGAAAAACCGCCGCCGACCCCAGCACAAAAATCATCACTTCGTATAAAATATAGAATTCATACGACATGGATTAAATTTCCCACTTTCTTGCTGTCATTTCAGGACAAATGCGCGGCGTCAATCCCGTCAAGACCGCACCCGGGCCAACTTCGATCGTTTCTGTAATCCCCAGGGCTGGCATTGCCAACACACTCTCGCGCCAGCGCACGCCATGCGTCATCTGGAATGCCAAGGCATCCTTAATCTCATTCATATCTGACATGGGGGCCGCTGTTTTATTCGATATCAATGGCACCGCCGGCGCATTAAAAGTTACCGTTTCCAATGCCGCCCGAATGGCGTCCGCGGCCGGTGCCTGCATCCGGCAATGAACCGGAACCGACAACGCCAATGGCAACGCGCGTTTTGCACCCGCCGCCTTGGCCGCCGCCATTGCATCTTCGACCGCCGCGCGGGCCCCAGAAATCACAACCTGGCCCGGGGAATTGTCGTTCGCCACGTCGCAATCGGCGTCTGCACAGATATCCCGCACCACGTCAATATCCAATCCCAAAATTACCGCGGTCAGACCCGCACCAACCGGGGCCGCCGCCTGCATCGCATTACCGCGCACACGCAGCAATTTTGCCGTATCACCAACCGATAACGCCCCGGCGGCACACAACGCCGTATATTCGCCCAACGAATGGCCCGCGACATATGGGGTTAATTCCACATTCCCCGCCCGCATCATCGCAATACTGGTCGCCATAATGGCCGGTTGAACATTCGCAGTCAATGTTAATTCATCCATCGGCCCGTTAAAGATAATATCGGATAATTTCTGCCCCAGGGCGTCGTCCACTTCGTCAAAGACAGCCCGCGCCGCAGCGTTATTTTCATACAAATCACGGCCCATACCAACCGATTGGGACCCTTGACCTGGGAATACAAGAATTGATGACATATTTTTTCCTTTGTTTGTCGGAAAATATTATATCTTGCGAATGGAAAATTCGCAACCGCAATAATTTTGGCGGTAAAATTCAGACGCGCGGTTCATTTGAACGCGCAAGTTTTCATCCCATTTGATGGGCAGATATTGCACAGCCGCACATGCCGCCCGGGCGGCGGTGTCAACTTGCGCTTGGTCCTTGTGCCGGGACACCCCAAAAACCGACGCAATCGCGTCATAGCCATTGTCACGCGCCCATGCCGCCGCACGCGCAAACCGGTATTCGAAACACACACTGCACCGTCGTCCCCGTTCGGGTTCAGATTCCAGTCCCGCGACCGCCGTGCGCCAGGCATCATGATCGTATTCCAATTCCGCGTGCTTGACACCCAAACTGTCGCAATAACAAATTTGTTCGGCCATACGTTTGTTATATTCATCTGCGGGATAGATATTGGGATTAAAAAACAAGACGACAAAATCATCGATGTCGGGGATTTGCCCGTCTGCCAATTGTTTTATTGCACCCGCGCTGCACGGTGCACAAC
>CATNBF010000015.1 GCA_950096895.1 uncultured bacterium | reverse complement strand
GGCAAAATCATTTCCACTGTTTCGGGCGGCAACGCCACCAAGGATCCATATCCACGTCCCCCACATCCAACCTGAATTATCTGGCCAGAATTCTGATCAATCGCATGAATCTGCTGCCCTAAATACGTATCGTTTTTTGCCATTGTAGCCAATGGAATAATTTGTCGTTCAGGCAAGCAATACCGTGACATTAATCGGGCGGCATCCGTCCAAGACCGCCATTGATTCCAATTATGCTGATTTTTGAAAATATCTAATGCCTGGTTACCGGAAACTTGATCTTTGCTAAAAAATGTCACATCTAACATCTTAAATCCTTTTTTATTCCGGAATTGCATCATAAAAAAATATGCGTTTTTTTGCAAGAATATAAAAGAACCGCGCCACGGCGCGGTTGTTGATTTAATCTATCGCTGGTTGTCATCTTTGAAATATTTATGAATTAATTTATGCATAAAATTACTGTTGTTACTCGTTTTTTGGGTATTAAGTTTGTCATTTTTAACGGTTATATTAACATTTATGTCCCCAACACTTTCACTGTTATGGGACGTATTTTGCACCGATGTGTCATCAACCGCCACATTACGCACCCGGTATTGGCGTGCATAGGCCGACGGGCAACCAATCACCCCCGCATAGGCTGTTTCATACCCATCGTCAACAACGCATTCAGGTACCTTTGTTTTTTTGAACATCTCGCTGTTGCGTACCAATTCCGGGGCAAAGTATTTTTGCAAATAATCATTTACAACAGTCTGCTCAAAATTCCCATCATAATACGGCTTGTCATCAAATTGCATTCCGGCAAACAATGCCACATGTGATACCGCCCACCCGGTTTCATTATCCAACAACCATGTAACCGGTAAAATTTCAACCCAACACCCAGGCGCGGTTGGCGTGCCGTTATTCAAACGGCCAAATTCATCATAGGGCCATACATCAACAGTGATATAACGTCGGCCGGCAAAATAAACCTCGCTTTTTTTGGGTCGAAATGGCCGCTCATAGTCATATGAGTCCTTGCGCTCCTTGAACGTATAATATTGACCGGTGGGCCAACCTAATTGATCCAGACGTGCCCAATACTCTTTTGTCGAACATAAAGTACGACGTGTAACTATTCCCGAAAAATTCACTTTTTGTGGATATTCAAAGGCATTAAAAACACTATATCGCTTGCCACGGGGATGATGCACAACGCAAGAATCAATAATGGATGCCACCGTTGATGGGGGCAATGCAGGACGCACCGAAATACCACGCAGAAATGGGTTATAGTAATCCTTGTCACCAAACGAATTTATAAAACCGACCCGTCCGGATGCATCTGCTGACGCGGTCCAATAACATGCCGTCAGCAGGTCATCCGACGTCCGATACGGATAAAAACTCCTGAGCGCACCCTGTAAAATCGCCAAATCAGATGCGCCGCATCGCGTCCCGTATTCCGAAAACATTTTTAGTGCCCGCTTGCCAAAAATTTGATCTTCTCTTAAAAGCGTCACCTCTAATGCCATTTTTCGGTCTCCTGATTATAATTATCTTATCGCTGGTTTTGCATCTGGTTTTTTTTCATGATATTTTTGGAAATTTTTTCAAAAAATTCACGGTTTAATGTCCCTGCCACATGCATATTTCCCTGCTTGTCTTCAACAATGATTTTTGTTTCTCTGGCTTGCAGGCCATCTTGGATATCTGATGCGTCAAAGTGCAAAATATTGACATTATCATCGTTATAGGCCGCATCCCCCAGTGTGCGACGCAATCCTGCCTGGAATTTCCGGTCTTCACGGATTGCCTTGATCTCACCTTGGCCAATGTAAACCATCCCGACAAATACCAGCATATGTGCAATGGTTAATGGCCAATCTACTTTTTCTTCGGCCTTGGATGCCCCATAGGCCGTCATTGCCGTCCCCGCTACAATCGCCGCCCCAAACAAAATTTTACGTAATGACTTATTCATCTGAATATCCTTTTTTTGGGGCAATTTTCCACAAAATAATTGTTCTGTCAATAAATTAATCATCCCCAACATCTATAAAACAACAGACGGGGGACAATATCCCCCGCCCATTTTTAGTTGATGTGCATTTTACGCCATCGCCATTTTTGATTCCAGTGTTTTGGCAACATCTTCGTATCCGGCCCGCCCCATCAAGGCATATGTGTAATTTTTGGCCTGTTCAACGCCCGGCTGATTAAATGTATTAATATTATAAAGTTCACCTGCAATCGCTGTCTGAATTTCCAACATATACATCAACTGGGCCACATTGTATTCATCCACTTTATCCAGCGACAATGTCACCGTTGGACGTGCATAATCGGACAATGCCACCCGGGTTGAATCTGCTTCGGCATTAATAAGGGCATTAATGGTTTTCCCGCCCAGATATCCGATCCCTGTATCCCCCAGGATTTTTGGAATTTCCAGCGTTGTGTCAAAGTTTTCAACACGTATAAATGTTATGATTTTATCGTTTGGCCCTTCGTTATAAAGCTGGATCTGGGAATGCTGATCCGTTGCCCCCAGGGCTTTGATAGGTGTGGGGCCGACATTTACTTTCTGGCCATTGTTATTGATTTCTTTACCCAATGATTCCGCCCATAATTGAACATACCAATCCGAAATATATTTCAACCTGGTGGAATACGGCATCATCACCGACAGATTCTTCCCCCGCTGGGTATCCATCAAGTATTGAATCAATGCCCCTTGGGCCGCGATATTTTCATTAATATCTGTATTACCCAGGGCCACAGCCATATCTTTCACCCCTTGGATTATTTGATCGATATCCAATCCCACCAATGCAAACGGCACCAATCCCACGGCCGAAAATACAGAAAATCTGCCCCCGACATCATCCGGCACCACAAATGTTTCATAGCCTTGCTGGTCTGCAATCTGTCTTAGTATTCCGGTTTTCTTATCAGTAATGGCAACAATATTTTTTCGATAATCATCACCCATTTCTTGACGCATACGATCACTGATAATCATATATTGCGACATTGTTTCCGCCGTTGATCCAGATTTAGTGATAACAGCCACCAATGTCTTTTTCAAATCCAATACATCCAAAATCCCATTAATGCTATCGGGATCAATGTTATCCAAAAAGAAAATTTTTGGCATGCCATTTCTTTGTGCTGAGGTTAAAAGATTCCAATACGGTTTTAACAAGGCTTCTGTTACGGCAATACCACCCAATGCCGATCCCCCAATTCCCAAGACCAAAACGCTTTCAAACTGACCTTGGGCCTTGGATGCAAATTCCTTGATCTGATGTACTGTTTCTGGGTTATCGCCCAAATTCATCCACTGTAACCATTGCCCAGGCATATCTTTTCGCTGCCCCAGATTTGTGATGATGGTTGCAATTGTATCTTTATATTGGGAAAATTCTTGTGATAAATCCAACCCATTTTCTGATCCAATGACACTGGAATCGGCATTTTTGTAATTAAATTTGATCATTGCCTTCCTACCTTTCTTTTATATTGATTGATATGGATTAATCCCCCTGGATGTGCCCGCTAAAAATGAAATCAACAATCCGATTGGCCGCCCGTTCGGTACATAGATTAATATCTTTGGCCCCCCATTCATCGCCTGGATAATCAACCAAATCACGCGCAATGGCATACCTACTGTCGCGATATCCCGTTGCACTTTGGATATTTTTTGTCTTTTTGGTCCGAAACCACCCATTGCTGGATATGATGTTGATTTTATCTTCCAGGACAATTTTGTTGCCCAACATTTCTACTGTTTTTTTGAACTCTTCTATATCCGTAATACCGGCGTCTTCACGAATAATGTCATAATTTCTGCCACTGGCGGGCATAATATGTTCAATTGTCGCATTATCAGACAGATAAAATTCTTTGCCGTGGGATTGCGCGTACAAATATTCATTCAAATAGATCAAGGAATCACCATAATAATCCCAAATATCTTGTTTGACATCATCGTATTTCCAATTCTGGTCGATATGGATACGAAAATCATTTTCAATCTCTGCCAAGTCCGTATCTTTCACCAGCTTTACATTTTCTTTGAACAAGAATGATTTAACCAATGCACTGGAATACCCAATCCCCGTTATATCTATCAATGCAAAAATCTTTATCAATAATCGACAAATCTTTTCCACAAACGTGGGGGTAATTTCGCTTAAATCAAACTTAAACAAATATGAAATCAAATAAAATTTATAATTTTCATTAAATCTTGCCATTAAATAAACAATGGGATACGTCACAATCTGGGCCCAAATATCGGCAATTTTCGTCAAATCTGCACATAATTCCATGGGATGATCCAATAACTCTCTGTGCAAATCTATATAATACCGCTTCATCCCCGGTACGGTGACATCCGCCCCACCCGTTCCGTACATATACTCTCCGCTTTTGGCACGGTTGATATACATCAATTGCGTTAAAATCTTGTCCATGTCGACAATCTTATCGATCTCTAACTCACCCACTTTTTGACGCAGGTTTTGCCACGCCTGCTTAAATGCGGTTCTGTCTGATGCTTTGGCGTACATCTCGGACGATATAATATCAGAATCATATAATGGCAATCCGGTGGAATTTAATGAATTAAACATCGCGGTCGCCTGGCCCAGATTCCAACTGCGAATGTCAATAACCTGGCATTTGTCCAGAAATGTTTTTGCAAATTCCTTTAACTCTATTTGACTTAATTTTTCCAAATATTGATAAAAATACTTAAAGTTTCGGGCAAAATTCGTATATCTGTTATCTTTACGCCGGTGGGGAATTGTCTCTACCACTGCCATAATTGACTCAAAATCCAATCCGTTCAAAATGCGCCCCATTTCATTTGAATACATCTCGTTCATAGATTCTGTTACAAAGATATCTGATGAATAATTACGGGGATTGGTCATTAAATCCGGAACTTGTTCATCATCAACCAGATATAAAATCTTGATAATTTTTTTCAAACTGACCGAAACACTTTCAAATATGCCGCGCGATTCCGGATCATATTGAATGTCATTATATAATTTTTGCAAATGCAATTGTAATGCCTTGGCCAGTAATAAAAACGTTGTTGTTCGCTGCTGGCCATCAACCAAGCAATACCGATCATTTTCACTACAATTTGTGATAATCGTTCCAAAAAAGTAAGGTTCTTGGATTCCGAACTCCATGTATGATCGAATATTGTTTAATAACTTATCACACTGGTTATAATCATAAGAATCCCATTCATAGGCCCGCTGGAAATCAGGCACAATAAACTTTTTCCCCGGCGTTAATTGCAAATAGGTTCCAATTGTCTTTAATCTTGGTTCAATTTCTTTTTCCATTGGCGACTCTTTTTTTACTTATGATACCAATATAAATTAAAAAAACAACGTCTCACGGAAAAAAATCTTGGTTAACCCAACTGTCGTCCATCAATGCACCCGTTATTCCACCCGACCATATCCAAATCATTTTGTGATTATAACATTCAATATGCAATCCCAATCTGATATAATAAATATCCCAAAATGAATTTACACATTTATGTTGCTGGTAGATATCTAATTCCAATCTGATATAATATCAATGCGCTGGCTATAATCTATCCGCTTGTTGCGAGTAGACATCTAATTCCAATCTGATATAATCACCCCTGCGCCCGTGCGGTCGTATGTTTTGTTGCGAGTAGACATCTAATTCCAATCTGATATAATAAAAAAATGTTTTACAAAGAAACAATCAAAGTTGCGAGTAGACATCTAATTCCAATCTGATATAATTTATTGTGTGTGTATAGTAATCCATCATCGTTGCGAGTAGACATCTAATTCCAATCTGATATAATAGCAAGTGAAGCACCTTCAATCGGAGTCGTGTTGCGAGTAGACATCTAATTCCAATCTGATATAATGAAAATCATCCCAAGAAATTCCAAGCTTATGTTGCGAGTAGACATCTAATTCCAATCTGATATAATGGCGAATTAGAAGGTACGTTCGGCGTGCCTGTTGCGAGTAGACATCTAATTCCAATCTGATATAATATTGACTATGAAGGCTTATAATATAAAACAGTTGCGAGTAGACATCTAATTCCAATCTGATATAATAGAATTATAATGGTTCCATCATTAACCTGCGTTGCGAGTAGACATCTAATTCCAATCTGATATAATATTATTGTGTGTGTATAGTAATCCATCATTGTTGCGAGTAGACATCTAATTCCAATCTGATATAATTATTTTCATCAGAATATTCGGCCATTTCATGTTGCGAGTAGACATCTAATTCCAATCTGATATAATACATAATATAAAAAGTCCATATTTTCTGGGCTTTTTTGTTTATGTATGAAAAATAAAAAACGAAGTAAACCCATTAAATTCGATTCGGATTTGGCTTTTTTATTTTCTTTTATATAAAAATGTGTTTGACAAATTATAATATTGTATTTATATAAAGAATATGCAAGCAAACATTATAGAAATATCCAGCAATAACAAAGAACTGTCTGTTCGACGCGGATTTTTGTGTATCCAAGATCAACATGAAGTCGTTGGCACAGTCCCACTTGATTCAATATGTTCGATTATGGCCACGGGTCAAGCCATGACATTTACAAAAAATTTATTATCTGCCCTGTGTGACAATGGCATACCCTTGATTATTACGGGTGAAAATTATAATCCGGTGGGTATATTAACCCCATTGGTCGGTCACAACCGACAAATGGCCATACAACAGGCCCAAATTAACACATCGCGACCACTTGAAAAACAATTATGGAAGAGTATTGTTCAAGAAAAAATCCGCAATCAATCCCGGGTTCTGGATAAGTTTGAACGGGACAACAGGATCAAGCACCTGGCGATGACTGTTCAATCGGGCGACCCCAGCAATATCGAAGGAATTGCCGCCAGAATGTATTTTTCCGCGCTGTTTGGGCCGGACTTTTTACGGATACATCATCATCCCGGGATAAACAGTTTCTTAAATTATGGTTACGCGATTATACGTGGCGCAATGGCACGCATGGTTGTGGGGGCTGGACTGAATCCGTCATATGGAATTCAACATCATAATCAATTAAATCCGATATGCTTGGTTGATGATTTGATGGAACCCTATCGCCCTATTATTGATTGCATTGTATATGATATTTTTAATGGTTCTGATGATCCAACGCGCGATCTGGGGCCAGAATACAAAAGACAATTATCCGGGGTTCTGGACACAGAGTTTAAGACAAGCACAGGCACATCCCCACTGATTACCATAATGCAACGCGACGTATGGAATTTTGTAAATTCATTAAAAGAAAAGAAAAATAAATTGGCCTATGAAAATGTCATTCAAGAATAATGGAATAAAAAATATGTGGATGATGGTAATGTTTGATTTGCCGACGGAAACCAAACACGAACGTCGCGAAGCGTCACGGTTTCGTAATTTTTTACAAGACCTGGGGTTTTCTATGGCGCAATATTCGGTTTATATGCGTTTCACCGGCACACGTGAAAATTCACAGAAATACATTCACGCAGTCAAACGAAATAATCCATGCACAGGCGATGTAAACATCTTGTTTTTCACAGATACGCAATTTGGTGATATCATTCACCTGGACAAGACCCAGACGCCGCGCCCACTGGCGCAGCGGCCAAATCAATTGCAGCTATTTTAAGATCCGACCCGTGGGACTGACATTGATTTTACGTGCCTTGTGGGCTTGTAATGACGATTTACTGGCCGCCCAACTTTGTTTATCCCCGTCTTCTTTGGCAATAAAATGTGGTCGCAGATAAATTGTTCCATTACTGTTTATTTTCTTAACCCGGAATACCATATCCACAGTATCTGTTTGCTCAATGGCACATTGATGCTGAACCGCGGCGACCAAGCCCGTGGGTAAATTCGGATCATTTCTTGAAAATTCAGCCATGACCATATCATTGATACGCAGCGACATAATATGTCGTGCTGTGGCATATTTTTGACGCCACATGGGTGCGCCACCTGTCCGCTGGGCATTGTAATTCGAGACAACTTGGACCTGCCATTTTCCAGCCAAGGCAGGATAACGTTTTTCATCGCCACGAATTTCAAAAATTTCCGCACAAAAGTTATTTCCACCAATATACCATTTGTACGCCAGACGTGCGGCATCTTGATATTGACCGCGCAAGGCCAATTCTCTATCCTTTTGTGCTTTTTTTTCTTTCTTATCAACAATACCATCCGATATACCATTGGCCGCATACCACGCCACATAGGCACGATGAAAATCATCCCGTGCCTGTTTGGTTCGAAAGACCGGCACCCATGATGCCACATCAACGCCTTCTTTGATCATACGTACTTTTTTTATACCACGATCAAACGCCCAATCTAAAAAAAGTTCTGAAATATTTGGTTCATTGTTTGAACATCCAGTTTCTTTTAAGAATGTCTGCAAGATCGTTTTATTCAACCGTCCAAAATCTTTTGCAAACTTTTTTCGATCATTTTGTGTCACCGGCAATTCTTCACGGTGTGACATAATTGCCCATCCATTTTTATCAAAATCTTCCAAATTATATGCGGTATCTTCATGCAGACAACCAATTGTTCCCCCCGCCCTGGGGTTTTTAATGGATTTGCGGTATGAAATGATTGTACGTTCGCACTTCATTTGGAAATCGTTGTAATCAAATCCTGGGTATGGCGATAACATATCGGCAAACCAAGTTTTTCGCTTTTCTTTTAATGATTTTCCAAAGTATATCTCGGGATTTTTTGTGTTATGAACCAATTTCTGAAAACTGTTCCGCCCAATACAGGCAACCACAAAGGCATCTATGGCATGATGAATATGACTGATACGGTAACTGTCTGCATCATTTTTATCTTTCCACCAATCCAGATTCCACATATCACGGAATAACGCCGTCATTCGTCCTGGCATACCGATGACATTATATTTATCCTGACAAACATGCTGAATATACGTCACGGCCAGACGTGTCATATGACGTGTGTCATTTAACGCACGCTGGATTGGGCCTTGATCTTTTAGGAAACGATCCAATGCCCCCTTTTCAAATCGCCATGCCGTGGGGGCGGACAATCTCTGGGCACGTGTCCAAACATCTGTATAATTCCACAGTGATTTTGGATCCGTAAAGGCTTCTTCGGGCGTCCGATTTCCCTTAAAACGATTGGCATCCACCCGTGAAATGGTTTTATTTGCCATAGAATCATCCAAGGTACGTGAAAACGGTAAAATATGTTCTATTTCAAATTGGGGGCTGAATAACTTTTCTAAACTAATAATTTCGCCGGTATAAACACATCTTCTGTCCAAGGGACTGGGGCCCAGTTGTTCCCACAATTTATATTTTTGGATATTTTCGCGATTAACCCTAACCCCCGCCGAGACCAGTTCACCCGCAATTCGATCATTTTCTTTTTTATTTTTCGCCTGTTGTAATTCAATCTCTTTTCTTTCTTGGGCACCGGCATGAATATCGCGCCCCATTTCAATGGTCACGGCAAATGGTTTGGTGCCATATTGCATAATTAAATCATTAATAACCGCACGAATTTGGTTCATTGCAATATGAACCGTCGCATTCATTGTGCGATATTTTCCATTTTTGTCTTCGACCAAGGATGAACGTAATGCGGCCAAATCCCCATAATATGGTAATAAATCCAATGAAACAATATCCTGCAAAGAATGTGATCCATATGCCAACCGGGCGGCATCATGATATAACATACCCTGGGCCAGGTATGGCAACATTTTCTCTATTGCCTTTAATGAAACATTGGCCACATCATCTTCCAGCTGAATTTCTATGATTTCTGCGGCATGTTCAGATGATAAATGATATTGCGCCATTAAATATTCAATCAACGCATCATCATCTAAATTATCATCATTTATTTTTTCCAAAATATCTAATTGGGCCATCCCAGACAAAGAATTCCAAAAATCCAGCTGGCCAATTTGGGCAAAGGCGAATGCGGTTGTATCAACATCCATTTCCTTGCGTTTTTCCGTCTCTAAATTGAACTTTGTTTTTCGTGATAACCCCAGTTGACGCTTAATTTCTGCAAACGTCAACTTTACATGACCATTTTTTTCGCGCTTTACCCCATCAAACGTATTAAACAGTATATCACACAGTTTATCACGCTGCCCCTGAGCTAAGGGCTCTAAACTTCCACAATTTTCTATGCGTAATTGATTTAACTGCTGTAACGCGCGCCATTTCTGAAACCCAGGGGTATATTTATATGCGCGCAGTTCCGTCGGTTCGAACAAACAATGCCCCAGTTGTGGCGCATGCATCGAACGTTGATAAAATAGTACATTTTCAAATTCATGCCGCATGTCATCTGAAATGTTTTGGGCGGCGCATATCTTATGAAACTCGTCCAAATACATATCCCGCGCCGGGTACAATGCCCCTTGCTTTATGTTCACACCGTCAAATTGATTTGCGAAACGGTATTTGCCTGACTCATTCTGAAATTGCCCCAATGTTTTATCTGAACCAATTGCCGATTGTAACGCCAGGGTTGCTGCCTTTAATTTTCCACCACTGTCCCCACGCGTTTCCTTGCGATTGCTTTTGAAACCACGCCGCTGACTTAGATGAAAGAAAATACGTCCCAATTCATCTGGGGCTACTTTTTCCATCACCGCACGGGCCCGCAGCTGATACGGATTTTCTAAACGCGCAATATCTGAACGAATATCAAAATCCAAACCGTATTTATGAATTAATTGCAGTGTGCGTTTTTTACGCATTTGAATACGATCGCCGCGCCGCCGCATACCACGGGCCATACGACGTTCAACATTTATCGGTGTATGACTTTGCGCATCACGACCATCTGGGAAAATACGAACGCCCATATCAACCAAACGACGAACATTATTGTCTTGGTCCAACTCAACAACTGCCCAGCCCAAAGATGTGCACCCCAAATCTAAACCAATCTTGTATTTCATAAACAGCCCCTTTACAATTACCCAAGATAGCCCAGTATGAGATAAAAATCAAACAAATTGACTTTGACCATAAAAATGATACCATTAATGGTGGTGAAGTTATTAACGAACCTAAAATATCAGATTGGAATTAGATGTCTACACGTTAATAAGATGAAATATTCACCATTTAATTTCGGCACTTCGGTGCCGAAATTTTTATGAATTTGAAATTTATGGTCGGGGCGAAAACAAGTAGGCAAGACAAGCAACGCGCAGTCGAGCCGTCACGGTTTCCGCGCAGGAAACATAGTTTCCGAGCAACCTGATTCGCGAATCATAGTTGTCCCCCGATATCATAATTATTAATAAAAATGGTCGGGGCGACTATGAGTAGTTGAGAACAAGCCATCGGCGCAGTTCGAAACGTCATGAATACCCCACAGGCCGGACGCACAAAGTGCAACGGCCGCGGGACCTGTTCGAACACAAACCAACGGTTTGTTGTTCGGATTCAGGATTGTCACAACCAAATTTAATAAAACAGGTGCCAAATGGCACCTGTTTTATTAAACCCTGGTCGGGGCGACATGATTCGAACATGCGACATCTTGCTCCCAAAGCAAGCACTCTACCAGACTGAGCTACGCCCCGAATATGAACAATTATAACAATCTTTTATCAAAATGCAAATTTTTATGCTTGCCCATGACATAATATATTTTCTATCATGGAATTAAATGATTAAACAGCTGATCTTGATCTTGGCAATTTTTATCGGTATGGCGGATGCCATGGCGGTGGCGCGAATGGCGTCATCAACCGCACGGGGATCGTCTGGGTCAACCGCCGCCGCGATACGCAGTGTGAATGCCGCCACTAATTCTGCAACTGCGGCGAATTATAATTACAATTATATGTACCCTTATTTGAATAACCAGATGCGAACAGACCTGAACCCGGGGACCATCCCGTCCCAGGCCGGTAACCCGATTAGCGTGATTACCCGTACAGAAAAGCTGGCATCGGATCGGCGTGTGGTTCCGCGCAATAATACCCGCACACGCAGCGCGACCAACACCGCCACCCCAATGGCGGCACGCAATGCCATCACCCCACAACCCCAGCGGGCATCGACAACCCCATCCCAAGCGCGCAGTGCGACCGGCACCGCCACCCCGATGGCGGCACGCAGTGCCACGGGAACATCGACACGGCGTGTTGTCGCACGCGGGGCGGCAACGAACATGCGGGCATCGGCACCCAATAACCGTGGTGGTAACACATCGGCCAGTCCGGTGTTAACCAACACCCCGGTGGTGACAACGGCCCGGTGTCTGGCCGATTATACCCAATGCATGAATGATTATTGCGAACGTGAAAATACGGCCTATAACCGTTGTTATTGCAGTGCCCGTTTGGCCCAAATTGATGCAGAATATCAACCGGCTATTGACAAACTGATCCGTCAATTATTGACATTAAAGTCTGAAAATCATTGGACAAACGCAGAAATGAACGAATATTGGATGGATACGATTGGAAAATACACGGGGTCAAATTCTTTGGAAAATTTGGACAAGGCTTTGGACATTAACTGGGCCGATCTGGAAAGTCGCGTTCGCGGCCAAAAGGCATTTAATACCGGCCATGATTATTGTGTGGGACACCTGCGCAACTGTGGATCAATGGCATCGAACCTGCGTGATGCCTATCGATCAGAAATTGCCCGCGATTGTGAAACATATGAAACGTCATTAATGCGGATTAAAAATGCCGCCGAAAGCATCATTGGTAACTATAGCGAATAGGGATCACGACTGATCCGGGCACTGGCGATAGATATTGCCAACACCACCATTAAAATTCTTTGATTATCCCCCCCATTGAAATCTGTGCCATTATCCCTATATTTATTAATGTGATCATAGCCAAAGGGGCCCACCATGACATCGAATAATATTCAAGAAAACGATACTGCATCCCAAAAAATGGCCATCGTTATGGGCGAAATGCCGGCCAAGACACCGACATTAACCCCAGAACAAAAACGCATCATTCGGGTGCAAATGCTGCATCTCTTTTTTGGTTTGGCGATGACGGCATGGTTAAATGGAAAAACATTGGGCGCGGCATGGCATGACGCCATCCGGCAAATGGAATCATTTCTGGCATCTAAATCCACCAGAAATCCGGCGGTTCAATACATGCGTGACGCCTTTGCGTCGTATCGCGCCTATATCGCGCGCCAGACCATGACCCACCCCAATCGCGATTTGACAATCAATGTGTCACCAGAAATCGCCGATCGGTTAAAATCTTTTGCCGCCGGGGCCACACATTCGGCATTGGGGAAACTAAATACCACATTTAGCCAATTTACAATCCCGGCATCACGTCCAAACACCTATGCCGATGCCGTGAAAAAATTACAGACGCAAATCCAAATGCAAATGTATGCGAGAAACAATATGGGCCGTGCCTAAAAAAAAATTCCGCCAAATGGCGGATTTTTTTTATTTTCCAACAATGCGATTAATAATCGATATCCACCGCACCGGCAATATCATCGACATAACTATTGCAACCAAAGCCGGGTCGGCATAATTCCGCCCATCGTAATATAACATTCACATTTACCCCCCCGGTCGGACACGCCCCAGAACGCCATTGCCCCATCGTCACACGCGCCATTGCGTTTATATCCGCCCCCCCAACGCATCCCCCAATACATGTCGCACAAAGGACACGTTTATTTATCCACCATGCCCCACCCCACAGTTTACATTCATATTGCCCCGAATGATATCACCAGCATACGGATACAACATTTTGTAACGCATATTTTTTGGAATCACCGGCACGTATGTTGGCCATCCGTATTAAAAAAACATCAAAAGCAATTACTATGAACCGGCCAAATTTTATTCATAAATTTTCCGACACATATCCCCAGCAGGCAAAGCATTTATCACGAAATCTTTTCCAATTCGTTTTTTTGCGCGTTTGTTGCATTTGCTCTATCACTGTATTTATCGATCGCATGATATTGTGTTGGATATCACCAAAATGCGCCCCATTGGGATCCAATCAGCATAAGCCACAAAAAACACACCATTGGCTTGGGATATCCAACCCCGGAAATTTTAACGGTGTGCCGATTTGAACAAATGAAATCTTGGACTTTTTGAATCCATATTACCCATGCCCGATTTTTATCCAAAAACCGGCGCGTATACTGCCCCGCCCTTGGGCAACCTATTATGCAACACGATTAATAAATCATATTCATATCATTGCACAGATGGATCGCGGTGATCACAACGGCAGTCCCAATCATGCCCCAGTCCCGCAAAAAAAAACGATGCCCATACACAGATTTGCGTTTTCATTCCACAATATACAAAAAATTCCCGGTTTCCCGGGATTTTTTTATTTCTTTTTCACATCTTTGCTTTTTTCATCTTTATTTTTGACGTCTTTGCTTTTGTCATCCTTGTTTTTAACGTCTTTGTTTTTGACGTCTTTCTTTTCCGCCAAAGCTTTGGATTTATCGGGGGCGGTATCATCCACAGATTCTGTCGATTTTTTCGACGCCATCTTGGCCATGGCGCGAACCATATCCATCCCCCGCTGCAACTGATAATCCAGGGCATCTTTTTCCGCATCACTTAATTCAGCCGGCGCATCGTCATCATCTTTTTTCTTGGCTTTGTCTTTGTTCTTTTTCGACATATCATTTTTTAATGAATTCTTAAAAGACGCCTCTGAATACATGCTTTTCTTTTTTTCCAGAACTTCGACCTTGCTGTGTAAAACCTCTACATCCGGGGTAATTCCTTCGTTTTGAATGGAATGTCCGCTGGGCGTGTAATAACGCGCGATCGTAATATGAATTGCTGTCCCATCCCCCAGTGGCTTTTGCTGTTGCACGCTGCCCTTGCCGAAACTCTGGCTGCCCATGACCAGACCACGTCCATTATCTTGTAATGCCCCGGCCACAATTTCCGACGCCGACGCCGATCCATGATTAATCAAGACAACAACTGGCTTGCCATTGGTCATATCGCCCGATTTGGCGTATACGCGGTCAATATCGGCCTTGTTCTTGCCACGCGTCGATACGATTTCACCCGAATCCAAGAACGCATCGGCCACATCAATCGCCGCCGTCAAATACCCCCCCGGATTATTACGCACGTCCAGAACATAACCAATAACACCTTTTTTCTCTAACGCCGTCAAGGCTTCTTTGATTTCTTTGGATGTGGTGGCCCCAAATTCAGAAATACGAACATAGCCGATTTTTTCATCATCACCCTTGGCTTCGTATTTAACAGATTTCACCTTGATAATGGCTCGTTTTAATGTCACGTCACGCGGTTCCTGGCCATCAGAAATAATGGTTAATTTTACCTTGGTTCCGGGCCGGCCTTTCATCTTTTTTACCACCTGGTTCAAGGTCAGATCAAACACCTGGTCGCCATCCACATGGGTTACATAATCACCCGCCTGGATCCCAGCACGTGCAGCCGGCGTATCATCAATGGGCGCAATAACACGTACCGCACCACGGTCACTGGTTACTTGGATGCCCAAGCCCCCAAATTCCCCATGCGACTTTTCATTAAATTCTTTGAAATCTTCGGCAGGTAAATAAGACGAATGCGGATCCAACGCCCCCAGCATTCCGGCCATCGCCCCTTCTAACATCTTTTTTTCATCGGCTTCTTCGACAAAATTTTCCCGGGCGATTTCGAACACCATGGCCAATTTTTTTAATTCTTGATAAATCTGTTCATCGGTCAGATGGACCACCGGTTCTTCAGATTTCTTTTTATTGGCATCGGCACCCATTGCCATCATTGGCATGCACAATACGATCAAGACCAGTAATTTTTTTATCATTTCACCCATTCCATTTTTTATTTCCATTCCAATGAAACAAGTATAGAACAAAAATCCACGCTCCCGCAAGCGTGAAATTCAAAATCCAGCCATGTGGCGGGATTACACATTACATCAATCCAAATTTTGTAATATAATTAAACGATAGCCCGATGACCATATTGCTGCCATAGACATCAACCCCACGGGCCTTGGCCAGACGGTATTGCACATATGGCCCAAACGTAAAATCCCCCCACAGATTAGTATCCATCCGCAAAATCGCATTCAAATCCCGTTCCAGGTCTGTGGCCAAATATTGGGAATAGGCAAAATATTCACGATAATATCCGTTGGTTGATAAACGAACGCCGTCACGAATCTCGTACTCGATACGCCATCCAAATTCACCGCCTAATTTGCTGGTCTGGTCCCCGGCATAGGTAAAATCATATTCATAGACGCCACTGATGTATAAATTCTTGATAATCGGGTGATCAAACAAAGACAATCCCCCATTGGCCCGAATAATATTCTGGCGCGGATCGCCGGCAAATTCCGTCTGGTATTGCAGGCCAACCGTCGGCCCAAACCTAAACCCGACAAATTCCCAACATGCATAAGACAAATCACTGGCCAGCAAGATCTTGTCCGCATTTTCATCGGTTGTCGATGGCCCATCATACGGTTTCAAGGTTGTTTCGCCATATTCCATAAACAGTGAATTATCCCAATTCAGACGTCCCCGTTTATATTCCAAGGCCGTGTCCGCGATGGCCTTGATAAAATCCTGGCTGGTGGCTTTTAATGCCTGGATGGGCGAATCGGCATATTCAGCGGCATGGGTAACCTTGGTTTTCGACCAATCCAGCCCCACCCGACGCACATTCAGCGTCAATGTCCCTGGCGTATCTGTTACATCATCAACCATATCCGCATACGCCGCCATCGACGGCGCACAAATCACCATGATCATGATCAGTATTTTTTTCATATGTCCCTCGACTTATATTGCTTATTTCCACAGATTTAATATCCCGTTATCATCGGAATATCGCCAACCGGCCCCACGTGCCGCCGCCGTAAACATCGCGCGATTGGCCGCCGGAATTTCCATAATAACCCGTGCGGCATCCAAATGTCGTGTATTCAAGGCAAAGCCCGCATCCCGCGCGATCGCATTTAATTCTATCCAGTCATTTAATCCACCAAGCCGCACAAAGACGACCGTCTGGTCGGCGGTTGCCGGATCCCCCAGCCAGTTTTGAACCCCATTTTCGTTCAGCCAGTTTCGCACCGCATCACTGTCCAGTGTCATCTGGATATCGGCCGAATACGTTGTTGCCGACGTCTGTTCATTGCCAATACGTGATTTTGCAATCAGTGGTGTTAAATCCGCATCCGGGGCATTGGCCAATAACATATCCAATTGCCCAATATCACTATATTGCCCCATAACGTCGCGAATGATTTGGCGTCGCGCCTCTACCAGGGCCATATTTTTTGCGGCAGCCGCCGTGTCACTGGTGACATTAACGCTGGCCCGTCCCATCATATTTTGGGCGGCATGCGCCGATATGGCGCATACCCATCCCATGATAATAAATGCGAATATTCTTTTCATCTCTTAATGCCTGTGTCATCAGAATCGTACATTAATCCCAACACGAATTCCCATCGACTTGTAAAAGGATTCAACCTCGCTGCTATTTTTAATAGTCCAATCGTTTCGATCCATTCTGTTTTTAATATCAATTGCGGTTGGATCACCGGCATTTCCTTCGACCTTGCCCAACATGGCGTCTTCGTTACCGCCCCATTTTTCTTTCAAGATCAAATTATACGCTGCGCGATAAAAATCCGGATTCAGATATGTTGTCGCATCCGCATCCGCAACCGTATAATAATCATAGGTCAATCCCACCGTCAACGCAACTTTGTCCGTTAATGCCGTTGTCCAGTTGGCCCCCAACCCCAAGTGATAGGCATTGCCAAGACCGGCTTCGTCTTCGACAGATTTCGGATGCATCCAATCTGGACGATATGGTTGATCCCCGGTCGACTTATACATCGGCAATCCCAATTCCAGGCGTGCCTGGACCGCGTTATTGGCGTTGATTGCATAATCAAAGTCCATCGCAACATATGGCCCCATCCATGTGGTTTCGTATGAATGGCTGGTTCCGGGCTGATAATACGCGAATGTATCTTCGGGATCGATCAGTTCAACATCATTAGAAATTCCCGGATTAATAATATTTCCATTGGCATCCATTTCGCGCCAGATTAATTGAACACTGCCATTCTTGTAATAAACAAATATCGCAGGATCACATTCAACCGCATTGGACCCCGGCACGGTAAAACATGCCGCTGTTTGCACCGCCAGCCCGTTATTCTGCTTGGTTTCTAGTTCTGTTTTCATATAACGGAATCCCACAGACGGCGTTATGCGCACATTACCCCATTTCAAAAAGTCCGTCAATCCAAACCCTGCATTGAATCCCATCATAGATCCATCCTTGCTGGCCCCGATCGATAAAGACTTGATATATGTCGACCCCAGATACTCTTCGGCACCGGTATTAACGTTATCAACATAATAATCATAATTACGCAAACCGCCATTGGTAATATCATCATCGGTCATGGTCGATTCGCCAAACTGCATCCCGTATTGAAATCCGGCATCAACCTGCATCTTGGTTTTTCCGGCGGCAAATTTATAGCCGGCATTGATATCAAACACATTCCAATTAATGTCGTTATAATTCAACTTGCTTCCTGCGGACTTCATCTTGAATTCCCATTGGGCAAATTGATGCGCCAATCCGGCATCAACCCAAAATCCATTACCAGACTGACCCGAACTTTGGCGGGCGTTATTTTGCGCCGCCGCCGGCATATTATTATTACGTGGCACGTTATAGGTATTTGACCGTGTCGACTGCCCCCGATTGGCCGCCGTTGTCGCATAACCGCGATTCTGGGCTGCATATCCATTTGTATTTGCATACCCACGCGTGGCATAATTGTTGGCGGTGTACCGCTGCTGCGGGGATTGATACGCACCGGTATAGTATGTTCCGGCGGCATGCCCCAGCACAGGCAACATGGCAACCATTGATGCGCCCATTAAAATCCGTGTCAGTCCTTTCATCATTCCTTTCCCTTGGCTAAAAAATCTATTATCACTGGGTATAATAACACAAAACAGTTGAAAAAAAAACAGATTCTTGTAATATTTTAACACGAAAGATCTTTGACTGGGGTTGATTCCCCAATCATAACTCTGGCGGGTATGGCGAAATCGGTAGACGCGCCACCTTGAGGTGGTGGTGGGTATAAAAACCCATAGGAGTTCAAATCTCCTTACCCGCACCAATATTTTCTGCTTGCCCCGATTTTTAATTTTTTGCTAACATTAATTATATAAATGGAAGGAATAAAGAAAATCTTGCTGATTTTGGCCGTCTGCCTGGTGCCGTTTGGGGCACCGGGGATGCCAGATGACGACGTTGATGCCGCGCGCGCTGCGCGGCGGCCGGGTATGGCCACAACCGCAACACCATCGGCGGCCCCAACATCGACCCCACGGGTATCACGCGGATCATCGGCATCCACCACCCCAGGTGCAACGGCCACACCCACGGCCCGACCGGCGGTTATCACAAATACCCGTGGGACATCTGGGGCCGTATCACGTACAAATATCGACGCCGCGGGGAAATCTGGCCGGGATACCACATCTGTTTCCGGGGATAGCCGCGCGGCCACAACTGTGGCGGCCCGAACCGCCGCGGCAACCACGGCGGTATCATCGGCGCGGACCGCGCGAACCGCCCGCGGGGCCAATCGTGGGGTATCATCCGTATCACGATCTGCCGTCGCCCCGGCACGAACCACGGGCGTTACATCGGCGCGATCGGCCATACAATCGGCCCGGTCGGCCGGCACATCACGTGCCGCCATGTCAACGACGGGTGCCCGGTCGGCAATTAAAACATCATCTGTATCCCGTGCGGCCACAACAACCGACACCCCCATTGATACCGACGCATTAACCAATGCCCCGGATTACAAGGCCTGTCGTGACGTCTATTATAATTGTATGGATGAATTCTGTGCCAACAAAGACCCACAATTAAAACGGTGCGCCTGTTCGACCCGCATTCATGACTTTGATGGCATCAAAAAACAATTGGCCCAGGCCGAAGATCAATTATTAGATTTTGGACAACGGCTGCTGACGGTTACAATGGACAAAGAAGATGTCGCCGCCATCACCCAGGCAACCGAAGGGGAATTAGCGTTTCAGCAAAAAGACACATCTGATTCCAAGAAAATATTGGATGAAATCGCGAATAAATTGCAAACAACATCTTCTTCTAATCGTCAATCCAAAGACTTATCTTCTATATCTTTGACACTGGATGTGGATGCGGCGTTTGATTCGCTGGATTCAACATTGGGGGCATCAACCGCCGCCAAAGAAGGTACCGCCCTTTACAATGCGGCATTACCGGTATGTCGTGAAATGGCAATGGAAATCTGTGATGATGAATCAATGCTGATGGCGGAAAACGGGTATATGATGGCCATTGAACAAGATTGCAATACGGTGCAAAAGGCCTTTGAAACCCAATTAACCAATGCCCAAACCAAAGTCCGCGATAGCGGTTCATTGCTGGATATGGCGCGTCTGGATATATACAAAGAACGTAATTCTGATGACATTTTATCGTGCAAGAAAAAGATGCTGGAAATGTTGGCCAGTTCGACCGTCTGTGGTGATGATTATGGCAAATGTCTGGACACCACGGGTCAATATATTGATCCATCGACCGGATCGGCATTCTTGACCCCGAATTTAGCCGAGCTGAGCCAGCTGATCCACCGTCCCGAAGGCGATGAAACATGGGCCGGGCGCAATGACAAATTCGTTATTTATTTGAATACCAAGAAAAAGTATCTGGAACCGGCCATGAAAAATTGCCAGGATATTTCTGATCGCGTCTGGAATGAATTTATCGAAGATGCATTATCCCAGATTAAATTGGCCCAAACATCCAAACTGGAAGAAATGCGTCAAAGTTGTACATCATTGTTATCCCAGTGTATCAGTGATACCGCCAAATCTATATCTGACTTTGATGCCCGTGCGTTATCAACGTTTGGGGTATTGGCCGACAAAACCGTAAAAGAAATGTGCGCAACGGTCAAAGAATCATGTACCGCATTATTAGACGCCGATATCGGCGGTTCAGATACCAACACAGACACCGGCAGCAGCGACTGGTCCACCGGGGTTGATGAAATTCTGGCCGATAATACGTACGACACCATCATCAAGACATGCCGCGAAGTGGGCAAAAACTGTATCATCCAATCCTGTAAATCAATTTCGGGGAACTTTGGCCTGTGTGAATCTGTGGATAAATCCGTTAACCGCAAGGCGATTTTAAGTCGCCAGGCCTGTTGGAAAGATGTTCAAGAATGCGTTGCCGCCGCCGATGCCAAGGATGACTCCACAAATCTACAGGCGGTGGCCGACCGGTTGCTGGCCAGATTTGCCCCCAGTGGCACGACGTTGAAAGAATTCTATGGTGCACCGATTTCGAATGAACTTGCGCCCAATTGGTATTACCATATTTATGGCAAAAATATGAATGCAACGAACACCGCATGCCAGGACAAATGCACAGGCACCGACGACACCCCCAGCCCAGAGTGCACAGCATGTCAGCAGACAATGATTTATGATACCTGTGAAGAAATTTGTACGGGTAATCGTGTTACCAGTGCACAATGTCTGCAATGTCGTCTGGCCGAAGAAATTTGGGGTAATTGTCAGCTTAATGCCAATGCCGACACCGATGAAGGAAATACGGCGTCCGTATTAAATGCGAACAATATTTTAAGACCGCAATCAGGGGATAATACCCTGTTGTCATGGTTTGCAACCAATACAGGTACGGCCGATATATTGGATAATTGCCGAACCGGCGAATGCCCCAGTGGCAGAATCAAGGATAGATATGGAAACTGTTCTATTAAAGACCAATTGAGCATTGGGGAAAAGATATCTTGTCAGGCGGCGGACAGAATAATCGTATATCAGACTGAGAATAAACCAACCCTTCAAAATTGTTGTATCAATGGGAAAAAAGATACCGCAGAAAACTGTTGCACATCTGGTAAATTACAATCGGTCGCCACGGCCGCAACACGCTTTGCGCCAGGTGGCAAAACCGATCAACCCCTAAAGAATACTGATAATTCCGAATACCAGATCTGTTCACATAACAACGCCAACACCAATGCCAAGGCGGAACTGGTCTTGACCTATACAGATACCACGAATAACACACGCTATCTCTATTGCTTAAATGGAACGGATATGACCACCCAAAGCCAGTCGTCGCCACAACATGTCAAATGCAATGGCCAATTTGTCTTGATTAATGTGAAAGCAAGATCGAATGACACCCCACAATATTTTGTGAGCAAGCCACCCTACATCAATACAGTTCAGAATGTATCGGCCCAAACATTCTTTAATCTGGCCGGTTCAGGTGTTGCAAACTATCCTGCTAATAGCACCGAGTTTGATACGGCAATAAACTGGCAAATTGACATTAAAAACCCGGGGGGGGGGGGGGGGGGGGAACCCCCCCCCAAAAAAAAAAAAAAAACGGTAGCAATAATGCCCGGGGCCCCAAAATTGCCGGAATTAAAAAAAA
>CATNBF010000014.1 GCA_950096895.1 uncultured bacterium | reverse complement strand
AAAAGCCCAGAAAACCGGGCATTGTGTTTTAGTAAAAAATGCCTAATCCAAAGGGTGGTTTAGATTAGGCATAGGTAAAATCTGTTCTACGCCAGGAATTATAACCGGTTGCGCATTTTTTCACAAGGGGAAAAATACCCAAGATACTCTTGCTTGGTATTCATGGCAAAGCCGCAGGAATGGTTAGATTTCTTGGTTTTATAATAAAATACCGATCCCGACAAAAAAACGCCAAACGGGGGAATGTTTTATTTATCGCACCAGCCGGCACGATGACCACCGGCGTATGGCCGGCCTAGCCGCTCTTGCACCAGAACCATCCCAACATCACGGCCGTCATTCATGACGACATTGGCATCAATACGCCCCAAATATTTATCATCTTTGATATTTTTTAATTGAACTGTCGTGCCCACTGGGATTAATTCGGCCAATCGATCACGTGCGGCATGGGCCATTTCAATTTCTTGGGCGCAAGCCCCGTGCATTTCTGGGGTATCGACATTGATTAATCGCACCCGCACAGAAATCCGAATATCATCTTGCAACAAGACATACGCCGCAAACGTATCACCATCAAAAATATAATCAACAACCGCCGGCGTCGCCCCACATGGGATCGCCAAGAACATTAAAAATACCCCAAGTACAAGTTTCTTCATGCGATAAATCCACCCGTCTGCATATTCCATAACTTTTTATACGCCCCACCCCGCCGCAGTAATTGGTCATGCGTGCCACTTTCGATAATCTTGCCCCGGGATAAAACAATAATCCGATCCATATGGCGCAAGGTCGATAGTCTATGCGTAATTGCAATCGTTGTTCGTCCCCGCATTACACGCCCCAGGGCCGATTGTACTTGAACCTCGTTCTTGGAATCCAGGGCGGATGTCGCCTCGTCCAGGATCAAGATGGGCGCATCTTTTAAGATGGCACGCGCGATGGCGATGCGTTGCCGCTGGCCACCGGATAATTTGATTCCGCGATTGCCAACCAGTGTATCGTACCCATCTGGTAATGCCGCGATAAAGTCATGAATATGGGCCAGACGCGCCGCATTGATGACATCACGCCGACTGGCCCCCGGGTGTCCATAACGAATATTGTCCATCAGACTGCGGTTAAATAAAACCAAATCCTGGGGCACCAGCGCAATCGAACGCCGCAAAGAATCTATCTTGATATCACGCACATCTGTCCCCCCCAATGCGAATCGTCCCCGATTTAGCATCATATACCCGCACCAATAAATTCACCAGGGTCGTCTTGCTTGCCCCCGACAGCCCCACAATCCCAATCTTTTCATTTTTATTAATGGTTAAGTTAAAGTGATTTATCACCAGATTGCGCCCATAGTCAAAAGACACATCATCAAATTCAATCGCCCCTGAATCGTACGGAACCTTTTTGGCATGTGGGGCATTTTGAATCTCAATCGGCCGAGTAATATCATTCCACGCCTGGGACACAGCGGCACGTGTCTGTGTATATTTGGTAAATTCTTGCACAAATTGAACAAATGCATTTGATACCGTTTGTAATGCAGCAATTGCAAACACCGCATCTGGAATCGTCATCTCTCCTGCTGAAATCAATAACCCACAAACGAAAATTGTCGCAATAATCCATCCAAACACCCATATATTAAATGGAATGTCACGGACACGTTGCAAAAATGCCAATTTATGCGATAATAAAATAGATCCCCACTTTTTCTTGTAAATATAATCGGTTTCATGGGCAATCGTCCCAAAGATTTTTACCGTGATGGCATTACTAATACTATCGGTTATCAATCCTTCGACCTGGGAATTCACATTCTGTTGTTCCTTGGTTGCACGGTTTATTGATTTCTGCCACGCAAGCAACCAAATAACCCGCCCCAACGCCGATATGATCAACATACACCCAACACGCCAATCAATCCCCAGCATCACCCCCAACAATAAAACGATCGATAATAAATACTTTATCCAATTTGTATAGAAACCTAAGGTCAAGCCCATTAAACGATTAACAACTGTCTTGGCCTGGCTTAATGTTTGACCCGCCGGTTGCCCCATGAAAAAGTCAATATCATTTTCGTAAATACGACGCAATAAAATATGCATTGCATAACGATTAACCAGCGGCACCCAATAATCACTAAGCCATTGTCGCAATGGCCGTAAAATAATAAAGGAAAGAAATATCCCCGCAACCCAGTATAATTGTTGAATCACAACCCCATCGGCAAAACCTTGAAAAATTTCCAATGTCCATTTGGTTATAAATGGGATAGTTACCAAATCTACAATAAACTCTGTAACAATTACAACAAAGGCAAAAACAAAGAAAAATGGAAATTTTCGAATAACCGACCAATAAAATCCTGATAATGTCTTTGGAAACATGATTTTATACCGCTTTTTGGGTTACTTTATCACACCCGTATCCACGATCCAAAGGATTTTTATCAGACACACCACAAAAAAATCCGCCACTGGGCGGACTTTATTTTAAGGCAAGCGCGGGGACCACGTCGGTTCCATTCCATGTACACCGTCCGGCAATTTGATGTCATATATATTCTGGCCCATGATATCAACACTGCGAATATGACTGTGCCGTTCAATATCATCATCGTCTTTTTCTGTTTCATAATAAACAATCCGACGTGATCCAGGGGCCCAAGATGGTCCTTCCATGAACCAGCCACCGGCCAATATTTTTTCATTTCGTCCCGCAGGATTCATAATCCCCACAAAAAACGTATCATCTGCGATCTTGGTAAAGGCAATAAATTGCCCATCTGGCGACCATGCCGGTGTGGCATAACGACCGGCCCCGTATGTGATCCGCTGCTGCTCGCCAGTTTCAAGATCCAGAACATGGATCTGCTGGCTGCCAGAACGATTAGAGTTATAGGCCAATTTCTTGCCATCTGGGGAATAAGACGGACTGGTATTAATTGTCCCCCCAGATGTCAAGCGACGCAATGTCTGGCTTTCTATATCATATTCATAAATATGCGTGACACCTTTCTTTACCAATGACAAGGCAATGCGTGATCCATCGGGTGAAAACTGGGGCGAAAAATTCATCCCCCCAAATTGCCCCAGACGTCGCTGCTCGCCGGTATCCAGATCTAATGTCCAAATCATGGGATCATTATCACGATAAGATAAAAAGACCACCGTATGCATATTCGGCGAAAACTGGGGCGACATGACGAATGTATTCTTGTCCGATAAATAACGCATGCCATAACCATCCTGGTCCATGATGGCCATCCGCTTTACCCGCCCACCAATAGGCCCTGTTTCTGTAATAAAGATAATCTGGGTATCAAAATAGCCTGTTTCCCCCGTCAAACGTTCATAAATCGCATCTGCCATAATATGTGCCAATCGACGCAGTGACTTTTTTGATGCGACCAGGGATTGCGCCTCGATCTGTTCGGCGGCGGCAACATCCCAAACATAAAATTCCAGCCGATACATATCATCTGGTTCCGCGGTTAATTTTGCCTGGACCAAAACTTGGGCCCGGACGGCCGACCATAATTTGAAATTTGGCATCTGACCCATTTCAACATATTCGGGCAAAGCCTTGCGATCAACAATACGAAATAACCCTGTTGATTTTAAGTCCGCATCAACCACATCACGCAACATGGCGGCATCGCGACTGCGCACGTGGGGTCCAACCTCGAACTTTTGAATGGCAACCGATACCGGTTCCACCGCACCGGCAACAATATCAACTTTTAATTCTGCACACGCCGGGGCAACAAAATAAAATACCCCCAAAATCCACACTAATATTTTTTTTCGCATCATAAATCCCCCATTGGGCCACAAAGACCCATGCCATAATCTTAGCGATAAATATTAAAAAAAGCAAGTATCGCCCGCCCCACCCCATATAGGCATCAATACATACAAATGCCCGCACACCCGTACTGACAGCCACATTCACAAATGTATTGACAATTGTAAATACATTGGTATAGTTACATGTAGTGATGGTTGTATAGGAGTATGTAATGCCAAATGTCATGCAGCAACTTTTTATCATGAACATTGAATCCCTGTTACGGGAATATGCGGCCTATAAAACATTTAATAAGTCTGATTGTGTGATCAACATGCGCATCCCACGACCGATATTGGACAAGATCAAAGAACTGGCCGAGCAGCAGCATGTCCCCTATCAATCTTTGATATCATCGGTATTATTTTCATTGGCCAACGTCGAAGAAAAAAAATAAACTGTGTTCATACCCAAGGAGAGACAAGATGACCATGCCAAATTCAACCATCTTTGAGAAATTGGAAAACGCCAAAATTAAAACCATTAATGGACCACGGTGGTTGATGTCCGACCTGGTCAATATCTTTCATTTGAAATGGAATTACCATATCCGTCCAGACGCAAATATACGGTCTTTGATCCTGAATAACAACAGCTATTTTGATCAATTTATCACCACAACCAATGCACGCCGCCCAAACAAGATTACCGGTGAATCTGTTGCCGATAAAATCATTATGGAAAATACCAAGACCATTGTCCACGACTATAGCCTGGTGACACCCAACGGGATCCAAGAAATGAAAAACGGGATGGATGCCATGGTTAATAACTTTGTGGCATGGGCGACATTAAATCCAAACCTGCCGATTGATGGTGGTTTGTTTGGCCGAATTTACTTTATGGATCTGGGGACGGATTATAACCAAATGACGGCCCGCCATAATGAATTATCACGGATATTTATGCGCCGCTATCTGGCCGACAAGG
Organism: uncultured bacterium; assembly: GCA_950096895.1. GTDB lineage: Bacteria > Pseudomonadota > Alphaproteobacteria > Rs-D84 > Rs-D84 > Enterousia. The sequence continues at coordinate 18,218 of CATNBF010000014.1, read as the reverse complement.
AAAAGCAGATCAGTGGGATTTTATACCGCTATAACATTAATTTTCGGGATTTTGCTGTATCGGCCCATCGAACATTTTTTAATAATATTGATTCCGAACCGCTAAAGAAAATGTATAATATTTCCATCCGCAAATCTGATCCGATTGCCAATTATATGGGTCACACATCACTGCGGGCAAAATTTAATGCCTATGCGGATGCGATTGATAAACTGAACAAGACCACTATGACAGATCCTGCATCTCAATTCATTCAAACGGTGATGCGCAATCTTTACAACGCCCGAAACGATATGATTTATCATGGCAACAAAACACCGGAACAAGACCTATCACGGGTTAGTGTCCCCCAGCTGGCCAAGCAACGCACCCGTGAATCTGTTGAATTTATTAAGCAGCACATTCATATTGCCCATCGATAAAAAATCGCCGGAATTTTATCCGGCGATTTTAACAAAACGCTTGTCGACCTTTTTAATACCACGTTCACGAAACGCGATGGTCAAGATATCCCCATCTGATTCAATGATGACGCCGCGCCCCATTTCGTCATGGGTGACCAATTTACCGACCAGGCTGGCCACCTTGGGCGCACAACGTCGTGGCGAATTACCATAGGCCGTCGGTACACCACGATACCGCGTCGGGGCCGCCGGGGCATTGCCACGCATCCCAATTCCCTGGAACGATAAAAATGCCGGATCGATTTCACCGATAAAACGACTGGGGGCGTTATATTTTCGTTCCCCAAAAACCATCCGAGATACCGCATTACTGATCACGACGCGGGTACGCCCACGCGTTATCGCGACATAGGCCAAGCGACGTTCTTCTTCGACCCCCCCACATTCTATCGCCATTTCATTGGGAAAAATCCCATCTTCCCATCCGGGCAAAAAGACCGTTTCAAATTCCAGTCCCTTGGCTGCATGAATGGTCATAATACTGACCGCGTTGGCATCGTTCACATTTTCCGCATCATTATCATCAGTCATCATTAGTGACGCATGCTCTAAAAATTCGACCATGCTATCATATTTAGAAATAACATTTTCAATCAATTCGCGAATATTTTCAATCCGTTCTGGGGCATCCGGCTCTTTAGATTCGCGCCACATTTTCATATACCCCGATCGTTCCAGCAATTCCCGCGCTGCATCACGTGGGGCCATCGCATCCCATGCAAAATCAAATGCCGCCAAAAACGCATCCGCGTTTTCCTGTTGCCGTCCCGTCAGTGGTGCCGCCCGCAATCCCGACATCAAGTCCGGCCCATATTCCCGAATTTTCGCAATTGCCGATGGACCAAATCCACGCCGCGGCTTTGCAATAACGCGCAAGAAAGACAAATCATCAAATGGATGCACCATCAACCGCAGATACGCAATCGCATCGCGAATTTCCATCCGATCGTAAAACTTGGTTGCCCCAATTAATCGATACGGCACGCCGCGGGTGTTAAATTCTTCTTCGAATTGGCGCGACAAACTGCCGGCACGAATTAAAATGGCAAAATCAGAATATCGCCCATCGGCATTGCGCACAATGGTGTCGGCGATGGCACGCGCCTCGTCCCAGTCGGTTGGAACCGTCAAGACATAGACTGCTTCGCCAGAATCAGTCCCCGGTGCCGGCCGCAAATCCTTGCCCAGACGATCGACATTCCCACGAATTAACGAATTCGCCGCCCCCAAGATATTCGCCGTAGATCGATAATTCGTTTCCAGCCGGATAACCGTCGCCCCAGCATAGGTTTTATCAAAATTCAAAATATGTTTAATCTCGGCCCCACGCCAAGAATAAATTGATTGATCATCATCCCCGACACAGCAAATATTTTGCGCCCCGCCCACCGGCGTTAACGCCATCAAGAATTGCATCTGGGCATTATTAGTGTCTTGGAATTCATCCACCAAAATATAATGAAACTGACGCTGATAATGATCCAAGATATCGGGCGCATTGTCGAATAATTCCAATACTTTCAAAATAATATCGCCAAAATCCACCGCATTTAGCCGGACCAACGCCGCATTATAGGCAGTATAAATCTTTTGCACAATCCCATCCAGATTTTGATCCGCCCCGCGGCCCCGATCTTTGATTGCAGAAATTTTTTCAACCCAGTCGGCGGGGGGAAATTCTTTGGTATCTAATTTCAGTTCACCGATCACAGTTTTCAAAACACTTTTTTGTTCTTCTTCGCCATAGACCAAAAAGTCACGTCGCAATCCCGCCCGATCTGCGTTGTAACGCAAAATGCGCAAACACACCGAATGAAACGTCCCACACCAAACATCACGCGCCGCAGACGGATCATCCAAAATCGTCCCCAGACGATTTTTCATTTCATTGGCCGCCTTGTTTGTAAACGTCAGGGCCAAAATCTGCCACGGCATGGCCAGCCCCATCGACAAAATATATGCAATACGCGTCGTCAGTACCCGTGTTTTCCCCGTTCCGGCCCCCGACAAGACCAACAACGGCCCATCTGTGGTTTCTACGGCGGCCCGCTGCTGCTGATTAAGATTTTCTAGCATTAAATTCACGCATCTATTATAATACGTATTGCGTCCATGCGCAAAAGTTTATTTTATGATTTTGGGGGATAAAAATAGATGACACGTGTAATCTGCTTTGACATTGAAACAACCGGGTTCGAATACACCCGCGGCGACCGATGCATTGAAATCGGGGCGGTAGAAATTATCGACGGGAAAATTACAGACAACACGTTTCATCAATATATTAATCCCGATGGAAAAATTATTCCCCCAGAATCCTATATGGTTCATAAAATATCGAACGCATTTTTGGAAGATAAGCCAAAATTTGCCGCCGTGGCAAAACCATTTTTAGACTTTATCGGAACCAGCCCTGTGGTCGCCCATAATGGAATCGATTTTGACTTTCCTTTTATTAATTACGAATTATCACAATTAAACATGCCCCAAATCCCCCGCAGCCAGCAGCAAGATACCCTGGTCATCGCCAGAAACCGCTTGTTCGGCCCCAAGAGTTATACATTGGACGCGCTGGCCAAATGGTATGGCATATCACTGACGGCGCGCGCGGATGCCCACGGGGCGTTAATTGACGCGGAAATTTTGGCCAAAGTATATCTGGAATTGGATAACACGGAACCGGCCCCCGATATTTCTGAAATCATAGAAAAGTATCACACGGCCATGTTGGCCCACCCTAAAATCGGAACTGAATTTCCCCATCGTTCATTTCCTGCACATGATGACGAATTGGAAAATCATCGCGCCTTTATGGAAAAAATAAAGAAATAAAAAACGCGCCAATGGCGCGTTTTTTATTAGGTTTTGGTCACACATTTTCCGTCTTTGAATTCTTGACCATCGCTACAAATCTTACATTCCCCCTGATAAGATGTGTACCCAGTATTGCAATAGCATCTCTTTGAAACATACGCTTTTTCGCCATTAGCCATTGTTGTGGCACCATCTTTTGGTATCCCGCCGTCCGTTGCTGTATCAAATGTTGAATTCGCCGGACACAGCAAGGATTGATAAAATACCGCTGATATTGAATTAATGCACGTTTCTGGCTCATTCGATGGACAACTACTGTCATCTTTGCTAAACACCGCATAGGCGCACGTCAACGCCACATTCCGGCATGCCCCACGCATAACGTTATAGATACTGTCTGTGGTGGCAGACGATGTCCATGACTTTGCCTGGCTGACCTGGGTGTTATAACACTTGGACAAATCGGTCAAGCATGTTGACGCATAATCAGAAATAATCTGATACTGGGCCGCCTTGATATTCACCATGGCACGTTGAACATAATTAACCACAATATCGTTATAGGGATTATAATTTCCATTATTGTATGTATATCGTTGACACTTGTCCAGAACCGCGCGACACAATCCCCCGTCGTTTACCGTCGCCCCCATACCAATCTTTTGCATTAAATACTTTACATTACATTGCCCTTCGTTCGTATCAGACGCCTTACACGTGTTTTTGTCAATCGAAATATTGGCGGATTCTGATAAAAAGTCCGAATCAATATCTGCATTATTATATCCGTTCATAAAGGCGGTAATATCACTAATATTTTCCCCCAGAACGACATTACCATTTTCATCGATATAGCGTTTTGTTGGATCCAAACACTTGGTATATTTTTCACCGCACACCATGTCATCTTTCATACATGCATCCAATGCCGCCACGCATTCTTTTGGTGTGTATTGATTTTTATTATTTAATACCGCTAAACGCGCCTTTTGCAACATCAAGTTCGCACTGCGTACATTGGACATTGCGGTATCGGTCATCTTGGCCAATCCTTGTTCATACGCGATACAGTCGCGATCAATCGCAAATTCGTAATTGGCCGTAATTTGTTGCGATGACGCCCCGGCGGTCTTGCACCGGTTCAAAATTGATGCACATTGCGTCTTGGCCGCGTTATAAAGATCCTTGCCGCGCTTGCGCGATAAATCCGATGAATTATTATTCAAGAAATCCAGATTAAACATATCGCCGCCGTCACTTGAAAAATCCAAATCCATATCCAGCGTAGATGATGCCGACCCCGATGACGATGATGATACCGCAACCGGGTTGGAAATTAAATCTTCAATTTCTTGCAACATATTGCGCGATTCAGAATTATCACGTGTCCCAGACAGAACTTGTTCCGCCTCTGTCGCGGACATAATCGCGCGAATTTCATCGGCCGATAACCCAACATAACGAATCCGCTGCGCCACGTCATTTAATTGCACGTTGGCATCTTTGACGCGACTCTCGCTGCGTGCATATGTATCCAGGTTTGACGAACAGCTGCACCGCTTTTGATTGGCGTCGATAACCGCACAAAATTGATCCATACAGTCGTTATACTGTTCTTGACAAGACTTGTTCAAATCTGCGGTCTGTTCCAGACGCTCCTTGGCTTCGGCAATGCTTTCGGCGGTGGGAACTGTGGTATTTGTTGCGGCACGGGATTGAACGGTGCGCACCTCTGATTTGATATTAGATCCGGTCTGAATATTTGTGCCGGCAATAACGGCGCGGCCCCCCACCTCTGCCGTGGTGGGACGCAGTGTTACCCCCGCCCGGCGTGCCGCCGGTGTTTCATTAATACTGGCCGCGGTGACACGTGCATTTCGACCGACGGTGTTTACCGCCTCTTCTAATTTTTCACGTGCCGATTGACCGGCATTGGTATTACCGGCCGCCCGTGATGAAACACGCGATGGCGTAACCGTTGTGGTATTGGCCCGCGATGATGTTACCCCCACCCGCGACGGCGTTGATGTTGTCGTTGCCGTCCGCGATGTCCGTGATGAATCATCCAAAGATACACGTCCCGCATCCCCAGACGTCCGTCCCGTCGATGATGCCGCGGCATCCGATCGACCCGATATTGCACGAGATGGCACCACCGCCCGCGATGTCACCGCCGTCCGTGTTGTGGTTGAATTTGATGTATTTGTCCCAGAATCCGTGGTCTTGACCGTGGGCAATACGCGCGACGGCGTCGCCGCATCATCAGCAACGCCGGGCAAAACGCCCGCAATGATAAAAAACAGTCCATATACGACCCGTTTCATTATGGAATAATTATAACACATCACACGATCAAATAAAAGATCAAATATACATCATAAATTGGTTCAATTATTTTATTTCCAGTCCTCTGGGATATCGACATAGTCGGATAGTGTCGCGGCACCGAAATAACAATCCTCTACCTGATCTGCGGTGGCTGATGGCCAAATCTCGTACAAATACTTGCCCGATGTTGTTCGCGCCGATGGCCCGGTTAATGATGTACATCCAGAAAATGTATAAGAAAACATATAGAGTGCCGCGTTGCCAGAAATATCCCCAAATACCCCATCCCCAATGGATGTTAAGTTAATACAATCTCTAAATGTGCCTGCAAACATTCTATTTTGTGGCGCACCGGTAATCCCTGCAAATAACCCTGATGGAATTACGCCGGTTAATCCACTGCATCCATAAAATGTACCATGAAACATAGCTGGTGCCGATGCGCCTGTGATTCCAGCAAATAGGTTTTCTGGAATTTGGCCTGTTAATCCACTGCAATCAAAAAATGTCTTTCTAAACATGCCGGTCGCGGGTGCGCCCGAAATGCCGGCAAATAAATCTTTGGGAATTGAACCACTTAATTTTTCGCAAGATAAAAAAGTATAATCAAACATATACGCAATGGGCGCACCATGCACCCCATCAAACAGTTCGCTTGGGATGGGCCCAACTAAATTTTTTGTATATTGAAACGATGTTGAAAAGCTGGGCTGGCTGCCCGGCGCGCTGCCGTCGCCAATGGTTGGGAATATGGCCCCCAGACTGCCCCGGATTTGAACAATATCTGATTCCATTTTGCGCGCCGTATTATACAACACAAATGTGCCGTACCCGGCTTGCGCATTGCTCGCTTCGTACCCGGTGGCGCGCCCGGCCATTTTAATCTCGTACTGGCCGGGCGTGGCATAGCTGTGCGCCAGCTCTGCCCCCTCTGCGGGGTCGGCAATGTTCAAGATTTCTGTTTGTCCATCACCCCAATCAATAAAAAAACGCCCGGATGCAAAGATATCCATCTTGAACACAGACACGTTCGTGTTGGTCGTCATAAAAAATTTCGGCTTGAACTTGACCAGACTCTCGACGGCCTGAATGCTTGCGATGGTGTCGGCTGCCTGCATCGTGGCGTATTCCCCATTGCCATAGTTCGTTGTTTTTTCCCCGTTCAGGATTTCATTTGCTACATCAACGGCGGTCAACAAGTATTTCATATTCGCCGCAACGCGGGGATTTTCCAGCGCGGCATTATATGGCACCGTGATGTCCCACTTTTGTTTGATCGCGTTATGAATGTATTCGACATTGACCATTTCTGCCGCATGGGCACCCAGACACAGCGCACCACACACTAAAAACCCGACGTTTAGATTAGGCATAGTATGGGGGGATAAAAAGTGCAGAAATCCGGGATTTTATTTTTCAAAAAACTATGCCAGAAAACCGTCCCTTTGGATTAGGCATAGGTAAATTTTGTTCTATGCCAAGAATTATACCGGATTGCGCATTTTTTTACAAGTGAAAAAATACCCCATTCTGGTGACTATGTCGCCACCCACCCAAGGGCGAAAAACCAACCCCATGTTCCACGAACCACGACCCCCATATGCACACAAGAAAAATGCCGGCGAAACCAACGCCATATCCGTAAATCCCCCCCATTAATACAGCGCACCCCAAACGCCAAGGATACCGGGAAAACATTTCGCACAACACCGCGTGGACCAAGACAAGAAAAAAACACATCCCTGGGCCACCCACACAAACGGTGTTTGAACGGGGCCACAGGACGACAAAAATTTTTAAGAATATAAGAAATAAAGAACAATATAATTCCTGAACTTAGACCGGAATCCGAATTATAACGCCGCGCATGACGTGATATCTTTTTGTCATTGCTGCGAAACCTTTACCACCCACTTGCCGCGGTACAGCATCCACAAAGCCCCCAGATCATCCATTATAGTTTATATCCATAAAAAAATCCCCCGGATGGGGGATTTTTTTATTTTGCTTCGTCTTCGGGGATAACAGATACAGTCTTTCTGCCACCAAAACTCTTTTTGAACGTAACAATACCGGCAATTTTCGCGAACAAAGTATGATCTTTGCCCATACCGACGTTTTTGCCCGGATGAACCGCAGTACCACGTTGGCGAATAATGATATTCCCCGAAATAACACGGCTGCCCCCGCTCTTTTTCACACCCAGACGACGTCCCTTTGTGTCGCGTCCATTTGATGTTGCGGTACCCGCTTTCTTATGTGCCATAATGAACTCCTTTTAAGTTCTGATTTAATAACCAGAAATTAACCTTTGATTTCTTTGATTTTCAGGACCGTAATATATTGACGATGACCACGGGTGCGACGATAGTTCTGACGACGCTTTTTCTTGAATACCAAAATCTTGGCACCGCGTTTTTGTTCCAGAACATCGGCTACAACCTTGGCACCGGCAACCGTTGGTGTCCCCACCCGATCACCCAGCATCAAAACCTGGTCAAATTCAACCGTACCGGTGGCATCCAGTTTTTCAACCTTGACCACATCACCCACAGTAACACGATACTGTTTGCCGCCCGTTTGAAAGATTGCAAAATCGCTCATATTTCTTGCTCTTTGTTAAAAGTTATTTGCGCTTTTGACAACGGTTATTATTCCAAATGTCGAAAAGTTTATGCAAATATGCCCTTTTTTACCCAAAAAGTCAAGCTAAATGTCGACATTTTGCGACAAAACCTGGATTCAGGCATAAAAATATCCCCCGCGCGGGGGATATTAATAGAATTTTAAGCATTAACCTTGGACACACATGCCCCCATTCAATGTATAACCCGTTTTACATGTCACAATTGTACATCCGCCAAAAGATTGCGTACTGGCGTTCCATGTCTGGGTCGCCGTGGCGGCATTGGCATCAGAATGCACACAAGACTTTACATCCGGGACGCAGCTGGTACCTTCTAAATGCTGGCCATTGGGACATGTCTGGGTCGACCATCCGCCACCGGTATTGCTGCTGGCCCAATTACGGATCCCATCAATCCCATGATTTTGCAGGCATTGTTCACGCATTCCCGCCGGGGTATTGGCGTCCGCGCCGGCGGCGTATGCTCCACTTAACACTTCTGATATCGTGATGACATTGCGACACGTATTGGTCTTGTAATCCGTGGTATTTTCACATGCCATTCTATCGTACTCGCTGCCGGCAGCTTGCGCGTTTGCATCACTTTTATTCTTTGGCAAGCGGGTAATGACCGCCAACAAATTGCTGTTGGGTGCATCACAAACCATTGTTTCATAGCAGCTGGGTGCATTCGACACCTGGGCACAATATGTCTTGATGCGACTGGTGCTCCATGATGTGTTGGTTGTGTTCTGCTTTTCATAACAGTCATAGATTTCGTCCAAACACTTGTTAAAGTTACCAATCGCAGTTTGGTATTCTTTGGCAATATTGGCCGTTTCTTCTTGGGCGAATTCCAGACGTTTTTGCTGTAACGCCTGTTGCACTGCCACCTTTTGATAGGTCACATTCTGGGCCGTGGTGCGCAATTGTTCCCCAAAGACATCACATGCCGCATTGGCGTCCAACATGTATTTGTTCATAATACTGCGCCGGGCATCGGCCACCGGCCCACGCAAAGAAGAATACGGATCCCCAGAGGTCGATGTATACCCAAAGCATGCCGCACTGGCGTTATTTGTTGTGCCGGTTGTTCCCCGTTCTTGCAATGTAATTTCGCCATTGGATTGAACGGTGATCTTGCTGTTGTAATTATACGGACATGCCGATGTGGATCCATTGGCGCACTTAAACCCAGATGGCGGTGTTCCACAGGCTTCGTAAATGCCGTTAAAGCACGAATCCAAAACGCGGCTGCACACTTCGTTATGGGCATATTTGAACAAATCATATCCCCATGTGTTGGCCAACTTGTCCAGCGAGCTGGCATTTTCATCGGTCAGTGTCCCATTTGCCACCCCCAGACCGTTCAATGCCCCCAGCATTTCGTTAACACCATCCAAAATGCTCTGGCCATTGTTTACCGACATACCGGCGGCTTTTTCTTTGGCTTCGACCGCAGACTTTAATTGGGTCAAGATATCACTGCCGCTGCCACCTAAATCAGTTAAATTAAACCCATATGTCGATGACATCTTTGAACAATATGTTGGCGGTGTTGATTTATTACATTCTACCAGTTCATTGTTGGAAATTTCCGGATGCTTTTTGCACCAATCATCAACCGTCCCAGATGTTCTGGCTTCTTGGTATGCGGCACAGTTCATGATTTTTTCCGCATCGGTTAATTGGAATGCCGCACTGACATCCTTACCTTTGGTGGCAATAAACAAGGCTAATTCACCAGACGCACGGATCAATTCTTCGTTGGCAGATTCCAGTGCCTGTTCGGCGGCGGCAAAAGATTTTGTTCGCGCAGCACAAGAACAACGACCTTGGGCCTCGTTACGGACGGTACAAATTTCATCCATACATGTATAATATGATTCCATACAGTTACTATATGCCTCTGCCGAGATCATGCCCGTTGTCGAATCAATGATATTCGAATAATTTCCAGTATACAGCTTGCTGGATAAATATTGATATGAATTCCCTGATGTTGCCTTGCTGCCCCGGATGGCGGCACCCTGTAATGAAACACGGGCCGTGTTCGCTGTTCCTGCAACGGTTGCAGTGCGGGCACGCACACTGCGTGCGGCGGTGGCGGCATCACTGCGATTACTGACGGTTGCACTGCGTGCGGTAACCCCCCGCGACGATGTAGGTGTTGTTACTTGGGCCGCATTGCCCCGTGATGTGGTTGTTGTGCGTGTTGATACGCCCCCCGAAGAGCGTGATGCCACCGGCGTCGTACGGGACGTGGCACTGCGCGAAACGGTGGTGGCGGTTGTCGCTGCATTTACCGCCGTTGGCGCGACCGCTGTCCGGGCGGTGGTGGTTGGGCGCGCGGTGGTGCCACGCGATGAAGATGTTGTTGTCCCCCGCGGATTGGCCCGTGATACACGGGATGTGGCGGTGGCACGGGCCGTTGATGGGGTCCCCATCGGTGTTACGACATCAACCGGCGCGATGGGATCGGCCAAGACCGCCCGCATGGACACCAATGTCGAACAAACAAAAAACGCCGCGGCCAATAAAAAGACCGTGCCCACTGCATTTTTACAATAATCCACAAAATTACGGTTCTTCATGAACACTCTCCATGGTGGCAAAATGCCAGATTTCCGTCATTTTTCAACGACGCTTATAATTTCATACACCCATATTTATACATATTATATCATTTTTGGCGGGCCCTGTAAACAAGAAAACCCGCGTCCATCGGGGTACCCGTTCCGCCTATTTCATTATCCCCCGCAATGCCGTCATCGCAGATTGGGCCATCTGGGTCGCGGTATGATCCGGATCACCTTTTGATGGTTTTATCCGATGACGCATCACGTTGCCCTTGTCCGTTTGATCCCGCGATCATATGATTTAATTTTTCCCCCGCGGCCTTTTTAATATATGTTGCGCATTGGGTTGATAATTTTTGAATATTCTGGCCCAAGCATTGCACCACCGACATATCCCCCAAGATCATTTCTGGGCATACGCGCTTTATCTCGCTGGAATCACAGGCATCGGCCAACGTGGCGGGTTCTTTTTGTACCCGGCCCCCGATGATATCCATCAGACCCGCATGGGCACCACCGCCCAGTGTCATTATCAAAATCGTTATCAACGCTCTCTTGATCATATATCCCCCTTGCTGTTTTTATCGATATTATCATAGGATTCTTATCCCCCGGCCGTCAATCCATAATTATTGAATCGCCACACTTTTTGGTGTATAATTCGGGCATGATTAAACCATGCTTTATTTTATCCTTTATCCTGATCCCTGGGGTCGCCGCCGCGGCCAACCCCATGTTTGGCCCAGATCGTGAAAATGCTATTACCATCTATGCCGCCCAAGGAACCGGCGGGGGCAGCCTGATCAAACTTATCGACGCGGTTCAATGGGACATATCGCCAATGTCCTTGGTGATGGCCCAGTATAGCCAACCGATGCGCCTTTTTCGTCTGCCGGCACGTATGAATTTGAATGTGGTTCAAAACACTGCCTATCATTCTAATCATGGCTTATCATTCTTTGGGGTCGGTATTTCATGGGACGTGGCGGTTTTGAACTGGCGTGGGTTTTATCTGGGTGGCGGCGTGGGCCCATATATGCGTGATTCCCATGACCGTTATGTATCCAGCCGCCTGGTCTTTGGCGAAAAGGTTTTTATTGGGGCACGACTAAACGATTGTTGGTCGATGGAACTGTTCACCCTGCACTTTTCCAATGGTGACTTTACAGAAATCAATCACGGCTTTAATTTTGTAGGTCTGGGGATTAATTATAGTTTTTGATGCGCGATCGCTGGATTATACAGGCCGACTGAGATACGGATTATCTTTGATAACAAAACGCCATAGTAATTGGGCATCCGCCCCGGCATAGTCGATACCAATGCGCGTTCCTGTTTCGATTTTGGGAATACAGGGCCGCGGTTCCAACCACAGGTGCGTCCCTTGGGTTAAATCCAGCATATTTAGATCACGGGTAATATTTAATTGACGCGTTAATTTACCCGGCCCGTCACATCCGTCCCATTCCAGCGCACGCACCAAGACCGCTGCCGCGGTGCCATCTGAGCCCAAGACGATATTAAACATCTGATGCAAGCCATAGCATAAATAGACATACGCATGTCCCCCAGATAAAAACATGGCCTGATTTCGTGGGGTGCATTTGTTACCATACGCATGACACCCGCGTTCATCGGCGGTGTATAATTCCAACTCTGCAATGCGGGCGCGAATAATCGTTCCGTCATCCATTGCACGACACAGCACACACCCCACCAATTGTTGGGCCACAACCAAAGGATCACCCATAAAAAAATCGCGCGTCAAAATCATCTCTTTTATCATGTCGCAAAATACCACAAAATGCAACATAACAAAAATAGTCGCTTTATTTTACCCTACATCGCCGCCCCAGTTCTGGGGCATATTTATCCATCGCATGATCTATCACATCATTGGTATCAAACCGATCAAAGTCCGCCCGGGTGTATCGAACATAATCGCGCCCATACAGGACGTCGCCCTTGGCATGCTTTTCTTGGGAATCTTGCCATGATTTGCACCGATAATGATTAATGCGTATGATATTTTGCGTCAAACCCGCAATGACTGGTGACGGGGTCACAGGATGACCGGCTTCATCAATACTGGGGCCGATAACGGCAAAAGCATGTGCACTGTTACAATCAACAACCATGCGGGGATTAACAATGATTTTATTGGCTTCGTTGCTGTTGTCTTGTTTTCGATACTTGTAATTTTGGGTAACCAACCCATCGGGACGTGTTACATGTCCCGATGACCCGTACAGGCACCATCGAATAAACACCTGGGCGGTACGGGGATTAATTTGCCGCAGAAAATCCACCACCGACCCATCCCGTATTGGCATAATGAATTCATCCAGATCAATCACTGCCAACCATCGCGTTTTGGATGCGGCCCGCTGCACAGCATATAAATTCACTGCGTTTTGTATCCCATCACCGACCACATAATGGTATTCTACAATCCCAGAATCAATATAAGGTTTCAAGATCTCGTACGTGCCATCGGTGGACTGATTATCATAGATATAAAATTTTTCTGCACCCACCATGCGATGATATTCAATCCATTCTTGTAAATATCTTCCTTCGTCCCGAACAATGGCGGCAATTGAAAAATAGTGTGGTAATGCCCCACCCCCAGGATTCAGTAATTCCCCCATTGATCGAAAAAATCCAAACAGAATCATAGACCGCACCCGATTACGTATTCGACGCGTCGGCATCAATGATGATACAATATGTGCCACCGTCTTGCGGGCCCGACCATACCGGGCAACGTTTTGAAAATTTGTCTCTTTAACCATTGAATAAATCCCCCCTGAAATATTTAATATGTCCCGATGCCCGCAAAAATAATATTCGCCCGAACAAGCGAACATAACTATGGGTATCTGTACGCAGAATTTTAACTATCTGAATCCCCAGCAATCGCCAGTCTGTCACCCGAACTGACCGCTGGTGCGGTTGCAAATGATGCGCGGCCAAGAAATCTTTGACGCTTTGCCCGGCGGCACGACCTTGGGCCTGGTATAGGGGATTGGTCCGTGATTGCCCCACCAACGATTGGCGACGAAATCTGTACATATACAATGCCCCAGATACAGTCACAACACGATTGGCCGCATAAACCATATGATTGGCCAGTAACCAATCTTCGCAAAAACGCATGTTTTCTGGAAACTTAAATTTGTTTTTATCCCAAAATGTGCGCCGTATCAAATAACGCACCATGTATCCATGTACATCAACCTTTATGTCATCAATTTTATCCTGGGGGTTGCGCAAAACATAATCGCCGTGATAAATAATACTGTCTTGGGGACGCCGCTGGTTGTAAAAATTACATGTTGCTAAATCTGCCGATGCACCGGTGGCCGCCATATACATGTTTTGATAAAAATCAATATTAATCGTATCATCGGCATCCATAAAGTGAATGAATTCCCCCCGCGCCACGGCAATCGCCCGATTGCGTGCCACCGACGGCCCTGCATTGCGAAGTCCCCGGATAATACGCAAGCACAACCCCGAATTTTGCCTTTTCCATGCGGAAATAACAGCCCCACTGTCATCCGTGCACTTATCCAGATAACAAATAACTTCTAATTCAGAACGTCCAATACTCTGCGCATATATCCCATCCAAGGTTTGGGTAATATATTCCGCCGCATTGTATACTGGTATAATAATCGATATTTTCATCCCACACTTTCCCGTATCTATGACAAGTGTGCGAAAAAAAACCGACGTTTAGAATAGGCATATTATCACAGATAAAAAGTGGCAGAAATCTGGGATTTTTAACCAGGCAAGTGTGGATAAAAAAAACGTCCCTTTGGATTAGGCATAGTAAAATCTGGCCCAACAGCATAGATTATACGGGATTCAGCACTTTTTTACAACCAAATATTTTTGATTTTTCCCCAACCTATGTCTGGATAAATATTGACTAGGGCCACGTCACGAAATCACAACAATTGCAACCAATGATCATGCCTGTTGGTCCCACCCAAAAAAAATGCGCCGGGCGTAACCCGGTACATCCAACATCAATAAAAAAAAATCCCGCCGACGGCGGGATTTTTTTACATGCGCATTGGCATTAATACAAACAAAGCATCCGTTTTGGCATCCGTCGATTTAATAATCGTCGGCGACAGCGGATCTTGCATTTCCATTTGGAATTTGTCCCCTTCGACCTGGCCGGCGACATCCAGCAAGAACTTTACATTAAATACAACCGTAAATGATGCATCACCATTGTATTCAATATCCAATTCCTGGGTCGCAGTACCGGCATCCGGACTGGATGCATTAACAACCAATTTATTCATCGAATATGTCAATTGAACAGATTTTGTTTTATCCACACTGGCCACAGAAACCAAGTCAACCGCATTAACAAATTGCTTGCGATCCAGAACGGCGATCTTGTCATTACCCTTTGGGATAACAACACGATAATTCGGATATTGGGCATCAACCAACTTGCTGGTTAATGTGGCGGCACCAACGGTAAAGCGGGCCTTGGTATCCGACAATTCTACAATGACATCATCAACAGTTGCGTCTTCCAGCAACTTGGACAATTCGCCAATCACGCGACGCGGCAAAATGACGGCCGGCATATCGGCACTGCCCTCTGGTGCGGGCATCGCACACAGGGCCATCCGCTGGGCATCGGTGGCCACCGCGGTCAACATTTTTTCTTTGCCTTCGTCAGAAATGTGGAAATAAATCCCGCCCAAGTGATACCGTACATCGTCGGTCGGGATGGCAAATTTTGTTTGATTAATCAGATGCGCCAAATCACCTGTTGTCATCTGGAACTTGGTCGTCAGATTTGCACCCGCCATCGCTGGGAAATTTTCCGCCGGCAATGTCGGCAAACGGAATACGGCACGCCCACTGGACACCACCAATTGATCCCCCGATTGCTTAAACGTAATTTCCGCATCATCAGGCAATTTGCGCACAATATCATAGAGCATCTGGACCGGCACAGTTGTTTTCCCGCCCAGTGTAATATCGGCGGCAACATGTTCAACCAATTCCAAATCAACGTTTGTCGCAGATAAAATTAAATCATCTGCAACCTCTAATTTTACATTCATCAATATCGGCAGTGTCGCGCGTTTTTCCACAATGGACTGCATATGCCCCAGCGCACGTATCAAAACCTGACGAAATACAGAAAATTCCATAATTTGCTCCTGTTAATCTGTTTGCGTCCTACATCCCTTTGGGTTCACTTTATCAAAAAATGCCGATTCGGTGCAAGGGTAAAAGACACCATTCCTGGATATTCTTTTATTTTTCACTGGTCCGTATCATGGGCCCAACCAATTCGGCCATTGGCGATCCCATCCACACAGGATCCCCCCGCATTTCCGGTGCCCCACGCCGCATGGCGGTCTGGCATGGATGATCATCTGCCAACCAGTTTTCAATCAAATCCCCCGCCAACAGTCCAACCCCGGCCCCAGCAACCAATCCAATTCCCCCCGTCAACGGTGCCAGCAGCAGCCCCAGCCCCGTGGCCGACGCCACACGACCGGCGATGGCGGCCCCACTGATCCGGATATCTGGTTCGGCCAAATTACCGGTTATTTCCATGGCGTTAACCACACTGCCGGACAAGGACAATTTAATTCCCCGCACCGGCACCGTCGCCAACGACAGATGCATTGTTTCATTGCCCAGATCTAAATTTCCTGCTAATTGTACATTAATCGCGTTGGTTTCTGCGGCAACGCCATTTTGTGTTTCAATTACTCCATCACGTACCTTGACATTAACGGCGGCACACGAAATGCGCATCTGATCATACTTTTTTTCTGATCGAAACATATCCCCAATGGTGTGACGCAAAGACGTCAAGAAATCTGTCCCATATACGTTGGCCACCAACGCCGAATGCGCGTACCCCGGTGCCACAGAATACGCATATGCGGGCCCGTTTAAGGTCTGCATCAATTCGGTCAATGTCTGCCCTTGGCCAGTCAGGTAAAATTCGATATTCACCGGCAGCTCGGATATCAAATCACGCTGATGCACCTGGTCCAGGATTTCCCCCACATAGATGCGTTCCCCAATTCCCCCGGCGCGGGCATTTAATGTCCCATCTTCATCAATGACAACATCGGCCCCAATATGAATATCCCCATCGGCAACAACCGTCTCTAGATCAATATGCCCGGTCCCTTTGTCCATCACCGCATGCAGTTTGGTATCCCCCAAATACAAATCCCGATAGACCGTGAATTCCCCAATATTTGCCGTCAAATCCATATTAAATTCCAGGAACTTTTCCCCATATAATGGCGTATCACGAAAAACATTTAATTCCCGATTGGGCCGCCGCCATTTACGTCCATTGTTGTAAAGGCCGGGAAACAGCTCGGGCAAGCTGATACGATCTGATTCCAGTTTTGCCGTTATATTGGGTAATTTCTTGGACCAATCAATAACCCCAGAAAATTTTAGTTCATTACCACGCATTGTTATTGACGATTTACGTAATGTTAATTTTTTCCAATCATAGCCACCGGCAATGTTAATCCCAATACGGGGCATATCCATAATATCCAGATTCAAGACTTCGGCCACGGCGGCGGCATCTGGAATTTCACCCTTGATAATAAAATCAATGGGGGCCAAACTGGTTCCTTCCAGGGCGATATGCGCAATTAACGCATCGCCGCCGGTGGATATCGCCGCCCGCACCGGATAAACCCGACGATCGGCATTATATTCAGAATACGACACAATAAAGGGATAAACATCCTTTTTTGATTTGATCCATCCGCTGTATTCACGCCCTGTCTTGGTTGGGACATAGCTGACCTGAAATCCAGGAACAATATAGGTTTCGTTCATAATATGCGCGGTCAGATTTCGAACCTCTACCCCGCCCAAGCCTGGGTCTTTGAATGGATATTTTTTAACCGACGTGGCCACGGCCGCATTGGGGACGACAACATTGGCATCATCATCTGGCCATTTGGGATAGATTGAATACGCCCCATTTTTATCTTGTTCCAAGAAAATTGTTGCGTCATATATTTTTACATTTTGAATGGTTGGCCGATTATGTAACAAAGATATTAAATTCAACCGCACATCGATCTTTCGCGCAACAAATCCATTGGGATTATGCGCCCACGCCGCGTTGGGAACACGAACATCATTTAATTGCACCCGCGGCCGCAACGAGAATCGCCACGCCACCGCCCCATCAATTTCCACCGGCAACCCCGTGGCATCACGCAACACCCAAATTAAATTATCGCGCAGTGTTTCCAAGTTCAACTGGGATAACGTAATCACCACGGCCACCACCATCCCCATCAGAAAGACGGCAAATATTCGCGTAATTGTCGAAAATACTCTGCGCTTTTTTTTGGCCATAATACC
>CATNBF010000013.1 GCA_950096895.1 uncultured bacterium | reverse complement strand
TCGGGCGACGACGGCGGACACGGCGTACGAACATACGTATGCGAGTGCCGGGGAATATAAAATTAAATTGGGCGGGGTGGCAACGGGCTATGCGACCGATGGGGCCTCTGCCATCCGGTTCGAGAATCCGACGGGTCCCCGTGCCAAGAAAACTGCGGATATCGTATTTATATCAGGCAGCCTGGGGGCCATATTCCCAACCATTGGTGACGGCAGCGCGCCGGGCACCCAGCCCAGCTTTCAGCGGTTGTTTTATAAATGTTCAAACATGGTTGGCGAAGAACGTGGGGCCGACGTTTATGGTTTTCCGCCGGAATTAATGGCGGGGGTGCATGGGGCCCCGATTGCCAATATGTTCAAGGAAAGTTTTTATGGATGCACCGGCATGTATGACGCCGGGGCGGATGAAATCGCGGCCTTGTTTGCCGGATTGCGCGGTGCACCGACGCCGGGGTTATTCTGGGGGACGTTTTATCAGGCAAATTTAGATTATGGAATTCCTGAGAATTTATTTGCGGGCATTCGCGGGGCACCGGCCCCGGATATGTTCCGCGAGACGTTTTATAACATGGGGATTTATTATGAAGAACATCGCCGTATTCCATCTGGTCTGTTCGCGGGGATCCGTGGGGCCCCGGCAGAACGGATGTTTATGGATACGTTCAGCAGTGCGCAACAAATCGAAGGGGAAATTCCCGAAGATCTGTTCTCTGGAATCGATGGGGTGCCGGCCGAAAGTATGTTTGAGGGGACATTCCGGGGGTGCGCGGGCATAACCGGGTCAATCCCCGAAAATCTGTTCGCGGGTGTTCGTGGGGCCCCGGCTAAACGGATGTTTGCCGAAACATTTGGTTGGCGTCTGACAGATGCCGCTACTGGAAATAACATCGGGTTAAGCGGGGAAATCCCAGAAAATTTATTTGCCGGCATTGTTGGTGCACCGGCCGAAGGGATGTTTGATTCAACCTTTGGTAATGTAAGCCAGCTGACCGGGACAATTCCGGCGCGGTTATTTGCAGGCATTTCTGGCGCGCCGGCCCCATATATGTTTAATCAAACGTTTGCGGGTTGTACACATCTTGTTGGGATGTTACCATCGGGATTCTTTGCAGGCATTTCTGGCGCAGCCGCCCCATACATGTTTAATCGGACGTTTATGGATACTTTGTTAACATCGTTTGGGGATGGAATCTTTGGGGATTTGTCTGGGGCCGCAACCGACGGTATGTTTACCAAGACATTTGATACCGGGGGATATGCCGGTGAAGGCGATGATGCAACGATGACCGGTCTGTCGGCACGTACAACCACGGGAAAATTCCTTTATGAAATTTGGCCCGATGCCACCATAGATCAGATAGGTGACTGTTACGGATATCATGGTACACAATTAGAGGATTATGCCGATATGCCGCAATACTGGGTTTATCATTAAATTCCGGGAATCTGGGGGCGTGGTGGGTTCACTTTTCGCTTTACTCAATGTTGCGAAAATCGTATAATGTACAAAAAAGAGAAAAAGGAACCCGGGATGAAATATAAATCTTGTATATCAATGGCTGTTTCACGTGCATTGGCGGTTGTGTCGGTGGTGACACTGGGGGCATGCGCAGGGATGCCGTCTGATAACAACGTATCTCGTGCGCAAATTGCAACACCAACGGTGGATTATATCGAATCGTTGGACGTTTATACCGCGCCGCACCAGGATTCGTTCTTGAATCAATTGGCGATGAATTATCGTTCCTATGCGATTTATAACGCCCGTACCAGCGGTTATCCAGAGGTGGGGGAACTGTTCGCACAAAAGGCGGTGGCGGCGTTTTCCGGGGAATTACCATTTCCAGAAACACTGGAAGGTTGGGTGATCGAAGATGATCAGACCAGCTTTGAATTGTACAACGCGTATACCAGCTTGATGGATCAATTGAAAAATGATGCCAGTGACACGAACCCAGAATTAGCAGCAGAGGCCCAGGCAAAATTTGATTGTTGGATTTCTGCGGTGGCCAGTGGGCAAACCGCCACGGCGGCCGAATGTCGCGCACGTTTTGATCGGGCACTGACGGCATTGCGTGATTGCAAAGGGGGCAAGGTTGTGGCCAAAACAGCCCAGGTGCAACCCCCCATGGCATCATCGACCCAGAAAAAAAGCAAGACAATGGCCGTAAATTCGGGGACAAAGCGGTCCACGCCGGCATATTATCCGGAAACGCGTGATATGGATGCCATGACCGGTGCATCGCGTGCGCGTGATGGGATTATCATTGTTAATAATGTTAATATCCCAGAAAATTTAATTACAACTGTTCCTGTGCCGGTTCAAGTACCGACCCAGTCGGCCCAGCCAATTGTCTTTAACCAGAATATTTACGGTGGTGACAAAACCGTCAGCAACAGTGGCAATGCCATTGGCAATACGGATTATGGCGCAGATTGCGTAAACGATGAATATGATGACACAGAACAAATTCCAGAAATTGGTGATGAATTGGTAACGCGCGAAGAATTTATCAATATGATGATGGCGATGCGTTCTGAATTAACGGCGATTAATGCCCGTTTGGACAAGATCCAGGCGGCGGCCGGTGAAAAAACAATGATCAAGGTTCAGCAAATTCCATTAGAACCCAAGCAGCATGTGATGGAAGAAATCTTTGAGATACGTTTCGATTTCAACCAGGCGACAATTAAACCGGAATACGAAGATTTAATCCGTAAATTGGCGACGGCAACGCAAAATAACAAGAACATCAAGGTATCTGTTGTTGGTCACACCGATACAATGGGATCAAAAAATTATAACTATGCACTGGGCGGGCGTCGTGCCGATGCGGTACAAAAAATGCTGATTAAATACGGCATCCCGGCCAGCCAGATTGTTGCTGTTTCTGCGGGCGAAGAAGGCCTGAAAGTGCCGACACCAGATGGTGTTGCCAATGCGGAAAATCGTCGTGTGCGTGTGGTGAAAGAAGTTCACTATACCGAACCGGCGCGTACGGCACCGGTGGCGGCGATCGCGGTCGAAGAATATTCAACCGCTGATTGCGGTATGTATGGATGCCAAGACTAAAGGCATGAAAGGGGGATTTATCCGAATTCGTTCGGATAAGTTAAAAAAGTTCTTGACAAAAAGCAATTGCGTGTATAGAATTTGCTTTGAGTCAGAGAGATGTTTTTGAAAGAGGCATTGAATATGACAAAATTAGTTAATACTTTCAAAGCGGCCGGGGCGGTATTGGCCCAGGGAAACGCCACAGGTGGATACAAAAGCAAAATGGCGCGGGCGGTTAACTTTGTTGAAATGTTTCAGCAACATGGGTTAAGTGCCAAAGAAATCGAAGAATTTTCCGCCGCCCAGCAGCAGCAATATAACGACTAAAAGGTTATATATTTTGAATCTGCGAATAATTTATGGGGACTTTTTGTCCCCATTTTCCATAGCTTATTATATTCATGATGACCAAGCCCATTGATCTATCGTGCGGGTGTTTCGCCGCGCCTGCGTTCTGCCGCGCCCACGTCCACCGTCTGTGTTTTCCCCCGGTTTGTTGTGTCAGATGGAATGTCAGCAATCTTTGATTCCGGGGTTGGCGATCAATCCGCCAAGTGATAACGTTAATATTCCTGCGTCACAAAGGCATTGGGCGCAAAAACAGATAATAGTGCCAAGATCCCTGTCTTGTGGGGCGGGGATTTATCATCCGGGCAATCGGCCTGATTCCAGACGCGCCCAATATTTTTGGGCCAGGATCGTGGAAATCTGGGCATTCAGGCCAAAGGCGTATGTGCACATCTGTGGCGGCCCCTGTGACGTTTGGCCGACGGCTTTATCCATGTGCCCGGGACGGCCCGCGGCCTGTGGAAATTCAAGGCACTTTTTTGGGCGGATGGGGGCAAAATGATTTATCCTGCCTGTGTGTGGTCGCCGTGGTGGCGGGTTGATGGGGTATGCGGAATGCCCCGGGGAACCATTGTTTTGAGTGCGGGTTATAATGATTTTGCGCGGCTTTTTATTGCAAATCTTTGCAGGAATGGTCCCGAATTTAGCCTAAAATTGCTGGACAAAATATTGTAATATCAATATGTTATATAAATTTGCGTGTTCAGATTGCCCAAGGGGAACATGGTTTGGGGCAATTCTTATCCGACTGGGGCAATGTGTCCCGAATAAATGCGCCCCGGGACAAAATACCGATGAAATGGGGAGCAAGCCGTCCATAGCGGATGGTATTACCACCGTAAATTAGGGTGATTTTATTGGGATGTTTCGGATTATTTTCGTGCCCGCTGTTCTTTGGTCCGGCGGGGTATTTTTAGCGTGCCGCATCGATCCGGCGGCGCAGTCGCGCATGTACCCCATATTTAACCCATGTTTTTTGGATGTTTTATTGTTACGGACGATGGTGGGCGGGGATAAGGGGCACACCCATAGAATCCCCCGCAAAGCAAAGATTGATCCGCACATGTCCGGGATGGGCCCGTGGGGATCACAGGTGTCATGAATATGCCCGCATGGGCAGATGTATTTGCGCGTCTGATCTTGGTGCATTTTTTGGACAGATGGGGCAAAGGGATCGCACTATGTTGTCGTGAATCCCCATGAACGTGGCGCGGGTGAGATCTCAGGGGGGGCGGCATAGGGGGAGCAATGCCAGAAATTTTATTTCGGCCCATTGGCCAGATAATATCCGCTTAACTAATGTATAACGCATATCATTATGAATAAAACAAATTTCGGTATAAAAAAAAGATAGCTTAGGTGGGGGCGAATATAACCCACAGGTTTAATTCTGGGCCATTTTATGGATAATATGTATGCAAGATAGTGGGACATGTTATTGTAAATACAAACAGGGCAGTGTATAAAAAAAAGCAACATGGCGCAGGGATAAACTATGCATGACGTTGAGATGTGTGATATAACCCACAATTGGCCATGAATTTTTGGCGTATGGATAAAAAAGTGGGCGTTTCATAATCCATAAATTTAATTCTGGGGTGGATCATAAGGGCGTAAGACGATGGCAACAAAATATCATCTGTGGTTTGCCATGAATTATGCCACCGGCGTGGCCCCAGGAATATGTTTTTTTACCTTTGGGTGTAAATAAAAATCCCGGTTTATCGGGATTTTTTTTATCTATCCAAAAATTGCTGGGCAATGCCCCCCAGGGATTGCAGCCCCCCACCGGTCAGACCCTGGACCTGTTGCATGATGGCCCCGGTGTTGGTTTTTTGGCCCATGTTGCTAACCGTATCGGTCAAGAATTCGCCCCACATGGCCCGCTTTTTCGCGCTTAATTTTGCCGATGAACATTTTTCAACCTTGTCCAATAATTTGGCGGCCATTGTTGCCTCTGTCGGGGTATAGTCATTAACCGTAAAATCGACCAAGTTGAATATTTCATAAATATCAGATGCGGTTTGACGTTCTTTGGGACAATTTGTGCCCACTGTGCCATCAGGACAATAAATTGCCCGGCCCACACGTGGATAGCGATACCATACGTTTTCTTTTTCTTCGTCACCGTACCAGTTGTAACAAATGTCCCCATCTGCTGCCGCGTTTAAGCGGACAGATACTTCATACCCGTTGGCAGAGTCACATGGTCGCCGTCCCAGGGTGCGCATATAACTTTCAATATCATTTGCATTGGATGTGCCGGTTTTTGCCCATTCTTTGACCGTTGCATCGACAAAGTTTATTTCTTGGGTTGTTGGTTCGCATTCCGCGCTTAATGCACGGGTTTGCTTGGTCAGTGCACTGATCCCGCCGACCAGACCCACAACTGTGGGCAACAGACTGGCGGTGGCCCCGCTGGACGATGTGGCAACAGTGCTGCTGGATACGGGGGCGGCCTTTTTAATTGTAACCGCACCGACCGGCGACATGATTGCCGTGCACAAGATACCGACCAAAATACGATATGATGTTTTCATTCTCTTCTGGCTATATTATAACATAAAAAACAGGTAAAAAAATATAAAAATTGCTTTTTGATGAATAGTATTCTAAACTAATACATGTGCAAAAGAGCAAACGCAATTTTATTATTTTTACCAAGCATCGCCGGTTGCAGCGTCTGTGGCAATTTTTCTTTACGGGATGGGGGCTGGTGTTGGTGACGGCACTGGTGGCGGGGGCACTGTCAACGCGCCAGTTATTGTGGACGCCAATTTCGGCCGTGAATATGCAAGATATTGTTAGCAATCAATTCAAAATGTCTGGGGCGGTCTTTGCCGGTGTGGATAAAAATGGGGAACCATTTCGTATTCGGGCACGGGTTGGTCGCCAAGAATATGGCAAGCCAGATGTGATCTTTATGGATGATGTGGCGGGGACGTTGCGGCGGGTGGCCGATGGTAAAAAAATCACAGATAATATTACGGCCCGGACGGGTGAATATAACCGTGCGGCCAAGACAATTACCTTGAACGGAAATGTACGTGTGGATTCCAGCACAGGGGACAAAGTATTAACAGAAGAACTGGTGATAAGATTATGAAACAATCTGTACTGCGTGTAGAGCATTTATCAAAATCATACGGCCGCCGCATGGTTATTCGCGATATTTCCATGATCGCGCACCAGGGCGAATCGGTTGGGCTGTTGGGGCCAAACGGGGCGGGAAAAACGACGGCTTTTTATTGCATCACAGGCCAGTTGGGGGCGACCGGCGGCCAGATCTTTTTGAATTCCCAGGATATAACCCATCTGCCGTTTTATCAACGGGCACGGTTGCACATCGGCTATTTGCCCCAGGAAAACAGTGTTTTTCGCGGTTTAACGGTGGAACAAAATATCATGGCAATTTTAGAAGTCGTTGAACCAGATCGTAAAAAGCGGCGTAAAAAATTAGATGCGTTGTTGGATGAATTTTCGATTTCGCGTTTACGGCATAGTCCGGCGACCGCATTGTCGGGCGGCGAACGGCGGCGTGTTGAAATTGCCCGGGCATTGGCCAATGATCCAAAATTTATTTTATTAGATGAACCTTTTGCAGGAATTGATCCCATCGCGGTTAATGAAATCCGCAGCTTGGTATCGCAGCTAAAAAATCGTGGTTTGGGGGTAATTATTACCGATCATAATGTGCGTGAAACATTGGGGATTACCGACCGCAGTTACGTGTTGCACGATGGAATGATCTTAAAGCATGGAACAACCGATGAAATTGTTCGCGATGAAATGGTGAAAAAAGTTTACCTGGGCGAAGATTTTGTTATGTAATTTTTATCCCGCAATTTGCGGGATTTTATTTTTTGACACCCAGGACCAGCGCGATTAGCCATCCGACCCCAGTCCATCCAAACAGCCAATTATAAATTCGCACCAGCAGCATGTCATACTTGTCACGCGCATTTTGACGTGCCAACCATGCCGGTGCCAGAACAATACCAATCAGTATCAGCACGCATGCCACATATTTTAGAAGATATAAAATGTCAATTTGTCCCAACATTTAATACATCGGCCCGGGGGATTTATGTGGGGCGGGTGATCGCCCCACACTTGTTTTTGATTAGATCCCGTATTTTGCGGCATCGCCCAACTGTTCTTCGATACGGATCAGTTGGTTATATTTTGCCATACGGTCTGTACGCGACATTGATCCAGTTTTAATCTGGCCGGCGTTTGTTGCCACCGCCAGGTCGGCAATCGTTGTATCTTCGGTTTCGCCACTGCGGTGCGAGATGATAACGCCATAGTTCGCATCTTGGGCCATTTTGATGGCGCGTAATGTTTCGGTCAAAGATCCGATTTGATTTACCTTGATCAAGATGGCATTGGCAACGCCGTTTTCAATCCCGCGCGCCAGACGTGTCGGATTTGTTACGAACAAATCGTCGCCAACCAATTGGCATTTTCCACCAATTTTTTCCGTCAGTTTTTTCCAACCATCCCAATCTTCTTCGGCCAAGGCGTCTTCGATAGAAATAATCGGATAGTCCGAGATTAATTTTTCATAGAATTCGATCATCTGGTCGGCAGACATGTCTTTGCCTTCGAATTTATAAACACCATCTTTATAGAATTCAGATGACGCCACGTCCAGGCCGATTGAAACCTGGTCGCCGGGGATATATCCCGCCGCCTTGATGGCCGCGATGATTGTATCCAAGGCTTCGGCACAGCTATGGAAATTCGGGGCAAAGCCACCTTCGTCACCGACATTGGTTGAATTGCCACCGGACTTTAGAATCTTTTTCAGATTATGAAAGATTTCAGATCCCATCCGAATCGCTTCGACTTCGTTTTTGGCCCCGTTGGGGATGATCATAAATTCTTGGGCATCCAGGCCGTTATCAGCGTGCGCCCCACCATTGATAATGTTCATCATCGGACGCGGCAGAACAACCGGGTTGGCGTTGCCATAAACAGATGCAATGTATTTATAAAGCGGTTCGTGCTTTTGATTGGCCGCCGCATGTGCCACCGCCAGCGATACAGCCAAAATTGCATTTGCGCCCAGTTTGTCTTTGTTCGGTGTACCATCCAAAGATAACATTTTTTCGTCCAGTTCGGTTTGCATAGATGCGTCCATGCTAATCAAAGCCGGGCGGATGATTTCATTAACATTCTTGACCGCGGTTAAAACACCTTTGCCCATGTATGCGTCACCACCATCACGCAGCTCTAATGCCTCAAAAGAACCGGTGGATGCGCCACTGGGGACGGCCGCACGACCAAATGCGCCACCAGACAATTCAACATCGCATTCAATTGTCGGGTTGCCGCGGCTGTCCATAATTTGGCGGGCATGGATGTTTTTTATTTCGAACATGATTTTTCTCCTTCGTACCTAAAATTAATTCCTGTTCATTCGTTTTTTGTCTTGGCATTCAAACCAATTATATGGCATAATATAAGCACATTTGAATTCGGAATTGTACAAAAAAAATGATAAAAAAATTATTTTCTTTTGCATGCTGTTTCGCCCCGTTGGGGGCCATGGCGGAGGTTGAACCATTGCCTGTGACCGGGAATGTGGTGGATGTTTCATATAGCACGTTGGACTTTGTTACCAATTCGTACGAGATCGCAGATGCGAATGCATTGAATGGAATGATCGTTCGTGATGGCGGGATAACAATGCCGGGGGATTTGCGTGTTTGGCAAACGACGGGCGCACCAGAATCTGGGACGTTAAATATTATGGCGGGTACCGGTTCTGCAACAGGTGACTTTACGTTGCGTCTGGGCGGGGATTTGGTCGCCCGTGATTTAATTGTGGGGACAAATGGGGGGCGCGGTTTTAGTATTGCGGCCCAAGAAAATTCTGCAACACCGATTAATTTGACCTTTAACGATGTGAATAGTAGTGGGCGTTTGAACCTGGGGATCTTGGACGAAGCCGGCCAGACATCTGTTAATAATGTTACACTGGCCAATGTGACAAATAACGCCGGGGCGTCTTTTTCTATCTTGGCCGGCGGCGCGGTATCGATGGCCAATTTGACATCTTTGGGAAATGGGGTGATTGATATTTCTGCGGCGGGTAATTTTAATGCAGATAAAATTTCGGCCGCTGCGGGTGATACGGTCAAGATTGCGGCAGATTTCTTAAAGACGACTGATTCTGTGGAAAATAACGGCGGGACGATGGAATTGACGTCCCGTGGTCCGGGCGGGATTGATGTGGGGGGCGATTTAATTAA
Organism: uncultured bacterium; assembly: GCA_950096895.1. Classification (GTDB taxonomy): domain Bacteria; phylum Pseudomonadota; class Alphaproteobacteria; order Rs-D84; family Rs-D84; genus Enterousia. The sequence continues at coordinate 14,640 of CATNBF010000013.1, read as the reverse complement.
CGCCGGCCAAATGACAATCAATGCCGGTGACCGGCCGGTTATTATTTCTGGTGATGCCCAGAACAGCAGCGAGAGCGGCAGTCTGACCATCAATGCTGGCAACTTGTCAATCAATGGGCCGGCGGCATTTGTTAACAAAGGGTCGTTAACATTAAATATTGATGGGGGAACGACAACCTTTGCCAATGGGATTGATATTCGTGGTATGGGCGCAGATCGCACATTAACCATTCAGACCGGCCAGTTGGTTTTTGGAACAGGGGCGTCGAACTTTATTGCTAATTCTGCGAAATCATTTGTTATTAATGTGACGGGTGGGGGCATTAACCTGGGGGTTGATGTTTTGAATGGCGATCGCAATAATGTGATGGCCGATATGACCATGACGGCCCGTGATGAAATTAATGTTTATTCCCTGCGTAATTACGGTAAAAATATGACAATCACGGCATCAGACGTGACGGTGTCGGGTGCCGATGGGGGTGAAAATGCCGGGATTATCTTTGGCGCGACGGCCGATTCGGTGACCAATGTAACCGCGACAAATGCATTAACAGCGGGGGCGGTTTCCAATTTGGGAACGATGGATTTGCAATCTAATAATATTAATGTCGCATCACTAAGCAATAGTGGTACCGGCATTATGAAGGTTCATGGCGCGGCCAACGATACCGGAACCATTACGGTCACAGGTGACGTTACAAACGCCGGGGCCAATCTGGCCTTGGGGGCCCAAGATATTGATATCCAAGGTGTATTTCGCAATGACGCTGGAAATGCGACGATTCAGGGGGCGGCAATTATTAAATTGGGCGGTCTGAACGTTCAAGATGGTATGGTTGGGATTAATTCGTATGCCAACCAGATTGATGTGACGAACGATATTCGTGTTGTGGCAATGCCGGGCAATGACAACGCGGCTCCAATTTTGAATGTTGGTGCGAATGTTAGCACGCTGAACGCGAAAAACGTAACAATTGGTGGCAATTTATCCGCCACGTCTGAGATCACACTGGGGGTTGGTAATGTCAATGTGGCCAACAATAATTTCACATTAAATGCCGATACGGTTAATGTCAATGGCACCATTATGTCAACCACCATGGACGCGCGGTCTTTGACGGTCGCGTCGGGTGATATCCAGGCCGGATCTGTTATGGCGGATAATAATGGGGTGATCAGTCTGGGGATGGGCCAGACAGATGCCCAAGGTGCCAGCACCCGGTTACAAGTGGATAATTATATCGAATCGCTTGGTGCCGGTCGGATTAATATAGATGCCGCCAACATTATCACCGGTAATATTGGGGGAAATGGGCGTTATACAATTAATGCAGAAACATTAACGGCAACAAGTGCTATCGGTAATGCCATTAACTTGGACAATGGGATATGGTTTGATGCGACGACCGGAACCGAAAATGGTATGGTGATATTGGGTGATCGCTTGACCATGGCAACGTCTGGGGCGGATGCCACCTTGCGTATCGCCAATGGCATACGTATTGGTACGGGTAAAACATTAAATTTAGAAAGTGCGAATGGCACAAACTTTGGTGGCCAGATCACCAATAACGGGACATTAAACATATCGGCGGCAAAGATGTTGTCTGCCCAACTTTCTGATGTCGTCAATACCGGGTCATTTACGGCATCGGGACGCGCCATCTTGTTCGGCGATATTACAAATAACGCCGGCAGTATGACGTTCAATGTATTGAATTCAACGAATTTTACCCAGGCCTTGGCGATTGATGGAACCATTACAAATAATGATGGGGATATTACGGTTAATTCTGATTATACATATTCCAATAACATGGTGGTTACAGGGGGAACCGTGAACATCACCGGGTTGCAATGGGAAAATATGAATAATATCGATATTACCGGGGGGACAACGCGGTTGACACTGGGGAATATGTCGGTGTCAGATATGACCGTAAATGGTGATGTTGTTCATTCATCGATGACGGGTGTGCCAGGGGCGTTGATTATGGCCCAAAATACAACGGTTAATGCCCGTAATATCAATATCACCGGTAACATGCACGCCATGCAAAATGCACTGGATTATCGTGTGAATAACAATGTTGCCATCAGTGGGGATATCATTGTTGATGCGCCGGCGTCGTTATCGATTTCTGCGGCTGAAAATAAAATAACGGCGGCTAATGTTGATAATAATGGTGCGCTGGCGTTGTATGGTGCACAGGGGCTAAACTTTGGGACGGTGAACGCGTCGGGTGGAACGATGCATCTGGATTCTGGAATGTTCCTGATGAATGTAGATACCTTTACGGCCACCAATGGGATCACAGAACTGCAAGGCAGCGGCTTGAACGCCACAGGGACGATGAAATTTCATCGCTTGATCCAAGGCGGGCCTGCATCAGAAGGTGATGTAAATGTTTTGACATCTAATTATACCATATCGGCGGCCGCCATCGACGCCATGGATATTACCCAAGGGGCCGGTGAATTAAGGGTATTGACAGATAACCTGAGCCTGGGGGGCAGCATTATCGGATCGAATATCATGATTGGTGCCCGTGACCACAGAGAGATACCGCACAATAATTGGTTAAACGCAGAGATTAATGGCAATGTGTCCGGCGGGGTAAGCTTTGTTGGATTAAAGGCCATGGATGTTCACGGCAATTATGAATTTGGTGATCATAGCTCGATCCACGCGGCTGTGTTACCGGTGGGCACATACAACGATCGCAATTATTGGGCGTCGGTCAGTTTGGCAGATGATAAAACACTGGGGAAGATTACCGACGATGCAGGGAATACGGCCAAGGCCTTGATTTCTGTTGACCAGCGTTTTATTTCTGATATTACCACATTGGGTGATGATGCGAATAATGCACCGTTGGGTAAACCGCAAATCGGGATTGACCTGTTTGATATGGTGGACCAGGGGCGGGCGATCTTGCTGCTGCGGGCCCAAGAAGGCTTTAAGGAATCTGATCTGACGTTGCGGAATTTGTTTGTAAAATTCTGTAATGCGGATGGGTCAATGTGTTTTGACTATCTGAAAGATATCAAGCCGATTTACAATGATTCTTCGGAAAATCTGCCGATTTATTTAACCAGTCGCGATACCGATGGTGATGGCATTGCCGATAGTTTGTATGTGGTTTTTGATCCGCGTTTTGGTGGCCCGGTCGAAGTATTCAAGATCCAGCCCATCGTTGGTCGTGATGAACCGCATACCACGGGGGAATACAATGCCGCCGGTGCATTGGATAACTTGGTCGCAGGGAAATTGGCAGAATCAGGATTTTTGAACCGTACACCAATCGAGGCGATTCCGTTGATCTTCAAAAATACCGCCATGGCCGAAATGGCCCAGCAGCTGTATGATCGTATGGAATATTATAATACGTCACGTGATGGGGCCGCACTTAGCCGGTTTAGCCGTCTGTTCCAGCCGCGCGAAGTCGAACAATTAATGGGAACGATTGTTTTGAATGAACATACATCTTTCCGTGATTTCGAAGATCGCATGTATGATGAATTTATCTGGAATCGAAACCGGAATTTGAACAAGGCATGGTTGGACATGGATTTCGGTATGTTCACCCAGAATGTATCAGATGGGGCACGTGCCGATGGAAATCGGTTTAATGTGTCGGGGGGATTTGATTGGCAAGAAACAGATACATTAATTTTGGGATTAACCGCCCGTGTATCCCATACGTCGGGGGATAATTCTGATTCTATGGATTTGGGATACCGCGTTGGTGAACATATTGCCGGCCATGTGGATGTCACTGTATCGGATACAAACATTGGGTTGGGGGGATATCTGATCAAGACATTGGGGACGGGGGCGCGTCTTTATGGAAATGCGTTCGCGGATATCCACTTGTTAGATGTTTCGCGTGACCAGAATTATGTTGGCAAGATCAGCGGGGATGGCACAACGTTTGCATTGAGCACAGAATGGGGCTTGCTGCATGATATTTTGAACCAATATATTGTTGGAAATCTGTATGCGCGCGCCGGATATAATTTTGGATTTTCTGTCACAGAAAAAGTTGATGGCCAGACGTACATGGATCTGGAATCAGATGGTTATCTGATGTTCACGCCGGGATATTCGTTAATTGCACAAAAGCGGATTTATCCGAATTCTTGGATGCAATTACGTCCGTACGCGTCTATTGGGATCGAATATGATGTTTTGGGGGCACCGGACAAGGCAAAATACAAATTTGGGCCGGCAACGTCCTTTACCGATTATCATATTGAATTAAATCCGTTATGGGCCAATGTTGGCGGCGGTTTTGAATTCTTGATGGCAAATGGATTGCAATTTGGTGCAGATTACCGGTATCAATATAATTCAGAAATCCAATTACATCAGATTAAATTATCGGGTTCATATCGGTTCTAAGAAAAAGAAACGGGGCGATGCGCCCCGTTTTTTATCGACTGTTTTGATGACCAATGAATGTGCCGTCTGGCATCATGATCCAATCACAGATATTCATTTTTAAGCAATCCGGGGCCGAGATATAGGAAGATTCATCCAACATCAATTTTTTTAATTTTGCCTGGGGGATATCTGTGCATTTCAAATAGATAGAATGAATCGCAGATTTGAAATCTGGGATAACCTTGGACATATTTTCAACTTCGCTGGCCTTGTGAAAAGTAAACGGATAAGATCCCCAGTGGATCATGTGACGGGCCGAATAGTACATAACGCGGAATCCCGGGGTACCTTGGATGGCCAACATGCTGGCGGAACTGGATGCATTACCGGCGACGGTGGTGCGCACAATGGCCCCTTGGGATTTGGCGCGACTGATTAAATGGGCCAGTGCCATATAGGCTGTGGTGTGGCCGCCTTCGCTGTTGATGGTAAAATCCAAAACTCTTGGGCATTTTGGACCAGAGATGTTGTACGGATCAACCAATTTATAGTTGTGCGCCGCATCGGTATTATGTCGGGGCAATGTATCAACAAATTCCGTTAAATCTGCAATTAATTCCGTCGTGTTATCGGTGTATAAATTGGATAATAGAAAAACCTTGTTGTTTTTCATGAAATTTAGTTTCTCTGCCATCATTATGCCTTTAATTTTTTTGTATTATAGACATTGAAATAAATTTGTCAATTTTTTATATAAAACATGTTTTGGGGTAATTTTAAGCCCCCGGGATTTATTGACTGGGGGCAATGGGTGTGGGTGATATTGAATGTTGGGATTATGCCGCCAATACCACAATCCCGGGTAGGGTGCGTCCTTCGATATATTCCAAGAATGCCCCGCCACCGGTTGATACATATGTCATGGCGTCTTTGGTATGGGATGCGACCAAGGCCGCCACGGTATCACCGCCGCCAACGATACTGGTTATCTGGCCGGCGCGGGTGCGGGCGGCCATGGCATCGGCGATGGAAAATGAACCATAGCTCCATACGGGGGGCCATTCAGCCATACCCACCGTGCCATTCCAAATGACAGTTGCCGCGCGGTTGATGGCATCAACATTACGGGCGGTGGTTTCGATCCCGGCATCAATAATAACGTCATCGGGTTCGATTTGGTCAAAGTTTTTATTGGTGCGGGCGGCGTCTCGCTTGAATTCTTTGGCCACCCCTTTGTCCAAGGGTAACATGACGTCGCAATGATTTTCCCGGGCGTATGCCAATATGTCCAGGGCCGTTTGTTTCTGATCGGGTTCAAACAGGGAATTGCCCACATGATCCCCCAGTGCATAGTTAAATGTTGTGCCCAATGCCCCCCCAATAATCAGCATATCGGATAATTTCGCCAGAGCTTTTAGAACACCGATTTTTGTGGAAACCTTGCTGCCGGCGACAATGGACAGCAGCGGGCGTTTGGGATTTTCCATAACCGCGTCCAGGTTTTTTATTTCGTCCGCCAACAAATCACCGGCATATGATGGCAGAATAGATGCCACGCCAACCGTACTGGCGTGCGCACGATGAGATACCGCGAACGCATCATTTACAAACAGATCAAATCCGCTGGCCAGATTTTGGGCAAATACGGGATCATTTTTTTCTTCGCAGTCATAAAACCGTACATTTTCCAGCAAGACCACATCCCCGTCATGCATGTTTTTCAAAAAATCTTTATCCAGCGCGTCCGGGATCAATGGAATACCCATGTAATCTGCAACCGGTTTCAGCGAATATTCCATGGCGCGTGTTCCCTTGGGCCGCCCCAGGTGGGACACAATCACGACGCGGGCCCCGGCATTGCGTAATTTATTGATGGTTGGCATGCTTTGGTCGATGCGAAATGTGTCTGTGATTTGGCCGTCTATGATCTGGACATTAAAATCATCACGCAATAATACGTATTTCCCACGTAGATCTAAGCCATCAATGGTGCGCAGTTTCATTGTTCAAAATCTCCTTTACGGGGCCAAAAGACCGCCGATAGTGTTCGTTAATTCCATATTGGCGCAATGCCGCCAAATGCGCCGCCGTCGGATATCCGGCATTTTTATCCCATCCATATTGGGGATATTGCACCGCCAGGTGGCGCATCATATCGTCACGGGTTTCTTTGGCAATAATAGATGCCGCCGCGATAGATAATGACTTGGCATCCCCATGAACCACCGCCCGTCCCACCAGGTTGCGTGGCACCCGATTGCCATCCACCAATGTGATGGCCGGTGTGGTTTTTAACCCGGCAACCGCGCGTTCCATGGCCTGCATCGATGCCCATAATATATTTAATTCGTCAATTTCGGCCGGACTGCATGATGCCACGGCCCAGATTGTGTTGGCGCAAATCCAATCACGTGCCGCCGCCCGTTGGGATGCGGTCATTTGTTTCGAATCCCGAATAATCACGGGGATATCAATGTCCCGCCGGAGAAAAATAACCGCCGCGGCAACAACCGGCCCACACAGGGGGCCGCGTCCAGCCTCGTCACAGCCGGCAACAATGCCATCACATTCGTTTTCCAATGAAAAATCTGGATTTTCTTTCATTCGCGTATCACCATAGCATATAACGCATTAAAATAAAATGTTTTTTTGATTGACGATTTGTGTTTTTGTGATATATTAGCTGCCGCTAATAATAATTGAGATCCCCAGGACAGAAAATGAAAAAATCGTTTGAACATGGTTGCCGCAACAGGATAGCCAATGCCAACAAAATCTTGTCAGAAACGTCGATTAACTTGGACAAAATTGACGCTATCCAGGCCCAGGGTAAATTATTGCCAGAATTAATTTTGGATAAAGAAGAATTATTAAACGTTCAAGATATTATGGGCGATATCATTGTGGCCGAGACGGAATTTGCCATCCACAAAAAAAATCGCGCTCTGGCGTGGCGTAATCATATCCTGTCATGGGTGTTGTTTTGTTTAATGATTGCGGGCGCATGGGGGACATATCGGCAAAATGAAATGGGAAATACCGGCAAAGCCAAAGTGTTGATGGCTATGTCATTGGTGGCGATTGGATTGGCAACATATCATGCCGAACGTGGTTGTTTTTATTTGTCGAAATATGCCGCGGCGTGTCAAGACTATCTGAAACAGTACGAAAAAATCAACAAACGCCTGGATGAAATTAATCTAAAGTCCATTGAAAAAGTTAAATAATCATGAACAAACTAAATAAAAACTTAAAAAGACTAAAGAAGTCCTTGGCTGATTTAGAAACACAGCAGGCCCAGATTCAGGAACAGCAGGAAATGTTAAAATCCGCTGATGCCGCCGACCTGGATGATGTGGACAAAGCGGCCGAACTCGATTCATTGGCCCAAATTGTTGCCCAACATATTGCCCAGACCCAGGCCCAGGCGCAATACACCAGAATTTATCCAGGATTGGTGTTGAAACGGCGCATCAGACAAAATTCTTACGCGACGTTGTTATACATCGCAATTTGTATGGTGGCCTTTGTTAAAATGTTTTCTGATCCAAAACATATGTCTGCCTATAAAACTACCGGGCTGGTGTCGGTTTTGTTTGGCGTCTATCACAGTCAACGGACAGGTCAATACTATGCCAAACTGCGTGATTTCGTAAACAGCCAAAAATACCAACGTTAAACAGGTGACATAATGCCAAGTCTAAAGAAAAGTCTAAATGGAATGAATAAAGCCCTGGGGGAAATGCGGGCGATATTGGCCCAAGCAAAAGAACAATATGGGATTGCCAAACGGTTGGGCGAACTGACCCCGGCCGAAGATCAAGAATATCAAATCTTGATTGAAAATATAGAACGCGAAATTGCAAATATGACCGCCATGACAAATCGAGACCATCAGGTGTATCAACAACTGCGTCCGGGGATTGAGTTATTACGTCTGTCAAAGCAGCATTTTGTAGCGATCGTTATTTATCTAAGCATCTCTACGGGATGCTGTATCGGGTTATCATGCGCCAAGGAACAAAATCCAAAGATCAAAAATATTTTGGCAACATCATCGGTTTTGACGGTTATGTTTGGTTTGTTTCATATTAATAAATGGGTGAATTATCGTACCAAGGCCCAAGATTTTTTCCGTGAAAATGACAACCAGCGTTAAATAAAAATACCCCGCATTTGTGGGGAATTTTTATATCGCCATACGGTTGGCAATTTGTTGCTGGACATAGGCATCTTCGCTGTTGTATAGCGGCCAATGCCCATCGGCCAATTCACGCATGGTATGCAGTGGTTGGTTCAACCGGGCACGATAGAGCCACAGATTGGATATCACGCGCTTGATATAATTACGGGTTTCGTATGCCGGAAAGCTTTCGATATACAGCAAAGGATCAGATGTATCAAATGTCTTTTCGAACTTTAACATATTTCCCATTCCTGCGTTATAGGATACCAACATTTTAATAATATTATTGTTAATATTGGGATGGGCCAAAAGGTCAACAATATGCTGCTGGCCCAGGAACATATTATGTTCGGGCTTTGACATGTCAATATCAGACATTTTGACCTTGTTCCGGCGGGCGACACGTTTGGCGGTGCCGGGCATAATCTGCATTAATCCGTTGGCCCCTGCGGTTGATTTGGCATTGGTTTTGAATCCGCTTTCTTGTTTTGTAATTGCCAGCAACAGGGCCCGATCAATTGACCAGCCGCCCATGGGTTCCCAATCGGGTAACGGGTATTGTGCCGAATAAATGATATTATCATCGATTTCCAGAATACCGCGATCACGCACAACACCGGCCACCTGGATCGATACCCGCGGCAGACCATATGTTGTTGCCACAGAATTCACCGCATGCAATGTACGATCGCTGGCGTTTGTGGTGATTAACAATTTCATGTATTCTTCGGCGCGATCTTTTTGACCCACCTGGATCAGGGCCAATGCGGTTTTTCCATATTTTGTGGCCGCAATTGTTTCAACATCTTCGTCGGTACATTCGGCGTCAAAGAATTCATAACGTGGTCGGTTGCCCAACATTGTCGCCGATAGGGCCCCATAAAAAGACATTGGATGTGCCGCCGCCATGGCCCAGAATTTTTTTGCCGCCCGTCTGTCGTCGGCCATATCTGCGGCGCGGCCGGCCCAAAACGCGGCTTCTGTCTTGCGGGCGTCGTTAATCTGGCCCAGGTTCAAAATCTTGCTAAAATACTTTTGTGATTCGCGAAATTTTTCTTCTTTGTAATAGAGCAGGCCCATTGTCCACAGACCATATTCAGATCCGGCATCTGATGCGACAAATCCCCACTTTTTCGCCAATTCGAATTCACCATTGGTGTAATAAATAAATGCCAGGCGGCCCGCCAAACGACCATAGTCAGATTCGGTTAACTTACGCTTGAACGGGGCGTCTTCCAGAATTAAACGGGCGGTTTTGGTGCTGCCGCTGCGGATGGCGCGTTTGAATTTTTTTATTTGATCGGCGGTATCACCGGTATAATTTTTCTGTGTCCATGTTTCTGATTGGGCTGTTTCGATGGATGTCCCGCTGATGGTGTTGGGTAATTTAGGCGACCGGACGGTTGTTTGTTTGATCTTGGCCAATGCCGCCATACGTGGGGCCCCAGGCGTATTATAGTACTTGGTCATCCATGTATTGATTTCATGACCCCGGGTTCGGTATGTTTTCGAGATATAGCGTTGGTACAAAACCTCTCCCATTAATATAGAATCTGTTATTTTGTTATCCAGACGCATGGCCGCATCGATTTTTTCCCGCGATTGCAGGTCGAAAATCTGGCGATAAAGAGATGCGTCATCATCGCCCAAGATGGTTGGCAAATCTGCCGCCATGACATTTAGTGATACAATGCATCCTAATAAAAAGGTAAATATTTTCTTCATACTTGATTATTTTAATTGTCAGAACAATGATGTTTGTGGCAGATGGCATGCCTGGGCCATGTCATCGTCCGCCATTTCCGGAATTTGATTAATAATTTTTTTGAAATCGGAAATCTTGGAAAATTTCCGGTAAACCGATACAAAGCGAATAAACGCAATCGGATCCAGGTTTAACAATGAATCAGAAACCATTTGGCCGACGACGCTGCTGCTGATCGAATCGTCGGTTGTTTCTGTTTCCAGACGTCGATGAATGGATGTCACCAATTTTTCGATTTGTTCGTCGCTAACTTCTCTATTACGACAGGCCAGTTTGATACTGCGGCGTAATTTATCGCGGTCAAATTGTTCAATTTTTCCAGTATTTTTACGAATCAGCAGGTCGCGCATCTGAACCCGTTCGACCGTTGTGAATTTCGCCCCGCATTGATTGCATACGCGACGGCGGCGAATAATCGCATCTTCGGTGTCGGGACGGGAATCTGTCACACGACTATCGGTTGAATTGCAGTATGGACATCTCATATCGAGCCAAAGGATAGCAATCAAATCAAATTCTGTAAAGTGAAATCGCACAGGGGGATTTTGCAAAAAATGCGTTTTTTATAAAAATCAAGACTTTTTTTTATTTGTGCCTGGGGCGGGGCGTCTTTTTCATTTGCTCAAAATATGGTAATATATGCATATAAGCACACATGCCCATAGAAGAGAGAGATGGACAAATATCTAAATAAAATTTTGCTTGGCGATTGCATTGAATTGATGCGCGGATTGCCGGATGCATCGGTCGATGCCGTGTTCGCTGATTCACCGTATAATTTGCAATTGGGGGCAAAAACACTTTATCGTCCCGAAGATCAAACAGCCGCCCGTGCGGTACGTGATTCATGGGATGCATTCGATAGCCCGGCGGCCTATGATCAATTTACGCGTGATTGGATGGCGGAATGTCGTCGTGTCTTGAAACCAGATGGGGCCATGTGGGTCATCGGCAGTTATCATAATATTTTCCGGGTGGGGGCAATACTGCAAGACCTGGGGTTTTGGATTTTGAACGATATTGTTTGGGTCAAGACAAATCCAATGCCGAATTTTCGTGGAACACGTTTTACCAACGCCCATGAAACATTAATTTGGGCCACACCCCATAAAACAGGTAAATACACGTTTAATTATGAAACGATGAAGAAATTAAACGGCGGCAAGCAGATGCGTTCTGATTGGGACATTAATATATGTCTGGGGGATGAACGGATCAAAGGGGCCGATGGCAAAAGTTTACATAACACGCAAAAGCCAATGGACCTGTTGCGGCGCGTGATTTTGGCATCTACCAAGCCAGGGGATATTATTTTAGATCCTTTTATGGGCAGTGGGACCACCGCCGCCGCCGCCCGTGAATTGGGACGTCAGTTTATTGGTATGGAACGCGATTCGGCCTATGTTATGGCGGCGCGTGCCCGTGTGGATGCGGTTGTGCCGGTTGATTTATCAGATATCGAAGTGTCGGCCCCCAAACGCGAAGAAGTGCGTGTGGCGTTTTCTGAACTGTTGGATGCGGGATTGTTATATGCCGGCCAAACATTGGTCAGTCCACGTGGCGAACGTGTTATGATTACCCGGGATGCCCAATTGACACACAGTTTGCATGGCAAGGCATCTATTCATGTTATGGCGGCCAAAATGCAGCACAGCGTCAGCTTTAACGGATGGGATTATTGGTCGGCCGAAAAACGGGATGGATCATTGGTGCCAATTGATGAATTGCGTAAATATCTGCGCGGGATCAAGCATGATATAAAGAAAGCGGCGTAAAGAAGTTCTTGGATAACCTTGTCTGTGCCCGACCGGTGTGGCGGGTATTTATATGCCGTTGCCGGGTCATAATCATTAATCTTTTATCTTTAATTTTTTTATTGACAAAACAAAATATTGTATTAAATTACTTGACGTAATTAAAAATAGGTACAAACAAATGGTAAATTACGACAAGGAATCAAGATATCAATTTAATGACCAAGATTATTGTATTCTGAGTGACTGTTTGCGACAGATTCAGACTGTCTTGGGACGTGCCAAAGTCATTGAAAAGCGCACACGGCATTCGGCGAATATGTTGCCTGCGGTGGCCCCGATTGTACGCGAAGTGATTACACCGGAAAATGAAGAAAAGGTGTTTGGGGCAAAAAGTCCGCATTTGATTTATTATAATTATGATTTGGCGCAATGGAGTTCAGAGCGTCTGTCTGGCTTGACCCAGAAATATCAGAATCGGACCGCGGCATTGGCATGGGAATTCAAAAATCTTTTGGAATCGTACGATGATTATTCGGCCAGTCATGAATTGGTGGCATTTGTCACACGTACAGCATTGACATCGGATTTTCATGGTTTCTCGGAAATTGTAACGTCCCCGCAAGACAAGTCTGGGGGAACATTCTTGGTTAATTTTATTAGCCGCGACAAGCAATCCGGTAAAATTATCCCCATGTCGAACAAGTTCCTGGGGGTCAGTAACTATCCCACCGTTAATAATGCGGTTCAAATTGGGGGATCTTGGTTTTTCAACCGTGCCATGGTTGATCCACGGGTGGTTGCAAAAATCTTGGATACATACGTACATATTTGTTAAGTGCGATAAAAACGGACGTTTCGTCCGTTTTTTTATTGTCTTTGCGTCGTGTTTTGATATGATGGATGCAAATGGGGTTTTAATAAATGCAAAACGAATTGTTACAAGAATTATCCGCGCGCGGATTTATTAATCAGACATCAAACATGGACGGCTTGAATAATGCATTAAATGCGGGGCCAATTGCGGCCTATTTGGGATCCGATCCAACCGCTGATTCGTTGCATGTGGGGCATTTGGTGCCGGTGATGATGATGCGCTGGTTTCAGAAATATGGGCATCGGCCAATTATGCTGGTCGGTGGGGCGACGGGGCGCATTGGGGATCCGTCGGGCCGCGATAGTGGACGTCCCATGATGGATGAAGAAACACTGGCGAAAAATGTCGCGGGGTTAAAAAAATCATATGCCAAGTTCTTTACGTTTGGTGATGGACCGTCTGATGCGATTGTGGTGGATAACTATGATTGGATGCAGACGTATTCTCATCTGGATTTTTTACGTGATTTTGGGACAGATTTCACGGTGCCGCGTATGTTATCGATGGAAAGCGTGCGGCGACGGCTGGATAACGGAATGACATTCTTGGAATTTAATTATATGACATTCCAGGCCGTGGATTTCCTGACCTTGTATAAAAAATATGGATGTATATTACAGACCTGTGGTGCAGATCAATGGGGAAACGCCATTATGGGGATTGAATTAATTCGGAAAAAGCTGGGCAAGGAAGCATTTGTTCTGTCGACATCTTTGATTACGGATGCGGCCGGCAATAAAATTGGCAAATCGGCCGGGAATGCGGTCTGGGTGAACGAAGAAAAAACGTCCCCATACGAATACTATCAATATTTCCGCAATATGCCGGATGAATTGGTTGAAAAAAGTTTGAAAATCTTTACAGAAATCCCGTTGGATGAAATTGCCCGGCTGGCGGCATTACAAGGGGCCGAATTAAACGAAGCCAAGAAAGTCTTGGCCATGGCCGCAACAGAAATTGCGCACGGACGTGCCGCCGCAGAAGAGGCGGCAAAAACCGCCGCGGCATTGTTTTCTGGTTCTGGGGCCGCAGATCATGCCCCAACCGCCGAATTTTCTGTGGAAACGGATCCGGTAACGGTGTTGGATTTGGTGATGGGGGTGGGATTGTTTTCATCCCGGTCGGATGCCCGCCGAAATATAGAGCAGGGGGGGCTGGCCATTGATGATGTTCGCGTGACGGATGCGAATGCCCGTGTGGATTTGGTTCCTGGGGGATCTGTCATGTTGAAAAAAGGTAAAAAGACCTATTTAAGGGTTAACATCAAATAGGGTAAAATTTTTACCCACAAGGGTGTTGAAAATAACCAATCAATGCGAAGAATTGCAGTAATTTTTGCGCTGGCGTGTTTTGTATCCGCGGCCCAGGCGGCGGGGACGGAATTATCACGCATTAATGCCCAAATTCAACAGACCCAGCAACAGAACAAAAAATTAACCGCCCAGGTCGAAACATCAGAACGTGATGTGGCACGAACAAAAAAGCAATTGGTCAAGGCCGCAGATCAGGTTAGCTCGCTGGAAGAACAACGTGCCGCGGTGGCCAAGAAAATTGAAGAATTAGATGCTGCGCAAGAAAAGCTGCGTCGGGAATTAGAACAAAATCAACAGCGTATTGCCGACGCCGCGGCCAGTATATTATTCGTTGCCGCCCACCCCAGCTTTGATA